>NZ_AUKO01000018.1:0-231797 GCF_000424785.1 Streptomyces sp. CNT360 | reverse complement strand
TATCTGTCGGGCTGGCAGGTGGCCGCCGACGCCAACCTGGCGGGGCACACCTACCCCGACCAGAGCCTCTACCCGGCCAACTCGGTGCCGCAGGTCGTGCGCCGCATCAACAACGCGCTGCTGCGGGCCGACCAGATCGCCACCGCCGAGGGCGCCGGGGACACGACCGACTACCTGGCCCCCGTCGTGGCCGACGCCGAGGCCGGCTTCGGCGGCCCTCTCAACACCTTCGAACTGACCAAGGCGATGATCGCGGCTGGTGCGGCCGGTATCCACTACGAGGACCAGCTGGCCTCCGAGAAGAAGTGCGGCCACCTGGGCGGCAAGGTCCTCGTCCCCACCTCCCAGCACATCCGCACCCTCAACGCCGCCCGCCTGGCCGCCGACATCGCCGACGTGCCCACCCTCATCGTCGCCCGCACCGACGCGCTGGCCGCCAACCTGCTGACCAGCGACGTCGACGAACGCGACGCGCGTTTTTGCACCGGCGAGCGCACCAGCGAGGGCTTCTACCGGGTGCGCAGCGGCATGGAAGCGGTCATCGCCCGCGGCCTGGCCTACGCCCCCTACGCCGACCTGCTGTGGATGGAGACCGGCACACCCGACCTGGCGCAGGCCCGCGAGTTCGCCGAGGCCGTCCACGCCCGCCACCCGGACCAGATGCTCGCCTACAACTGCTCTCCCTCCTTCAACTGGAGGGCCGCACTCGACGACGACCAGATCGCCAAGTTCCAGCGCGAACTGGGCGCGATGGGCTACCGCTTCCAGTTCATCACCCTGGCCGGCTTCCACTCCCTCAACCACGGCATGTTCGACCTCGCCCGCGGCTACGCCGAAAGCGGCATGACCGCCTACGTCGACCTCCAGGAGAAGGAGTTCGCCGCCCAGCAGGACGGCTTCACCGCCGTCAAACACCAACGCGAGGTCGGCACCGGCTACTTCGACGCCGTCTCCACCGCCCTCAACCCCGCCTCCACCACCACCGCACTCACCGGCTCCACCGAGGAGGAGCAGTTCCACTGAGCCCCGCCCCACGTAGCCGCCGGCCACCCCGGCGGCTACGGCTCCCCGGCTCAGCGGCCCCGTCTCTCCTTCCTCCGCCCCCGCTTCGACTCTTCACCCGAGGAGCGCCCCATGTCTCCCACCCTCACCCAGCAGGTCGGCACCCAGCAGGTCGAGGTGATCGGTCCGCCCGGTGACCGGCACGACGAGATCCTCACCCCCGAGGCTCTGGAGTTCATCGGCCGCCTGCACACCGCGTTCGAGGAGCGCCGGCAGCGGATCCTGACGGAGCGCCGCCGTCGTACGCTGCGGCTGAACTCCGGTGAACCGCTGGACTTCTCGGTGGCCACCGCCCGGATCCGCGAGGACCCCGACTGGCGGGTGGCGCCGCCCGCGCCCGGTCTGGCCGATCGCCGCGTCGAGCTCAGCGCACCTCCCACCCGCCGAACGGCCGTCAACGCGCTCAACTCCGGTGCCCAGGTGTGGATGGCCGACTTCGAGGACGCCACCTCTCCTACCTGGCAGAACATCGTGGGCGGTCAGCTCGTGCTGCGCGACGCGTGCGCACGGCGCCTCGACTTCACCGCACCCTCGGGCAAGGAGTACCGGCTCGGCGCACCGGACCGGCTCGCCACGATCGTCGTGCGCCCGCGCGGCTGGCACCTGACCGAGGAGCACCTGCGCGTCGACGGCCGCGCTCCCTCCGCCTCCCTCGTGGACTTCGGGCTGTATCTGTTCCACTGCGGGCGGCGGCAGATCGACGCCGGACGGGGCCCGTACTTCTACCTCCCCAAGCTGGAGAACCACTACGAGGCCCGGCTGTGGAACGACGTGTTCGTCCTCGCCCAGGACCTGCTGGGGATTCCCCGCGGCACCGTGCGGGCCACCGCGCTGATAGAGACCGTCACCGCGGCCTTCGAGATGGAGGAGATCCTCTACGAGCTCCGCGAGCACAGCGCGGGTCTCAACGCCGGCCGCTGGGACTATCTGTTCAGCCTCGTCAAGAACTACGCACACCGGCCCGACTTCGTCCTCCCCGACCGGACGGCGGTCACCATGACCGTTCCGTTCCTTCGGGCCTACACCGACCTGCTCGTGCAGACCTGCCACAAGCGCGGGGCCCACGCCGTCGGGTGCATGACCGCGCAGATCCCCGGGGGCGGTGTGCACGCGGACGACGCCTCGCTGGCGGCAGTGCGGCTGGAGAAGGAGCGGGAGGCCCAGGACGGGTTCGACGGTTCCTGGGTGGCCCACCCAGCGCTGGTGCCCACCTGCCGTGAGGCCTTCGGGGGCGTACTGGCCGGGCGCCCGCACCAGATCGAGCACCTGCGCACCGATGTCGAGGTCACCGCCCGCGACCTGCTCGCGGTCCGTCGCACCGCGGGCCCACCCACCCGGGAGGGCGTCCGCACCAACGTGGCGGTGGCGCTGCGCTACATCGACGCCTGGCTGCGCGGCCGGGGCGCCCTCGCGCTGAACGGCCTGGTGGAGGACACCGCCGCGGCCGAGATCGCCCGCTGCCAGATCTGGCAGTCGCTGCGGCACGGCGCCGCCGACCGCGCCACCGTTCTCGACCTGCTGGAGAGCGAGTGCGCCGCGCTGGCGAAGGAGGACCCGGACGCACTGGCCGTCGAAGCCCGCGAGGTCCTCGCACGCGCCGCGCTCGGCCGGGAGCTGCCCGCCTACTTCACCACCGACGCGTACACGAGGCACCTTGTGCGCCGCGCCGTGGGCCAAGAGGCCAGTTCCTGATCCGGGGGGCGTCACCGTGGCTCCCGCTGTGCCCGCGGCTCGGCAGAATCGGTGCCGTCGGCGGCCACCGGCCGACGCGGACACGGGCCAGGGCTGCGCCCCGCCCCGTGGGGCCTCCTGGAGCCGGCCGGTCTGATCAGGCGGGACACGGTGGACACGGTGCCGGCCGTCGCCGCCTCCCTCTGCGAGAAGTCCGAGGAACCCCGGTACGCCGCGCCACGCTGCTGCGGCTGCTGCTGCCGCCGCCGCGCATGATGGAGCCGGGACTGGCGGGCCGCACGATCGGCCGCCGGTCCCAGGCGTACGACCAGGGCTGAGGGTCCCTGGTACGTGCCCGTACCGGCTCAGGGGCCGGCGCGGGCGGGCACCCGGTGCGGGACCAGAGGCCCGGCACCGGGTGCCGAGGGGGCGTACTACCCAACGTCGCGGCAGTGCGTCTACTCTGGCGGGGCAACTGGTTCGCCCCGTCCGCCAGGCGGGAGCGTCGTAAGAGGGAACCCGGTGGAAATCCGGGACTGCCCCGCAGCGGTGAGTGGGAACGACCGCCGTCACACAGCACTGGACCCTTCCGGGCCCGGGAAGCGACGGCCAGTAGGAGCCTGCCGGAACCCACCGGCACGCGCGCCCGCGAGTCCGAAGACCTGCCCGTTGCCCGCACACGCCCCTGTGTGTGCGGACATTCCGGTGACCTCGAGGGCAGGTCGGCGCAGATATCCCGGTGGACGGACGCAGGCCGCGCATCCGTCGCCCGCCGGTACTCCGTCACCTTCGCTCCTCGTGCTCGCCGGTATCCGACGAGACGTCTCGCGAAGGAGATCTCCGTGACAGCGAAGTCCGCAGCCGCGGCAGCACGGGCCACCGTGTACGGCTACCCCCGCCAGGGACCGAACCGAGAACTGAAGAAGGCCGTCGAGGGGTACTGGAAGGGCCGCGTCACCGCCGACGCCCTCCGGCAGACCGCCGCCGACCTCCGCAAGGCCAACTGGCAGCAGCTCGCCGGTGCCGGCGTCCACGAGGTGCCCACCGGTGACTTCTCCTACTACGACCACATGCTGGACACCAGCGTCATGGTCGGTGCCCTCCCCGAACGGCACCGCACGGCCGTCGAGGCCGATGCGCTGGGCGGGTACTTCGCGATGGCGCGCGGCACCCAGGACGTGGCGCCGCTGGAGATGACCAAATGGTTCGACACCAACTACCACTACCTCGTCCCTGAGCTGGGCCCCGACACCGTCTTCACCGCCGACTCCACCAAGCAGGTCGCCGAGCTGAAGGAGGCGCTGGCGCTGGGTCTGACCGCACGTCCGGTCCTCGTCGGCCCGGTCACCTACCTCCTGCTGGCCAAGCCCGCGCCGGGTGTCGCCGCCGACTTCGAGCCGCTGAGCCTGCTGGAGAAGCTGCTCCCGGTGTACGCGGAGATCCTCGCCGATCTGCGGGCCGCGGGCGCCGAGTGGGTGCAGCTGGACGAGCCGGCGCTGGTCCAGGACCGCACCCCGCAGGAGCTGGAAGCCGCCACCCGCGCCTGTCGCGAACTGGGCGGGCTCACCGACCGGCCGAAGCTGTTGGTCGCCTCCTACTTCGACCGGCTCGGCGACGCCCTGCCCGTCCTGGCCAAGGCTCCGGTGGACGGCCTCGCGATCGACTTCACCGAGGCGGCTGCCGCCAACCTGGACGCGATCGCCGCGGCCGGTGGACTGCCCGGAAAGCGCCTGGTGGCCGGGGTCGTCAACGGCCGCAACATCTGGATCAACGACCTGGAGAAGTCCCTGGCCACCCTCGGTACCCTCCTGGGTCTCGCCGACCGGGTGGATGTCGCGGCCTCCTGCTCGATGCTGCACGTACCGCTCGACGCGAAGGCCGAACGCGACCTCGACCCGGAGGTGCTGCGCTGGCTGGCCTTCGCCCGGCAGAAGACCACCGAGATCGTCACCCTCGCCAAGGGGCTGACGCAGGGCACCGACGCCATCAGCGCTGAGCTGTCCGCCAACCGCGCCGACCTTGCCTCCCGTGCCCACTCCGCGCTCACCCACGACCCGGCGGTGCGGGCCCGCGCCGCTGCGGTGACCGAGGCGGAGACCCGCCGCTCGCAGCCCTACGCGGAGCGCACGAAGGCCCAGCGCGCACGGCTGGGCCTGCCGCTGCTGCCCACCACCACGATCGGCTCCTTCCCGCAGACGACCGAGCTGCGCACCGCCCGCGCCGACCTGCGCGCCGGCCGCATCGACACGGCGGGGTACGAGGAGCGGATCAAGACCGAGATCCGCGACGTCCTCGCCTTCCAGGAGAAGGCGGGCATCGACGTGCTCGTGCACGGTGAGCCCGAGCGCAACGACATGGTGCAGTACTTCGCCGAGCAGCTCACCGGCTACCTGGCCACCCAGCACGGCTGGGTCCAGTCCTACGGCACCCGCTACGTGCGCCCGCCGGTCCTGGCCGGCGACATCTCCCGCCCCGAACCGATGACGGTCCGCTGGACCACCTATGCCCAGTCGCTGACCCGGCGCCCCGTCAAGGGCATGCTGACGGGCCCGGTCACCATGCTCGCCTGGTCCTTCGTCCGCGACGACCAGCCCCTCGGAGAGACAGCACGCCAGGTCGCCCTCGCCCTGCGCGACGAGGTCAGCGATCTGGAGGCCGCGGGTACTTCGGTCATCCAGGTCGACGAGCCCGCGCTGCGCGAGACCCTCCCGCTGCGCGCCGCCGACCGCGACGTCTACCTCGCCTGGGCGACCGATGCCTTCCGCCTCTCCACCGCGGGCGTCCGCCCGGCCACCCAGATCCACACCCACATGTGCTACGCCGAGTTCGGCGACATCGTCCAGGCCATCGACGACCTCGACGCCGACGTCATCAGCCTGGAAGCAGCCCGCTCCCACATGCAGGTCGCACACGAACTGGCCGAGCACGGCTACCCGCGCGAGGCCGGTCCAGGCGTCTACGACATCCACTCCCCCCGCGTCCCCAGCACCGAGGAGGCCACAGCCCTGCTGCGCAAGGGCCTCGAAGCCATTCCCGCCGACCGCCTGTGGGTCAACCCCGACTGCGGCCTGAAGACCCGCGGCTGGCCCGAGACCCGGGCCTCCCTGGAGAACCTGGTCGCCGCCGCACGAACCGTCCGCACGGAGCTGCCCGCCAGCACGTCCTGAGACACGTCCTCGGCGGGGGCGGACGCCGTACCGCCCGCCCCCGCCAGGGCACGAGACGAGTCGGCACACCGAACAGGAGGCGGCATGGCCAGGAGACCTCCACAGCACATCGTCATCGACGGGAAGCCCATGGTGGCTCTCACCCCGCACGACTTCGAGAACCTCGCTGCCATGCGGCGGCAACTCGGCGGCCAGAGCGTACGGATGCGCACGCTGCGTGAGGCCCTGCTGGAGACGGCCGACTACCTCGAAGCCCTCGACACCGCGCTGCGCGGACGGGACGGCGCCTACCCCTCGTCCGGCATTCCCGGCGCCGACTCGCTGCTGACCGCGCTCCCCGAGCGGATACACCGGGCCCGCCGGAGTGCGGGCACGACGAAGCGGCAGCCGAAGCGCTGAGGCGGCTCCGCAGCAGCGCACAAGCCTCCCTCACCCGGGGCACGGCTCGGATGTGCGTGCTACCACCCACTCCTCGCGACACAAGATGTACCCCCTCCCACACGCATCCCCACCTAGATGTAGTGTTGGCCGCGCTGATGGTTCGCGAGGCGCAGCGGCGTCCCGCGAGGCAAGAGGGAACCCGGTGAAAGTCCGGGACTGCCCCGCAGCGGTGAGCGGGAACGACCGCCGTCACACAGCACTGGGCCCACCCGGGTCCGGGAAGCGACGGCCAGTAGAAGGCCCGCCGTCACCGGGATCCGGTGGCCGGCAGGCGCGCCCGCGAGTCCGAAGACCTGCCATCGGTGCGCACATCGACGTGGTGTGCGCGCTCCGGGGCCCCGAGGGAGGGCCGCGTGGCTGTGTGCGCAGCGGGCACGGTCGTCACCGTCCGTGAACCGGCGCACGTGCTGCCTCGCATCCGCTCCCCGCCCCCGGAGGGACAGGGTACGAGCGAGAGGAGGCGGCAGACCGTGAGCGGTCTTGTGTACTTCTCCAGCGTCTCGGAGAACACCAAGCGCTTTGTCGAGCGGCTCGGTCTGCCCGCGCAGCGCATCCCTCTGCGCCCCCAGCTGGAGGGCATGCCACGGGCGGCCGCACCGTATGTGCTGATCGTGCCGACGTACGGCGGCGGCCACGACAACGGCAGGGGTGCGGTGCCCAAGCAGGTGATCCGCTTCCTCAACGATGCGGAGAACCGGTCGCTGCTGCGCGGGGTGATCGCGTCGGGCAACACCAATTTCGGCGAGGCGTACTGCCAGGCCGGAAGGGTGATCTCGGCGAAGTGCGGGGTTCCCGAGCTGTACAGGTTCGAGTTGCTGGGCACGGAGCGGGACGTCCGTGCCGTGCGGGAAGGTCTGGAGAGGTTTTGGACACGACACTCGTCGACACAGGCAGTACGGACGGCGCGGACTTCAGCCGCGGCGTGAGCGCGGGCGAGGGCTCGCCCGTCTCGACGATGGAGCGCAAGGACTACCACGCGCTCAACGCGATGCTGAACATCTACGACTGCTACGGCAGCATCCAGTTCGACAAGGACCGGGAAGCCGTACGCCAGTACTTCCTCCAGCACGTGAACCCGAACACGGTGGTGTTCGACTCGGTGGAGGAGAAGCTCGCCTACCTGATCGATAACGACTACTACGAGGCCGCGCCGTTCCGCCGGTACGACGAGGCGTTCCTCACGTCGCTGTACCGGCAGGCATACGCGCACAAGCACCGGTTCGCCACGTTCCTCGGCGCGTTCAAGTACTACACCTCCTACACGCTCAAGACCTTCGACGGGCGCCGCTACCTGGAGCGTTTCGAGGACCGGGTCGTCGCCACCGCCCTCTACCTGGGCGCAGGCGACCAGGAGCTGGCCTCCCGCCTGGTGGACGAGATCCTCACCGGCCGCTTCCAGCCCGCCACCCCCACCTTCCTCAACGCGGGCAAGGCACAGCGCGGTGAACTGGTCTCCTGCTTCCTGCTGCGGGTGGAGGACAATCTGGAGTCCATCGGACGCGGCGTCAACTCCGCGCTCCAGCTCTCCAAGCGGGGCGGAGGTGTGGCGCTCCTGCTGTCCAACCTGCGCGAGCAGGGCGCCCCGATCAAGAAGATCGAGAACCAGTCCTCGGGTGTCGTGCCGGTGATGAAGCTGCTGGAGGACTCCTTCTCCTACGCCAACCAGCTCGGTGCACGCCAGGGCGCGGGCGCGGTCTATCTGCACGCGCACCATCCGGACATCATGCGGTTCCTGGACACCAAGCGGGAGAACGCGGACGAGAAGATCCGCATCAAGACCCTCTCCCTCGGCGTGGTCATCCCGGACATCACCTTCGAGCTGGCCAAGCGGAACGAGGACATGCACCTGTTCTCGCCCTACGACGTGGAGCGCGAGTACGGCAAACCGCTGGCCGACCTGTCGGTGAGCGCGCACTACGACGAGATGGTCACCAACCCGAACATCCGCAGGACGACGGTGCCGGCGCGGGAGTTCTTCAAGACCATCGCCGAGCTGCAGTTCGAGTCGGGTTATCCGTACATCCTGTTCGAGGACACGGTCAACCGGGCCAACCCGATCCCCGGCTGGATCAACATGTCGAACCTGTGCTCGGAGATCCTCCAGGTCAACACGCCCAGCACCTACGACCAGGCGATCGGCTACGAGCAGGTGGGCCGGGACATCTCCTGCAACCTGGGCTCGCTCAACATCGCTGCCGCCATGGCCTCCCCCGACCTCGGCGCCACCGTCGAGACCGCCGTGCGAGGTCTGACCGCCGTCTCCGACCAGTCGGACATCGGCGCCGTCCCCTCCGTCGCCAACGGCAACGCGCTCTCCCACTCCATCGGCCTGGGCCAGATGAACCTGCACGGCTACCTCGCCTCGCAGCGCATCCACTACGGCAGCGAGGAGGGCGTCGACTTCACGAACATGTACTTCTACGCCGTCACCTATCACGCCCTGCGCGCCTCCAACCGGATGGCGATCGAGCGCGGCAAGGCCTTCGCCGGGTTCGCGGAGTCCGGCTACGCGGACGGCTCCTACTTCGACAAGTACACCGAGCAGGTGTGGGAGCCGGCCACCGAGCAGGTCGCCAAGCTCTTCGCCGCGTCCGGGATCGCACTGCCCACCCCGGAGGACTGGCGGGAGCTGAAGCGCTCCGTCCAGCAGCACGGCATCTACAACCAGTACCTCCAAGCCGTGCCGCCGACCGGCTCGATCAGCTACATCAACAACGCGACCGCCTCCATCCACCCGATCGCCTCCAAGATCGAGATTCGCAAGGAGGGCAAGCTCGGCCGCGTCTACTTCCCGGCGCCGCACATGGACAACGACAACCTGGAGTACTTCCAGGACGCGTACGAGATCGGCCCCGAGAAGATCATCGACACCTACGCGGCGGCGACCCAGCACGTGGACCAGGGCCTGAGCTGCACCCTCTTCTTCCGTGACACGGCCACCACCCGCGACCTGAACAGGGCGCAGATCCACGCCTGGCGCAAGGGCATCAAGACTCTCTACTACATCCGACTGCGCCAGGAGGCCCTGGAAGGTACCGAGATCGAGAACTGCCTCTCCTGCACCCTGTGACCGTCCCCGTAACGTCCGCGAAGGCTCGCACATGACCACCACCGAAGCGCCCGTGACCGACCTGCTGGCGAACTCGGCCACGCCTCCGTTCTTCCGTCACGACCCATCCGCCCGGCTGCGCCCTGTCAACTGGAACCGGGTCACCGACGAGAAGGACCTGGAGGTCTGGAACCGGCTCACCTCCAACTTCTGGCTGCCCGAGAAGGTCCCGCTCTCCAACGATCTCCAGGCGTGGCAGCAGCGGCTCACGCCCGAGGAACGCACGCTGACCATGCGGGTGTTCACCGGCCTGACCCTGCTCGACACCGTGCAGGCGACCGTCGGCGAGATCGCCCAGATCCAGGACGCGCGCACCGAGCACGAGGAGGCCGTCTACACCAACATCGCCTTCATGCAGGCCGTGCACGCCCGCAGCTACTCCTCGGTCTTCTCCACCCTCTCCACCACCCCCGAGATCGACGACGCCTACCGCTGGGCCGTGGGCAACGACGTCCTCCAGCAGCGGGCCAAGAAGGTCCTGGCGCACTACTACGGGGACGATCCGCTCAAGCGCAAGGTCGCCGCCACCCTCCTGTCGTCGCTGCTGCTGTACGCGGGTTTCTACCTCCCGCTGCACTTCTCCTGCCATGCGATGCTGACGAACACCGCCGACATGATCCGGCTGATCCTGCGGGACAAGGCGGTGCACGGCTACTACTCGGGCTACAAGTACCAGCGCGGCCTGGAGAAGCGCACGGCGGCCGAGCGCGAGGAGATGCGCGAGTTCACCTTCGCCTTCCTGGAGGAGCTCTACGCACTCGAACTCGCCTACTCCGGGGAACTGTACGAGCCTCTCGGCCTGATGGACGACGTCGCCGTATTCGTCCGGTACAACGCCAACAAGGCCCTGATGAACCTCGGCTACGACACCCGCTTCTCCGCCGCGGAGACCGAGGTCAACCCGGAGATCCTGGCCGCCCTCTCCCCCGGCTCGGACGAGAACCACGACTTCTTCTCCGGCTCCGGCTCCTCCTACGTCATGGGCAAGGCCGAGGACACGGACGACGACGACTGGGACTTCTGACCCTGCCTCGCCGCCAGCGCAGTGTGGGGCTCACGTACCGCATCGGGAGCCCCACACCCGCTCGCCCATGTGCCGGGTGACCACGAGGTCGTGTGCTCACCCGGCGTCCTCGGCTCCGGCCATGTCGTACTCGTCGATGTCGAGCTCGGCTCCGGTGACTTTGAGGAAGTCCAGGACCTCGCGGTCGAGGTGCCAACCCAAGAGGTCGCGGGCGTCCGCCGCGCCCGGACGGGTTCGGTCGGTGGCGTCGAAGTAGCGCACGACCTGAAGCACTGCGCCGTCGCCGGTACCGGTCAGCTGCCGGGTGAGGTCGCAGATGCGGTCCGTGTGGGGCTGGAGCCTGCCGAGAACGCGGGTGATCTGCTCGTCGACGCACAGGCCCGGCTCCCGGCAGACAACCCTCCACGAGTGGTCGACCGGAACCACCGTCGGCTCGGTGCACCGGCTACCGCGAACAGTCACCTCGTCAGGGCTGATGCCCAGCCGTGAGGTCATGCCGTCTGCCGAGGTGTGCCGGCTGAACAGCGCGAAGTAGGCGTACTGGCGAAGCGGCATCCCGGGGATGATAGCCGTACGGCCACGTCGATGTCAGCGCCACGGCCCACCACCACCAGCAGCGAGTCGATGTCCCGGCCGTCGGCACGCAGCACTGCAACACCAGGCACACAACGCAACACCGCTGGCACCGACTTCGAAAGAGCGCGATGCCACTCGCCCCGAGCGCGGAGGAAACCTCGTCGACGGGCTCACAGCCCCGGCCGGGCCGGGAGCGGGTCGGCGGCCGCCAGGGGGTCTCCGGCGTGCGGCAGCCACTGTGCCGCCGGGTGGGTGGAGCGCCAGTGGCGGGCGATGTCCACCCGCCGGGCGACCCAGACATCGGGGTGCCCGGCCACGAGGTCGAGGAAGCGGCGCAGGTCGGCGGCGCGTCCGGGGCGCCCGCTGATGCGCAGGTGGAGCCCGACACTCATCATCCGCGGCCGCTGTGCACCCTCCTCCAGCAGGAGTTCCAGGGCCCGCGTGAGGTAGGCCGAGAACGACTCCGACTGGAAGCCGTAGGTGTTGAGGTACCGGCCGTCGTTGTTGTCGAGGGTGTAGGGGACCACGAGTTGGGCTGTGCCCTCGACGTCCACCCAGTACGGCAGGTCGTCACCGAAGGAGTCCGAGTCGTAGAGGAAACCTCCGTGCTCGACCACGAGCCGGCGGGTGTCGGCGCTGTTGCGCCCCGTGTACCAGCCGAGCGGCGCGTGCCCGCACACCTCGGTGTGGATGCGCACGGCCCGTTCGATGTGCTCGCGCTCGGTCTCCGGGTCGAGTCCGGCGTAGTTGATCCACCGCAACGAGTGCGAGGCGATCTCCCAGTCGGACCCCCGCGCGGCCCGCACCAGGCCGGGGTTGCGGCGCAACGACTCCGCGATGCCGAAGACCGTCACCGGCAGCCCGCGCTCCTCGAACAGCCGGTGCAGCCGCCAGAATCCGGCCCGGGTGCCGTACTCGTACTGCGATTCGACGTTGAGGTTGCGGCGGCCCCGCAGCGCGGTGGTCGGCTCCTCGGTGAGAAAGGCCTCCGAGGCGTCGTCGCCGTGCAGGACGTTGTTCTCGCCGCCCTCCTCGACGTTGACGACGAACTGCACGGCCACCTTTGCCCCGCCGGGCCACTGTGCGTGCGGCGGCAGTCCGCCGTAGCCTGCCAGGTCGCGAGGGTAGTGAGCGGCTGGGCCGGAGGATCCGGAGGGGCCGGCGGGGCCGGAGGGGGAAGGGAGTGTCATCAGAAGTACCCGCCTCGATCGCGGAAGGCCGTGCCGCCACAGGATCGGGCGCGGTATCCTGAGCCCGGCAGGCGCTGGTCAGTTTTGACCAACCATCGTCGGCGGAGCGGTCCGCGTCAAGTGCGCAGCCTCGTCGCCGCCGCCCCTCCCCCGCCGAGCGGGGCGGAACGGCCGGCGGGGAGTGTCCGGCGGGACGAGTGAGAGGAAGACCATGAACGACCGCGAAGGAGCCATGCTCGCGCTCCTCCAGCTGTTGTCGGCGTCGAGCGGCCCGCTGGGCACGCGCAACGCTCAACGCGAACTGGCGCGGCGGGGCAGGGAGCTGAGCGAGTCCTCCGTCTCGCGGCTGCTGCGGGAGATGGACGCCAGAGGGTGGACCCGCCCCGTGGGCGCCAAAGGCCGCGTCCTCGCCCCCGAGGGGCGGCGCCGCGCCGCGGAGACGGTCCTGACCCACCGCACCTCCGACTCGCTGCAGCACGCGGTACGCGACACCAAGGACCTCCTCGACCTGCTCAGGGCGCGGCTCGCCGTGGAGAGCGCGGCTGCGGGCGACGCCGCGCGCGCCCCGCAGGAGGACCGGCTGACCGAGCTGCGGGACCTGTGCGAGCAGCACGCCCGGGTGGTCGGCAGCGCGCCGATGATCGAGCAGCCGGGGCTCAGCTTCCACCGGGGCGTCGTCGGCATGTCGACCAACCGGATGCTCAAGGTGGCCGCCGAGATGATGCTCGCCCCGCGGCTGGACCGGGTGGAGGCGGTACTCGACACGGTGCTGGCGACCCGGCGGGAGGAGGAGCAGGTGGTTGCCGAGCACACGGCGGTCCTGGACCGGATCACGCACCGCGATCCGGGGGGCGCCGAGGAGGCCATGCGGGCGCATTTCGAGGCGATGATCGCGGCCGTGGAGACATCGGTTGTCGGCGGCAACGAGGTACTGGTCCAGAGGCTGCTGGAGTGGGTACCCGAGGTGACGTCCGGATGAGCAGCGTCTGTCAGTATTGACAGACACCGAAGGGCTGGCCAACACTGTCGTGCACCGCCGCACAACCGGCGGCACCGCACCACCCCACGACAGGAGCAGGCATGCCCCAGACAGGCGCCATGGCCCCCGCCCGGATCTCCTCGCGCCCCACCCACGCCAGGTACCAGGACGAGCACCGCAAGTGGCAGGGCATTCCGTCGATCGAGCGCACTCGTGGCGGCCGGCTCCACGTCAACTGGTACACCGGCATGGACACGGAGACAGGGGGCAACTTCGTCGTCGTCACCAGCAGCGACGACGACGGCGCGACCTGGGACGGCCCCCGGTTCGTCGTGGAGCACGACGACCCCGAGATCCGCGTCTACGACCCCTGTCTGTGGCGCGACCCGAACGACCGGCTCTGGCTGACGTGGAACCAGAGCCGCGACTTCTTCGACGGCCGGGTCGGCACCTGGGCCGCCATCAGCGACAACCCGGACGACGACGAGCCGGTCTGGTCGGAGCCGCGCCGCATCGCCAACGGGCTCATGATGAACAAGCCCACCGTGCTCTCCGACGGGACCTGGCTGTTCCCCACTGCCATCTGGGCCTGCCACACCCCCACCGAGGAGCACCCGCTGGCGGCGGAGCGGTTCTCCAACGTCTACGCCTCCACCGACGAGGGCGAGACGATCAGCTACCTCGGCGGAGCCGACGTGCCCAATCGCAGCTTCGACGAGCACATGGTCGTGGAGAAGCGCGACGGCGGTCTGTGGATGCTCGTGCGGTGCTTCGACGGCATGGGCGAGAGCTTCTCCGACGACGGCGGCAAGACCTGGTCGCCCGGCCGCCGCAGCCACGTCGACGGCCCCTGCTCCCGCTTCCACATCCGGCGGCTGCCCTCGGGCCGGCTGCTCATGATCAACCATGCGGACTTCGGCGACCGGCGGTCCCGGGCGGAGATCGAGCAGCAGGGCAACGTCAAGGAGTGGAAGGGCCGCACCAACCTCACCGCCTTTCTCAGCGACGACGACGGCGCGACCTGGCCGCACCGGCTGCTGCTGGACGACCGCGACGACGTCTCCTACCCGGACGCCGCCATCGGCCCCGACGGCCAACTGTTCGTCGTCTACGACCACGACCGCTTCGGCGACCGGGGCATCTATCTGGCCCGCTTCACCGAGGCCGACATCCTGGCCGGCCGGATGGACAGCGCCGGCTCCGCAGCCCGTGTCCTCGTCAACCGCGCCCTGGCCCGTCCCGAGCCGGCGGGCGGCGGGTCCGCACGGCCCGCACCCGGCCACCACCGGGTGCCAGGCGACCACGGCGATCCCGCCGACCACCCCGCGGAGGGCGCCCCCCGGCCGCCGCACCCGCACTCACCAGCAGAGGAATGATCCATGGCAACGACACCGTCACTGTCGGCCAAGCGGTGGACGACGCTCCCCAACTGGAAGTTCCGGCTCCTGCCCCGGGACACCCGCACCATCATCACGTGCGTGTTCCTCGGTCTCACCATGGCGGTGATCCTCCAGATCACCGAGCGCCTGGATCTCGCCCTGACCGGCGGCAGCGTTCCGATCGTCTCGGCCATCGTGGTCTGTGCGATCTGGGTACCCGCCGCCGCGTTCTACGGACTGACCGGGGCGCTGATCACCGCGTGGATCAACCCGGTCATCTCCAACCTCACGGCCTCCCAGCCGATGGCGCCCTTCCTGTTCCTCACCAACGCCGCGCACGCGGTCCCTGTGGCGCTCCTGGTCTGGGTCATGAAGTCCAGGGACAAGGGCCTCAAGCTGTGGCAGCTCGTCCTCATCGGGCAGATCGGCGGCCTGGCCGACGCTCTGATGTTCGGCGTGGGCAACCGTCTCATCCTCCACCTGCCCTGGGGCTTCATCACCGGACAGATCCTCGTCGTCCAACCCTGCTACCTCGTCGGCTCCTTCATCACCTACGGGATCATGCGCCGACTGGTCAACACCGGGCTCGTCCCGAAGCAGCGCGACCTCAAGGCGGCGGCCGATGCGATCTGACCGGTCCCACCGAACCAGGGAGCTGCCCCGATGAGCGGAACCATGCTCTACCAGCCCGGCAGGACGTTCCTGCACCGTGCCGACGCGCGCGCGAAGATCGCCGCCATCATCGTCGTCCTCGTCGTCGCCCTGACGACGACCCGCATCGACGTCCTGGTCGCGCTCACCGCCGTCGTCGTCATCGGCCTGGCCGCTCTTGCACGCCTCACTCCCCGCTCGTACGCCAAGGCCCTGCTGCTCGTCATCCCGCTCGTCCTGCTGCTGGTTCTCCTGCAAGCTCTCGTCCAGGGCGGGCCGACGCTCGCCACGATCGGCGGGGTGTCCCTCTCCCGGTCGGGGGTGCTCCTGGGACTGGGCATCGGGATGCGCCTGTTCGCCATGGGCATCTGCTTCTACGGGTTCTCGGTGACCACCAGCCCGTCGGAGATCGCGCTCGCGCTGCACAAGGTGGGCGTGCCCTACAAGTTCGCCTACCTGACGAGCTTCGCCTTCCGCTTCCTGCCGCTGCTGCAGGACGAGGCCCGCACACTGCTCACCGCCATGGCGGTCCGCGGATCGGCCGAGAGCAGTTCGCGCCACCCGCTGCGCCGCGGCCGGGCCATCGTCCGGATGCTCTTCCCCATGCTGGCCGGCTCCATGAAGCGCAGCAGCCAGATCGCCCTGTCGATGGAGCTGCGCGGCTACAGCCTGCCGGGCCCGCGGACCTTCCACACCTCCTCCTCGTTCCGGGCGGGCGACACCCTTCTCCTCCTCGGCGTCCTCCTGCTGGCCGCCGCGCTCTTCGCCATGCAGTGGCAACTGCCCGCACCGTTCACCGAAGGGGCGTGACCATGACCGCACCAGCACTGGCGGTCTCCGGACTGACCGCCCGCTACGAGGGAGCCGACCGGCGCGCTCTCGACGAGGTCGGCTTCGAGGTGGCCCCGGGCGAGATCCTGGGCATCCTCGGCCCGACCGGCGCCGGCAAGTCCACTCTCCTGCAGTGTCTGTCCGGGGTCATCCCACGGCACGAGGACGACGCCGCCATGCGCGGTGAGATCGCGGTCTTCGGACGCTCCCTGACGGACTTCTCCGGCCTCGCCGAGATCACCGAGACCGTCGGCCTCGTCATGCAGGACCCCGAGGTCCAGCTCGTCAACACCGTCGTGCGCGAGGAGCTGGTCTGGGGCATGGAGAACCGGGGCATCCCCGTCCCGGAGATCGACCGACGCCTGCGCCGGGCCGCCGACCTGTTCGACATCGGCAGCCTGCTCGACCGGTTCACCCACGCCCTGTCGGGCGGCGAGAAGCAACGCGTCGTCGTCGCCTCGATCTTCTGCCTCAGCCCACGGATCATGCTCCTGGACGAGCCCACGTCCGAACTCGACCCGGCCGGCACCGAGGGCGTGATGGACGCCGTCCGGGTCCTGGCCGACGAGGGCGTCACCGTCGTCATCGTCGAGCACAAGATCGAGGAACTCGCCGTCCACGCCGACCGCCTTCTCGTGATGCGCCAGGGCCGGATCGAGGCCGTGGGCACTCCACGTCAGGTACTCACCGGCTCGTCGGCACCCGACCGGCCCCAGGTCCTCGACATCGCTCTGCGCCTGCGTGAGGGGGGCCGCTGGGAAGCCGAGCTCCCCTTGTCCGTCCCGGCAGCGGTGGGCGCCTGGCAGTCGATGACCGACGCCCCGCACAGCGACAGGATCCGCCCATGAACCACCCGGACACCGTCATCGCGCTCTCGGACGTCGAGCATGCCTACGGTGGGACCACCAAGGCCCTGGCCGGGGTGGACCTGACCATCGGACGTGGCGAGTTCGTCGCGATCATCGGCAAGAACGGCTCAGGCAAGACCACGCTCGCCAAGCACTTCAACGGCCTGCTCCGGCCGACCAACCCCGGCGGAGCGGTCCGCCTGCACACCCGTGACGGCGAGACGGTCGACACCCGCGAGACGCGGCTGCACCACATCGCCCGCACCGTCGGGTACGTCTTCCAGAACCCGGACCGGCAGATCTTCCACGACACCTGCCGCGAGGAACTGGAGTACGGCCCGCGCAACCTCGGCGCCGCCCTTGCCACCCTGGCCCGGCAGGTGTCCGAGACCCTGGACCTGGTCGGACTCGACGGGCGCGAGGAGCTCAACCCCATCCACCTGTCCCGGGGCGAACGCCAGCGCCTCGCCATCGCCTCCACCCTGATCATGGGATGCGACGTCATGGTGGTCGACGAGCCCACCACCGGTCAGGACCGGGCCGAGTCCCGCAAGATCCTCGACTCGCTCGCCCATCACCACGCCCAGGGCCGCACAGTCGTCATCATCTCCCACGACATGGCCCTGGTTGCCGAGTACGCCACCCGCGTCATCGCCATGCGCAAGGGCCACGTCCTCACCGACGGCACGCCCGCCGAGGTCTTCTCCCGACGCGAAGTCCTCCAGGAGACCAACATCCGGCCCCCGCAGGCGGCGCTGCTCGCCGCCGAACTCGGCTTCACCGGAGTGCTCACGGTGGACGACGCCGTCCGCGAGATGAGCGGCGTCCCCGCCCGGTCCCGCCCCTCTTCTCTTCCCGACGACAAGGTCTGCTGAACATGCGCTGTCTCGTCACCGGAGCACGCGGCTTCGTCATGAGTGTCCTGGTCCAAGAACTCCTCTCCGCCGAGCCCGACGCCCTCGTCACCGCCCTCGATCTGCACGACCCCGACGACGCGTTCGCCGCGTACCTCGCCGGACACGGGGACCGCGTCCGTCATCTCCGCGCCGATGTGGCCGACCCGGAGGCGGTGGCCGAAGCGGTCGCGACGAGCGCCCCGGACGTGATCGTCCACGGTGCCACCGTCACCCACGACGCGGCGACCGAGCTGTCCGACCCCGCACGCTTCGTCCGCGTCAACGTCGACGGCACGGCGAACGTCCTGGATGCGGCCCGGCGCACCGACGGAGTACGGCGCGTCCTTCTTCTCAGCAGCGGTGCCGTCTACGGGGATTCCCCGGAGCGCTCGCTGCCCGAGGATGCCGCGACGGCGCCCGACGAGATGTACGGCATCAGCAAGGTGGCAGGCGAACTCGTCGCCCGGCGGTTCGCCCGGCTGTACGGCCTCGACGTCCCGATCGTCCGTCTGACCAAGGTGTTCGGTCCCATGGAACGGCTCAGCTCCGGCCGCGCCGTCATGTCGCTCCCCTACCATCTCGCCGCCGCGGCGGTGCACGGGCGGCCCGCCCGGCTCACCGAGCGCACCCTCGCCGCGGGCGGCGACTGGCTCAGCGCCCCGGAGGCCGTCCGCGCCCTGCGCCTGCTCGCTCGCGGGGAGGGGAGCGGATCCGGCACCTACAACATCTCCAGCGGCGTCCGCACCGGCGTGCCCGAACTCCTGCAGCTCTTCGGAGTCGAGGCGCTCACGGTGCCGGCCGCGGAGGCCGACGCCGACATGGACCCGGCCACCGAGTACGGCAAGAACGGCGTCTACCCGTCCGACAAGGCACGGCGGGAACTGTCCTGGAAACCGTCCGCGCTCGCGGACCAGATCGCCGAGTACACCGCCTGGGCACGCCGCAACCCGGGCTTCTTCGAGGCCGCACGATGACCGTCGGTACGCGGGTTCCCCTCACCGATCCGGTCCACCACGGGCGCCCACGTCGTCCTGCCGGCCGGGAAAGCCCCACCGGAACTTCTCGGACGGGGCGGAGCCGGGCGAGCGGGCGTCGGGACGAGGAGGGGGTCTCCCACGAGTCCGCCGGTGCCGGGGCCGGTTGCGGACGTGCATTGCGGAGCGGAGTTGCGGGACGCAGCCCACGGTCCGGTCCATGGTGGGCTGCTCTGGAGAGGGCTACGCCGTGTGGCTGTCGACCCAGAGGCCCAGGGCCGCAGCGGTCCGGGCGGGGCTGCGGCCCGAGGTGGTGAACTCGCGGTTCACTGCGTGCCGCAGTTCTTCCGCGTCCCTGAGTGCTTCCCCGATCTGCTCGGGCCCCCACCCGCGGGCGGCAAGGCGGGTGCGGCGGTCCGCGTCGGCGCAGTCGAGGCGCGCCCAGGTGACGGGCGGCGGACTCGCGGTCGCTGCGGACGCGACGGCCCACTCGGCCGGTGTCAGGGGGCACAGCACCAGTACGTCTCCGCCGGCCCGGAGCATCATGGCCGCGATCTTCACCCAGAGCCTGTTGTAGGCGGGCCATACGGAGTCCGCCGTGGGCGAGGTGATGTCGATGCCGAGCAAGCTGCCGTCGCGGTCCGGCAGTTCGTCGAAGTCGACCGTGCCGAACGCGTATGCCGCCAGGTGTGGCAGGAGGGTGGACTTTCCGGCTCCGGGGGCACCGGTGACGGCGTAGAGCCTGGACATGCTGCCTCTCCTGGTAGCTGATGCCGAGTCAGGGGGTCGGCGTCACTCTACCGTCGTGAGCGAACCCGCTGGTCCCGGCCACCCGTTGAGAGCCACGGCCAGGACTGTCGCTTCGGGACCCACCGGGTTCGGTGCACAACCCGCCCGGCGGCTCCTTGTGCAGGTCGCCACCCTACGGGCGCACTCTCGTGGCACGGCCTACACGGCCCGGTACTCCTGTTCCGGACGGCCCGCCGCCCCGTAGCGCAGTCGCATGCGGAGCAGGCCGCGGCCCACCATGTCGGCCAGATACCGCTGCGCGGTGGCGCGGGAGACGCCGACCATGGCGGCGACCTCGCCGGCCGACAGCGGAGCGCCGGCGTCCCTGACGGCGTCGTGCACCAGATCCCGGGTCACCGCGTGTGCGGCTGTGGTGGTGCGCCGGCCGACGGAGCCGACTCCTCTCAGGGCCGCGAGCGCGTCGTCCAGAGCCTGCTGGTCGACGGTCTCGGCGCCGGTCAGATGCCGGTAGCGCAGGTAACCCCGCAGTCGTTCCGCGAGCGTCTCCGCCGTGAAGGGCTTGATCAGATACGTGAGTGCGCCCGCCGCCAGGGCCGTGCGGACTGTCTGTCCCTCGGCCGCCGCGCTCAGTACGAACGTGTCGCAGGGCAACGCGCGGAGGAGCTCCAGCCCTGAGCGGTCCGGCAGGTACAGGTCGACGAGGGCGAGATCGACCGGCGCATCGGCTTGCCGCACGGTCCGCATGGCCTCCTCGGCGGAGTGGGCCGTCCCGGCGACCCCGTAACCCGGCGTCTCCGTCACGATGTCGGAATGCAGCCCGGCGACGCGGAAGTCGTCGTCGACGACCAGGACGGACAGCGGCTGCTGCGGATCGGCAGTCAGGGTGCTGGTGCTCATGCGGGATGCTCCGGAGGCTCGTCGGGGCGGGCTGTGGAGAAGTGCGGGCGGGTGTCCGACGAGGCCGGGGTATCGGGCGGCGACCCGGCCCGGGTTGCCGTGCGGAAGGCGGGCCCCTCCCCGGCCTCGTCGGACTCCATCGAGGCGCCGTCCGCCGCGGATGCCGTGGTCTCGCCTCCCCGCAGCACTCCGGGAAGGCGGGCCACGAAGACGGCACCGCCGCTCACCCGGTCGTCCGGGCCGCCGCGGGGCACGTCGGCTCCGTTGGCGGGCCCCTGTGGTGTCCCGGCTCCCTCCGCAGCCGCCGCGCCCTCTCCGGCGGCTCCGGTCTCTCCAGCCGCACCCGGCGCCGGGGAACCGGGCGGTGCTCCCGCTTCCGTGAGCCGGAGGTCGCCGCCGCGTGCGCGGGCGACCTGGCGGGCCAGCGGAAGACCGATGCCACGTCCCCCGGGGACATCGGCACCCGGTTCCTTGGTGGACACGCCCTCGTCGAACAGGTCGTGCCGGCGTGGCGCGGCCACACCGTCGCCGCTGTCGGCGACCGTGACGAGCAGTGTGTCGCCCGTCCCGATGAGTTCCACCTCCACCCGCGGCGGGCTGCGCCTTCCCGCGTGTGCGGCGTCGACGGCGTTGTCCACCAGGTTGCCGAGCACCGTGGTGACATCGACGGGTGCGGAGACCTCGCCGCGCACCCAGGTGCCACCGCCCAGCACCAGAGTCACCCCGCGTTCGCGCGCCGCCGCGGCCTTCGCGGACAGGAAGGCGCGGAGCGAGGAGTCCCGCAGGGCGTGCGGGTCGAGGTCGGGCAGGGTCTCGCCGAGCGGCCCGGAGACCAGCAGGGTGTCCAGGTATGCGGCTGCCTCCTCCGGCTGCCCGGAGTGCACCAGGCCCGACAGCAGGTGCAGGCGGTTGGCGAACTCGTGCCGCTGCGCGCGCAACGCTGCGCTCATGGTGCGGACGGCGTCCAACTGCCGGGTCAGCGACTCCACTGCCGTGCGGTCCTGGACGGTGAGCAACGTCCCCAGCCGTCGCCCCTCGCGCCGCACGGTCCGTGCGGACACCACCAGCACCCGCTCCCGCACGACAGCCATCGCCGTGCGCCCGGGAGCCGGTTGCCGCAGCACGGCGCGTACCCGGGGGGTCAGTCCCAGCTCCGCCACGTGCGTGCCGGGGGCCGCCTCCACGCCGAGCAGTGCGCGCACCTCGTCGTTGGCGACCGTCACCCGGTCGCTGGCGTCCAGCGCGAGCACACCCTCGCCGATGCCGTGCAGCACGGCCTCCTGCTCCTGCACGAGAGTGGCCAGTTCCTCCGGCTCCAGGCCGAGGGTGAGCCGCTTCCAGCGGCGGGCCAGCAGCATGGAGGAGCCGAGGCCGACCAGCAGCGCCGCGACGAGCCAGCCCACCCCGCCGAGCAGCACACGGGTCTGCTCGGCACGCACGGCCGCAGCGGAGACGCCGACGTTCGCCTCGCCGACGACCCTGCGGGAGCCGGGAGCCCGCACCGGGACCTTGGCCACGACCTCCTCACCGAGGTGGGCGCGGTGTCTGGCCAGTTCCTCGTGGCCCGAGAGGGCGGCCGAGGGGTCGGTACTCACCTTGCGGCCCAGTTGTGCGTCGTCGGGGTGGGTGAGCCGGATACCGCGGTCGTCGGTGACGACCACGAACAGTGCGTCGGTGCGGCGCCGCACCGTCTCGGCGCGTGCGTTGAGTGCGCTGTCCGCGAGGACGGCACGGGGAGCGTGCGCGGCGCCGCCACCGGACCGTCGGGCGGCGGACGACCAGCGAGCCGCCGCCGACCGCACAGCCGGCTCCCCGGCAACCGTGCGGGCGACGGCCCGTGCACGCTGCTGGTACTCACGCGTGAGCCGCTGCTCGCTGTCGTAGGCGAAGGCGCCGAAGGCCGTGCCCACGACCAGGGTGACCACCGCGCACTGCAGCAGCAGCGTGCGGGTGCGCAGGCGCAGCCAGGGCCACGCACGCGGCCGCCGGCGGAGCGCCGCCGACGCGCGGCTCTCGACGGTGGGCGGGAGTGGCGGGGGCTTCACTGCCCCCACGGTAGCCCCCTCCGCGCGCGATGAGCACAATGCACACAACTCGCGGAAGTGTGTTTTCGCGGGTTGCGCACGAATGCTTCAACGTCACCGGGGCCTGCGGATAGCTTCCCGGCTGGGACACCCGCGATGATCTCCGGCCCCGCACCACGGTAAGCCCTCGGGGCCGGGTCTCCGGGCCCGCTCGCTGCGGACGCGGCACGGCCGGCTGGGCGCCGCGGGTGTCGCAGCACGAACCGCAAACCCTGGAGTCCGCATGTACATACCGCGCGCAGCGTGGCGCGACGGCACCGCCCGCACCTCCCTCCTCGACGCCACCGTCGTTCGCCGGCGACCCTCCTTCCTCTCGGGCCGCGTCGCGTCCGCCGGGCGGCAGTCGTGACGGGGCACGCGTGGCTGCTGCTGGTCACGCTCGTCGTCGCGATCGGCGTGCTGGTGCTGCTGATCAACTCGCGGCTCCGGTTCCATCCGTTCGTCGCGCTGATGCTGGTGTCGGTCGGCGTGGCGCTGGTGGCGGGGTTGTCCACCGAGCAGATCGCGGAGTCCGTGGAGAAGGGTGCCGGGGGCATCCTCGGCGACGTCGGCATCACGTTGGCGTTCGGCGCGATGCTGGGCCGACTGCTGGCGAACTCGGGTGCCACCGAGCGGATCGCCAGGGTGATCGTGGACCGGGCCGGGGTGCGTTCGCTGCCCTGGTACATGGCGGGTGCTGCGTTCGTCATCGGGATCCCGATGTTCTTCGAGATCGGGCTGATCGTGCTGCTGCCGCTGATCTTCAGCGTCGCGCGGCGGCTCCAGGACAGCGGCCGGTTCAAGGGATCGCCGTACGTCTACCTCGCCACCCCGACCATCGCGGCGCTGTGCACCCTGCACGGCATGGTGCCGCCGCACCCGGGTCCGCTGATCGGTGTCGAGGGGCTCCACGCCGACCTGGGCACCACCATCCTGGTCGGTCTGATCTGCGCGGTACCGACGATCGTGCTCTCCGGACCGGTGTACGGGCGCTGGATCGCGCCGCGGCTGGCCGTCCACCCCGACAAGGAGCTGGTCGCACAGTTCTCCGGACCGGTTGCGGCAGGCGGGGGCTCGCAGACAGGCGGCACGGACACGGCAGGCACGGACTCGGGAGCCGGCGGCAGCGACGCGGGGGACGGCGCCGCCGGGTCGGACCGCGGCGACGCCCCGGCGGAGGACCCCGGGCAGCTCCGTACGGCCGCGCCCGCACGGAACGGACGAGACGCACGGGGCGGCGGGGTCGCGCTCGGCTGGGCCCTGGCCGTGGTCCTGGTACCGGTGGTGCTGATGCTCCTGCGCACCGTCGCGGAGCTGGCTCTGGCGGAATCCAGCCCGGTGCGGCACGTGCTCACCTTCACCGGGGAGCCGGTGGTCGCGATGTTCGCCGGGTTCCTGTTCGCGCTCTTCGCGCTGGGCTACCGCAGCGGACAGTCGGCGGAGAAGGTGCGCGAGTCGCTGACCGACAGCATCAAGTCCGTGGCCGGAGTACTTCTGATCATCGCGGGCGGCGGTGCGTTCAACCAGGTGCTGGAGGACAGCGGAATCGGCAAGGCCATCGAGTCCGCTGCGACAGGGGCGCACCTCAACCTGCTGCTGCTCGGCTGGCTGATCGCCTTGGTGCTCTCCTTCTCCACCGGCTCGGCAACTGTCGGCATCGTCGCCGCCACCGGCATCATCAGCCCCATGGCCGGCCACGGCGGTGAGGAGAGTTCCTTGCTGGTCGTCGCCATCGGTGCCGGCTCCATCGGTCTCAACTACGTGAATCACGCCGGGTTCTGGCTGGTCAAGGAGTCCTTCGGCATGACCCTCGGGCAGGCCACCAAGTCGCACACGGCGATCCAGACCCTGGTCAGCGTCTGCGGACTGCTGATGGCCCTGTTGATCTCGGTGTTCGTCTGACCTGTCCGCTCCGGTGGCGCCGTCCCGGACCACGTCGGCGCGGTCCGGGGCGGTGCTCCGTACGGACCGGGCCACCGCGCCGGCGCACGTGGCGGTCGGCAGGCGTCCGGTGTGCCGGTTCCGCCTCTGCCCGGACCGCGGTGCACCGGGTGCACCGTCTGCGTGCGGCAAGCCGGGCGGATCAGCACCGCGGCTTGCGCCACTTCCCGTCCGTCGACCCGCGCACGTCCAGCCGGTACGGGGCGAGGTGGACCTGGAACGGTACCTGTTCCGTCGCGCGGATACGGGCCGTCAGGGACTTCACGGCCAGGGCGGCCAGAGCGGTCTTGTCGGGGACGACGGAGGTGAGGGGAGGCATGCTGTAGCGGGCCTCCTCCGTCCCGTCGATGCTCGCCACGGCGACGTCTTCGGGAATGCCGATGCCCGCCTCGTGCAGGGCCCGTTGGGCGCCGACCGCCAGCAGGTCGCTGAAGCAGAAGACCGCGTCGGGTCGCTCGTCGGCCGGCAGGGCGGCCAGGGTACGCATGGCCAGCAGCCCGTTGCGGCGGTCGAAGTCGTCCACGGGTGGCGCAAGCCGGGGGTTGAAGGTAAGACCGGCCTCGTGCAGGGCCTGCTGGAGCCCTTCCAGGCGCTGTCTGCTGGTCGCTGTCGCCATCCGGTCCACGCCGATGGCGGCGATCCGGGTACGGCCGAGAGCGGCCAGGTGTGCGGTTGCCTCGCGGGCCGCGGCGACATTGTCGATGAGGACATGGTCCGCGACCACGTGCTCGCGGTCGTAGCTGCGCTCCCCGAGCAGGACCAGTGGGAACTCGCTGGCGACAGGGGCGAGTTCCGCAGGCGTCACCCGCAGGGGCGAGAGGATCACGCCGTCCAGCAGCGAGGCGCCGACGCCGGTCGCCAGCCGCAGTTCCTCCTTCGTGTCCCCCAGTGTCTCCTCGATGAGCACGGTGAAGCCCAGCGCCGCGGCCTCCGTCCGTACGTGGTGGGCCAGTTCGGCGAAGTACGGCGTGGCCAGGTCCGGTACTGCGAGGGCGATGAGGCCGCTGCGCCCGGTGCGGAGCCGGCGTGCCGAGACGTTCGGGCGGTAGCCGAGTTCACCCACGGCGTGCATCACACGGGCCCGTGTCGACTCGGACACCCGCGGAGCGCCGCGTACGACGTTGGACACGGTCTTGATGGACACCCCTGCGCGCTCGGCCACGTCCTTGAGCGTCACCGCTGCCACGAAAAGCCCCCTCGCGCTTGCTCTTCCTTGATTATGCACGAGCTTCGCGTGCGGGCGGCAGCCAGGAGGGGGCCTGGCCTCCGCCGACTGATTCCCGTCGGAGGGTTGACCTCGGAGACGCACGGAAGTTACAACGTTGGAACCGCTAGCAAGCGCTTGCACCACCGCAGTCGGGCCCGCAGCAGCGGGAGCCGCCACGACTGCCCGCTGACTGGCATCCGAGCTCCGCCACCCGCCTCATGAGAGGGTCCGCATGTCTCCGCACTGTTCGAACACCCCGCTGCGCACGGCCGTGGTCGGCACGGGAGATATCGCCCGAGGAAGCCACCTGCCCGCGCTGCAGACGCTGGCCATCGAGGGCGAAGCCGAGGTCGTCGCCGCGGTCGACCTCGACGCCGACGCGGTGCGTGCCTTCGCCGACATGGCCGAGATCCCGTACGCCGCCACCGGTCTCGACGCGATGCTGGCCGAGATACGCCCGGATCTCGTCGTGCTCTGCACCCCGCCCGCGGTGCACCGGGAGCAGTCCATAGCCGCGCTGCGGGCCGGCGCCTGGGTGTGGTGCGAGAAGCCGCCGTGTCCCTCGCTGGCCGACTACGACGCGGTCGCCGCCGAGGAGAAGGGCGGCGAAGACGATCCGTACGCCTCGATCGTCTTCCAGCACCGCTTCGGCTCCGGCGCGCGCCACGTACGCCGGCTGCTGCACGGCGGCGCGTTCGGCCGGCCGCTGGTGGCCCACTGCCAGACCACCTGGTACCGGGACGCCGCCTACTACGCCGTGCCGTGGCGCGGCCGCTGGGCGACCGAGGGCGGGGGCCCGGCGATGGGGCACGGCATCCATCAGACGGACCTGCTGCTGGACCTGATGGGGCCGTGGACCGAGGTGCGGGGCATGGCGGCGCGGCTCGTGCACGACGTGGAGACCGAGGACGTGTCCACGGCGCAGGTCCGGTTCGCCGGCGGGGCCGTCGGCACCGTCGTCAACAGTGTGCTGAGCCCGGACGAGGTCAGCCGGATCCGTATCGACTGCGAACGCGCCACGGTGGAGCTGACCCATCTGTACGGCCACCGCAACGCCGACTGGCGGATCACCCCGGCCCCGGGCGTCCCCGAGGAAACGGTCGCCGCCTGGCGCGACTTCGGCCCCGACGAGCCGAGCTCACACCTGGCCCAGCTGCGCGCCCTCGTCGCCGACATCAAGGCCGGGCGGCGCCACGCCACGAGCGGCACCGGCGGCCGGCAGACGCTCGAATTCATCACGGCCCTGTACAAGTCCGCGTTCACCGGAACGCCCGTGCGCACGGGCGACGTCGGACCCGGCGACCCTTACTACACCGCGCTGCACGGCGGTGCTCCGGGCTGGGCCCCGGCCGAGTCCCTCAAGGAGGAGGAGCACGCATGACGCTCGCACTGACCCACGCCCACGGTGACCGGATCACCGTGGCCCACGAGGCGTCGGGAACGGAGCTGTTCGCCTACGTCTACCGTCCCGAGGCCGCGTGGGAGGCGCCCAAGCCCTACCTCCATCCGGTCCGGACCCTGGCCGGCGGGCTCGTCACCGACTACCGCCCCAACGATCACCGGTGGCACAAGGGGTTCCAGCTCACCGCCTCCCACCTGTCGGGCCAGAACCTGTGGGGCGGCAACACCTATGTGCACGGCGAGGGATACCTCGCTCTGCCCGAGAGGGTCGGCTCGATGGCGCACGTCGCCTTCGAGGACGTCTCGGTCACGGGCGACCGCGCCGTCATCGCGGAGCACCTGGTCTGGCACCCGCACGACGGGGAGCTGTGGGCCGAGGAGGAGCGGCGCATCGAGGTGGGCGACGTCGACACGGAGTCCGGCTCCTGGGCGTTCACCTGGACGTCCGCGGTGACCAACCGGCGTGCCGAGCCGCTGCGCTTCGGCAGCCCCACCACCCACGGCCGACCCGCTGCCGGCTACACCGGGCTCTTCTGGCGCGGGCCACGCGCTTTCCGCGACGGCCGGGTCTTCACCGCACAGGCGGACGGCGGTGACGGTGAGCTGATGGGCAGCCAGGCCCCCTGGCTCGCCTACGTCGGTGAGCACGACGGACGCGACGGCCACGCCACGCTCGTCTTCGAGCACGCCCCGGCCAACGACCACGCGGGCGAGAAGGGGACACACCCGGCCCACTGGTTCGTGCGCAGCGATCCGTTCGCCGCGGTCGCGCCCTCCTGGGCGTTCCACGAGGAGCTGATCCTGGCACCTGGCGACACCCTCTCCCGGAGCTACCGCGTGCTCGTCGCCGACGGGGCATGGGACCGCGAGCGGGTCGCCGCACACCTGGAGTCACTCGCGTGGTGAGCAGCAGCGCGGGCTACAGCGGCTTCCCGGGCGCCGTCGGCGTCTCCCGGCTGCGTGTGTACGACTGGCCCACCGTAGACGGGCTGCCCGGCGGCGGCACACCGCACCTGCATCTCGCGTGCAGCGAGGGGTACATGGTGACGGCGGGCCGCGGAACCGTACAGACCCTCACCACCTCCGGTTACCGGGAGACGCCCCTGGAGCCGGGCACCGTGGCCTGGTTCACGCCCGGCACGATCCACCGCCTCACCAACGAGGGCGGACTGGAGATCACCGTCGTGATGCAGAACAGCGGTCTGCCCGAGGACGGTGACGCGGTGCTCACCCTGCCGCAGGACTCTCTCGCCGATGCCGGGACGTACGCGGAGGCGGTCCGCATCCCCGGCGACGCCTCCGAGGAGGCGCAGGCTCAGGTGGTACGGGCCCGCCGCGACCTGGCGACCCGCCGCTTCCTGGAACTGCGCGAGGCCACCGAGGGCGGCGACCCCGGGCCGCTGGCGGCCTTCCAGCGGGCGGCCGCCGAGCTGGTGCGGCCTCTGCTGGAGACGTGGGAGCGGCGATGGCACGGCGGGGCGCGGGCCGCCGCCGCCACGACACAGGCCCAACTCGCCGCGCTGCGCGACCGCGACGCGCACCACCTCACCGAAGGGCGCGTCACCGCGACCGGGCCCACCGCACACGGACGCTTCGGCATGTGTGGCCGGCTGGACGTCTACACCGGCATCTGACACCCCCGTCTGCGCAGACGGCCGTGCCCGCCTGTCCGCGGGCCCCTCCATCCACTCCCCCATCCTGGAAGGCACCCATGCCCGAGCCACGACGTGACCGGCCCCGGCTGCCGCGCCGGGCTGTTCTGGCCTCGGCAGCCGCCGGTCTCGGCACCGCCCTGACAGGCACACTCAGCGCGTGTTCCACCGCGAGCGGCGAATCGTCCCACGGCGTCACCCTCACCTTTGCCTGGTGGGGCAACGACGACCGCGCCACCCGCACCAAGAAGGCCGTGCGGCTCTTCGAGAAGGAACATCCCGGCGTCACCGTCCAGACGTCGAATGCGGACTTCGCGTCCTACATGCAGAAGCTGGCCACCCAGGCCGCAGGTGGCGGCATCCCCGACGTCGCCCAGCTCGACTACCGCCAGATCTCCCAGTACGCCGGAGGGAAAGCGCTGCTGCCGCTGGGCGACGCCATCGAGGACGGCACGATCCGAACATCCAAGATGGACAGGGAGTTGGTGCGTACAGGCACCTTCCTGGGAAAGTCCTACGCACTGCCCATGGGCCAGGGCATCACGGGTTACGCCTTCGACTCCCGGATGTACCGGAAGGCCGGCCTCCCCACCCCCGAGCCGAGCTGGACCTGGCAGGACTGGGCCGAGGCCAACAGGCGGATCGCGGCGCTGCATCTGAGATCCCCCGACGGGCGCCGTGTCGCCGGCGCCAACGACGGCGGGACCAACGAGGACGTCTTCGAGGTGTGGCTCCGCAGCCGCGGCGGGAAGCTCTACGCGAGCCAGACCGAACTCGGGTTCACCGAGGACGACCTCACGGACTTCTGGACGTTCTGCAACACGCTCCGTAAGGAAGCAGCCGTCGCACAGGCCAAGGACACCTCACAGGCCAGGACCACGGAGTTGACCCCGATGGGCCGCGGACTCGCCGCCGCGGACTTCACCTGGGACGCGACGTTCCCCGGATACCCCGCGCTGCTCGGCGAGAAGGACATCCACTTCGCGCCGGTACCCACCACCCGCGGCCGCCAGGGCACCTACTTCAAGCCGTCGATGCTCCTGGGCATCGGGGCCGAGAGCAAGCACCCGAAGGAGGCCATGGCCCTGGTCGACTTCCTCCTCAACGACCCACGTGCGGGCGACATCCTCGGCTTCACCCGTTCCACTCCGCCCAACCGGGAGATCGCAGCGCGCGTCGCCACGACGCTCACGGGACCTGAGCGGGAGATCTACGGCTACGCGCAACGGATGAAGAAGTACGGCATCGACGCACCGCCGCCCGCGCCGCCGCGGGGCGACGTAGCGATCCAGACCGCCTTCAACCGCTCGTATCAGCGCGTGATGTACGAGCTGACTTCCCCGCGGCAGGCAGCCCGCGAACTCATCGACGAGGCCAACCGGGAGCTGAGGTCATGAGCACCGTTTCCACCAGAGCCCCTGCGCCCGGCCGGCACCCGACGCAACCGCACAAGGCGACCAGGCGCCCGGGCCGACGACGCGAGAAGCAGTGGCCCGCCTATGTGTTCCTCTCCCCATGGATGATCGGCGCAGGTGTGCTCACCCTCTTGCCGATGGCCGTGTCCCTGTACCTGTCGTTCACCGACTACAACCTGCTCGACCCTCCGCACTGGGTGGGGCTGCGCAACTACACCGAGATGCTCACCGAGGATCCCCGCTACTGGCGGTCGGTCGGCACCACGCTGCTGTACGTCGTGGTCGCCGTTCCGCTCAAGCTGGCTCTCGCACTCGGGGCCGCGATACTGCTGAAGAACCTCAGCTGCGGCCGGGCCTTCTACCGCTCCGCCTTCTACGCCCCCTCGTTGCTCGGGGCGAGCATGTCGATCGCCCTGGTGTGGCGCGCGCTGTTCAACGACGGGGGCTCGGTCTCCCACGTCCTGGGCTGGGTAGGCATCGACACCGGCGGCTGGGTCGGCAATCCCGATCTGGCGGTGTTCGCCGTCGTCCTGCTGACGGTGTGGCAGTTCGGCGCACCCATGGTGATCTTCCTGGCGGGGCTGCAGCAGATCTCGCCCGACCTCTACGAGGCGGCCGAGCTCGACGGCGCGGGCCGCTGGCGGCAGTTCGTCTCCGTCACCGTGCCGATGCTCTCCCCGGTCGTCTTCTTCAACCTCGTCCTGGAGATGATCCAGTCCTTCCAGGTGTTCACCCCGGCTTTCGCCATCAGCTCCGGCGACGGCGGGCCCGCGGACTCCATCAACTTCTACACCCTCTACCTCTACGAGCGCGGCTTCAGCGCCTCGCACATGGGCTACGCGGCGGCCATGGCGTGGATGCTGCTCCTCGCCATCGGCGCCCTCACCCTTGTCCTTTTCAAGACCTCCCGGTCCTGGGTCTTCTACGCGGATGAGGAGGAACGATGAACCTCGCCACCAAGCGCCTGCTGCCGCACACGGTCGCTCTCCTGGGCCTGCTCGTCCTGCTGTACCCCCTGGCCTGGCTGCTGGCCACCTCGTTCAAACCGGCCGACGAGGTGATCACCAGCCTCGATCTGTGGCCCAGCCACATCGCGTGGTCGAACTACACGACGGCTCTGGAGGGCGTGTCCGGGATCTCCGTGACCCGGCTCCTCGGCAACTCGCTGCTGGTCGCCGGGGGTGCCGTCGTCGGCAACGTGCTGTCCTGCTCGCTGGCCGCCTACGCCTTCGCCCGGCTGCGCTTCCGCATGCGCAAGGTGATGTTCACCTTCATGGTGGCGACGCTGATGCTGCCGCACCACGTCGTGCTGATCCCGCAGTACATCATGTTCAACCAGCTCGGCATGGTGGACACCTACTGGCCGCTCATCCTGCCGAAGTTCCTGGCCACCGAGGCGTTCTTCGTCTTCCTGATCGTGCAGTTCATGCGCGGCCTGCCGCGCGAGCTGGAGGAGTCCGCGCGGATCGACGGCTGCGGCGCCTTCCGCACCTACTGGTCCATCACGCTCCCGCTGAGCCGTCCCGCGCTGATCACCACGGCCATCTTCACCTTCATCTGGACGTGGAACGACTTCTTCACGCAGATGATCTACCTGTTCGCGCCGGAGAAGTTCACGATCACGCTGGCCCTGCGCAGCTTCGTCGACCAGTCCAGCACGTCCGCCTACGGGCCCATGTTCGCGATGTCCGTACTCTCGGTGCTGCCGATCGTGCTGTTCTTCTTCGTCTTCCAGCGCTATCTCGTGCAGGGCATGGCGACCTCCGGGCTGAAGGGCTGAGCCGCCATGGACGAACGGCTGCGCACCGCGCCTCTTCCCACCGGCGGGGAACGCACAGAACGCCGGGGCCTGGGAGAGCTCTTCCCGGCCGGCTTCACCCTCTTCGCCGACATGTTGCTCGTCGGCCTGCTCACGAGCGCCGCCTGCCTGCCCGTCCTCACCGCTCCCGCCGCGTTCGCCGCCGCGTCCCGCAGTGTCCGCAGCGCCGCGCAGGGCACACCGGCCGGCGCCCGCGCCTACTTCGGACATCTGCGCGCACACCTGTCCGTGGCGAACCTGGCCGCGGGCCTGCTCCCGCCCCTGTTCTCCCTGGTCCTGCTGGTCGATGCCGCCCTGCTGCGCAGCTCGCTGCCCGGCTCCGGCGCCTTGGCACCGGCGCTGGCCCTGACCGCCCTCGGTGCCGCGGTCGTGGGCCTGCGCGCCACCGCTCTCGAAGCCCCGCACCGGCTGTCCGCCCGTGCGGCACTGACCCGCGCCGCCATCGACCCGCGCGGAACCCTGCTGCTGGCCGTCGCCGTACTGCTTGCCGCGGCCCTCGCCTGGTGCATGCCGCTGTTGCTTCCGCTCCTGCCCGGACCGCTCGCGTTCGCCGCCACCGTCGTGGACCTCAACGCCCCCACAGACGGACAAGCCGACTGACGCCCTTCCTGCCCACCACCACTGCGTACAACACGACCGGAGATCCCGCATGCCCCCCACTCACCTGGACGCCGCAGGCCACCCCAGGCCGCAGCTGGTCCGCGACCCCGACTGGCAGGACCTGGGCGGTCCGTGGCAGTTCGCCTACGACGACGCGGGCCACGGCCGCCGGGAGCGGTGGATGGACCCGGATGTGACCGCTCCCTTCACCGGGACCATCGTCGTGCCGTACCCGCCCGAGTCCGCGGCCTCGGGTGTTCACGACACCGGATTCCATCCCGTTCTCTGGTACCGGCGCACCGTCGAGGTGGCCAGGCCCGCTCCCGGCCGGCGCCTTGTCCTGCACCTGGGCGCCGTCGACCACCGGGCCGACGTGTGGGTCAACGGCCTCCTGGTGGACCGCCACGAGGGGGGACACACCGGGTTCTCCTGCGACCTCACCAACGCCGTCGTCCGGGACGGGGAGCAGGTGATCGTCATCCGCAGCGAGGACCAGCCGCTCGACGCGGCACAGCCCCGCGGAAAACAGGACTGGCGCCAGGACCCGCACACCATCTGGTATCACCGCACCTCCGGCATATGGCAGCCGGTGTGGCTGGAGGATGTTCCGGACACCCATGTGACCTCCCTGCACTGGACGCCCGACGTCGCCCACGCCCGCGTCCACTGCCGAGTGCACCTGAACCGCTGGCCACAGGCTCCCCTGCACCTGACGGTGCGGCTCACGAGCGGTGGCCGTGTCCTGGCCGAACAGCGGATGAGGGCCGACGAGCAGGAGACGGCCTTCGACATCTCGATACCCGCGCTGCGGCATGCGCAGGACCTCGACGAGCTGCTGTGGTCCCCGGAGCAACCCCACCTCGTGGACGCCTCCGTGGCCCTCGACGACGCGACGGACGACACCCCCGTCGACCGTGTCACCTCCTACCTCGGCCTGCGCGACATCGGCTGGGACGACGGCGTCTTCCTCCTCAACCACAAGCCGTACTTCCTGCGCTTCGCCCTTCAGCAGGGCTACTGGCCCGCCTCCCACCTGGCCGCCTCGAACGACGAACTGCGCCAGGAGGCCGAACTGGCCAAGCAGATCGGCCTCAACGGGCTGCGCCTCCACCAGAAGATCGAGTCCCCCCGCTTCCTCTACTGGGCCGACCGTCTCGGTCTGCTGCTGTGGGAGGAGATGCCGTCCGCGTACGCGTTCGGCACCACGACCATGGAACGCGTGGTCAGTGAATGGACCGAGGCGATCTCCCGCGACCTCAGTCATCCCTCGATCGTCGCCTGGGTACCGGTCAACGAGTCCTGGTCCGTTCCCCATCCCGCGCTCGTCCCGGCACAGCGCCACTTCATGGATGCGCTGTACCACCTCACCAAGGCCCTCGACCCCTCACGTCCGGCCGTCTCCAACGACGGATGGGAGATCTCCGCAGCCGACATCTGGGGCGTCCACGACTACACCCAGCGCGCAGACACGCTGCGCGAACGCTACGGCCATTCCACTCTGCGCCAGGGCGAGTTCACCGAACGGTGGCCCGGCGCACGAAGGCTCACGCTGGAGGGGACACACCACCGAGGACAGCCCGTGGTACTCACCGAGTTCGGCGGGGCCACCTACGAACCCGCCACAGGTGCCACGTGGTTCGGCTATGACACCGTCGCCACTCAGCAGGACTTCACCGACCGGCTGACCGCCCTGGTGGGAGCGGCTGTCAACTCGGGGCTCGCCGGGTTCTGCTACACCCAGTTCACCGACACCGAGCAGGAGACCAACGGCCTCCTCACTCCGGACCGCCGGCCGAAGATACCTCTGGAGGAGCTGCGCGCCATCCTCACCCAGGTCCGCACCCGACCCGCTCACGGCGCATAGCGGCGGCTGCCGTAGGGGTCACACGCGGGAGCGGGCCGACAACCAGCGCGCCGTCACGTCCACCACCTCGCGGCCGGACGTGCAGAACCCATGGCCCTCTCCCGCGACCGGGTGCCATGCGGTGCGCGGGCGACGGGCCGCGGCGTCGCGGGCGACCGTGAAGGAGATGTGCTCGTCGGCGTCCCCGTGCACGACGAGCGCCGGCACCTCGGACGCCAGGAAGGCGGCCAGCGGGTCCGCCTCCGCACACTCCTCGAACAGCCGCCGCCCGAGCTGGAACCTGCCTTCGATGTCGAGCCACCCCGTCTCCTCCAACGGCCGTTTGTCCCCGTAGAGCGCGCGAGCCCGCGGCAGCGACGGAGTGAGGAACGTGCCGCGCAGATCGAGTACGGGTTGCCACAGCACGGCCGAGACAAGAGGCAGTTCCCGCAGGGAGAGCGTCGTACTGACCGCACCGAAGCTGGAGGCGACGACCGACACCTGGCCGCCGGCGGCTGCCACCGCCGCGGCCAGGTCCAGCCGCTCCCCCGCGATGGTCGTCTCGTGCGGTGCGCCGTCGCTCCGGCCGTGTCCGCGGAAGGAGAAGCGGAGTACGGAGAAACCGTCCGCCGCGAGCCGTTCGGCGAGGTGGACGAACAGGCCCTGCTCGTCCAGGTCTGCCGTGATGCCGTGCGCGAGCACCACGGCCGGGCCGCTGCCGTGGCGTACCGATTCCAGTCGCAGCCCGTCCACCGTCGTGATCACCATTGCGCCCCCGGCGGTCGGCCTCGGGCCACGGCGATGGCGCCGGAGAGGCGTTCGCCGGCCTCGTAGATCATGTAGGGGACGCCGCCTTCCGTGCCGAAGGTCGGCGACGCGACCCGCCCGTTCTCCGGCGCTGTGCCGGCCGAGTCGTAGAAGACACCGAGGTGTGTGCGCCGGTCGAAGGCGTTGCCGACCTCGGTGACCAGGAGGTTGCCACCGCTCTCCTTGTCGCTGTTGTAGACGACGTAGGTGGTGCCGTTCCGGGAGAGCAGATGCGGGCCACCGACGTTCACCGCGCCCACCGCGGAGTGATCGATCAGCGGCTCCTGATCGAACTCCCAGGTGCGGCCGTCCGCCGACCAGCCCCAGCCGACGTCACGGTGGTCGTCCGTCTTGTTGCGCATGAAGAGCATGACGTAATGGGCGCCCCGTGCGGGAAGTTCATGGGGGAAGACCCGGGCGTAGGAGGTCTCCGTCGTGCCCTCGGGCAGCATGTCCGTGGTCAGCACCGTGCTGTCGTAAGTGAAGTGGATGCCGTCGGTGGAGCGGGCGAGCCGGGTCGTGGTGTTCTCGCCGTGGAAGTACAGCCACAGCTCGCGCGCGCCCTCGTGCCACATCACGTGCGGTGACGAGACGTGGCTGACGTCGTAGTGCGGTTGCCAGACGTTCGACACGACGGGGTTGTGCGGGTACTCCGTGAACGGACCCTCCAGGGAGTCACCGTAGGCGAGGCAGATGCCGCCGGGCGCATCGTGCGGCGCGTAGTAGAGGTAATAGCGTCCCAGCGGGTCGGCGAGCTTGTCGTACACCCCGCGGACGCACGGAAAGATGATCTCGCCGGTCGGGTTGTACGCGAGATCGTCGGGGTTCAGCAGCGTGCGTAGGTGACGGTAGTCGGGGAATCCGCCGGGCGCGGCGGACGCGGGGCGGGCGGCGAGGCCGCCCACCGCGAGCAGGGCTCCGCCGGCGGTGGCCGTGCGCAGGAAGTGCCGTCGGGCGAACTCCATGAGGTGCTCCTTGGGGAACCGGCCGCCCCCATGGCTGGGAGGCGGGGACGGAGGTACTCGGTCAGAGGTGTGTGGCGGCGGTGACGCACAGCCCGCCCAGCGCGACGCACCACACGTACGGAAGCGTGCGCAGCATCACCTGCTGCGGGCTGACTCCGGAGTACTGTGCGGCCCACACCGTCTGGGTGCTGGTCGGGTCGCTGACACCGAAGATCTGGTTGTAGGAGCTGGTCAGACCGAGCACGGCGACGGCCGGGTAGATACCGGAGGCGATGAGCACGCCGGCGATGCCGGCGCCGAGTCCGTAGACGTTGAGCGGGCCGCGGTACAGGCACAGCGGCGCGAGCACCGTGAAGACCAGCACGAAGACCACGGGGTTCTCCGGCGTGACGGCCTCGACCAGCGGGTTGAGCGCCTCGATCGCACCCGGCAGGCTGACCGCGGTCAGCAGGATGCCGATGGCGACGAAGAGCGCGATGGGGGGCGCGGCGACCTCGAAGGCGGCGTAGAGCGTGCGCAGCAGGCGTTTGTTCAGGTTGCCGGGCCGTGTGGTGGTGAGCAGGGTGTAGAGCACGCCGGCGAGCATCGACGGGATGATCTCGACCTTGAAGCCGAGCGCGAGGACGAGCGGGACGACGGGGGCGAGCAGCGCGTACCAGGGCGCGTCACCGAGGCGTCGGGCCCGGCTGGGCCTGCGGTTCGCGGGCCGCTCGGCGACCGATGACAGGGACCAGGCGTACTCGACGCCCTTGCGGCGGTTCTCCACCAGTACATAAAGGACGGCGAAGCCCAGTGCGAACGGGAACAGCTTCAGCAGGAAGCCGCGCACGGTGCCGACGGGCAGGTGGAGCGCGCTGGAGAAGAACTGCCAGACCGGTAGTTCGAACGGCATGCCGGCGGCGATGCCCATGAGGACGGTGCCGGCCGCCGTCGTCTTCGGTACCCCGACGGCGATCATGGCGGGGATGCCGATGATGCCCGCCATCATGGCCGCCGGGGCGGAGCCGGTGACGGTGCCGATCAGCGCCGAGACGGCGAGCACGCCGAGCCCGACGACGGTGGGACGGTCACCGCCGAATTCGACGATCTTGCGGACCAGCGTGCCCGCGATGCCGGTCTCCTCCATGAGCTTGCCGAGCCACGACCCGATCAGCACGGCGAGCATCGTGGACGCGAGCATCACCGAGCCGTCCTGGAGCACGGAGTCCAACAGGCTGCCCTTGCCCTTGAGCGGGGCCCCGGCGGTGATCGCGATGCCGACGCCGAGCAGCACGAGCGCGAAGGCGGTGGGCAGCTTGCGGGCAAGCATCAGCCCGACCCCGGCGAGCATGAGCACAAGTATGACGATTCCCATGGCGGGCCTCAGTTCTTCTCGGTCAGGGCCTGGGCCGCGCGCGCGAGGGCGGCGGTGAGCAACAGGGGTGTACGGGGCAGGCCGAGGGCAGCTTGAGCGGCGGCGTGCGCTGCCAGCTCGTCGGCGCCGGCGACGTGTGCCGGGAGCCGCCCGCCCAGCCAACGGTGTCCGAGACGCTTCTTGAGTGCGGCCCGCAACGTCTTGTCGTGGTGGAACAGCTCGTGGGCCTGTTCGTGTACGAGGGCGGCCTGCCGGGTGCTGCCGGGAGGGAACCACTCCCTCCAGCCCAACAGGTCGACGAGCTCCTCTGCGAGAGCGAGCGTGTCGGTGAACAACTCGACGGTCGGCGCGGGGCGGGAGACGTACCGGGCGAGGAGCATCCGGCCGGGATCGAGTCCGCCGGTGCTCTCCCGTACGGTGACCCCGCTGTGCGCGGGCGGGCGGCCCTCCAGCAGCCCCGCCCCCTCGGCGCCGAACGCCATCGCGGCGGCGGCCCACTGCCGGAGCACTGCGGTGTCCCGCCCCTCGTGCGTGGGTGTGTTGGCCAACACCCGCACGCCGAACTCCACGTCGCCTCTCCTTGCGAGCCGTCCGCACTCCGCGCGGAGTACGTCCCGGCGGGCCGGGGCGAGCAGGGCTGCCGTCATGACCGCGCCTCCACCACCGCCACCACCCGCTCGTCCGCCGCCCTGGAGCGCAGCTCGCTGCGGGCCAGGGCCAGGAGCGGACCGGCCTCCATGACGCCGGTCAGGTCGGCGATGCGCGAGCCGATGAGCACCCGCAGCGCAGGCGCGCGCACACCGCCGTCGCCGTACGACGTGGCCTGCCCGATCAGCCGGGTCAGCAGGTCGGGTGCCTCTCCTACGGTGGTGGTCGCGACCTGCGCGTCCGCCGCGTGCAGCCGGATCACGCCGTCGGCGTCGAGCACCCGCACGGGTCGGCGGGTGCGACGGAAGCGGCGGCGCCGCTCGGTGCCGTAGACGGTGTGCGCATCCGTGGCGGCGAGCACCTCGACGGCCGATTCCGGCGCCTTGAGACTGGCCGCCGCTGTGGCCAACCGCTCGGCCTCCCCGAGGTGTTCCGCGCGGCCTTGGGTGCGCAGCTCGGTGGCGCCGGTGGCGATGGCGCGTACGGTGTTGGTCTGCGGGTCGACGGTGACCTCGACCTCGACCGCGCTCGGCGCGGCGCCCTGGGCGACGACTGCCGCCTCGGCCTCGCCTCGTACGCCGAGGATCTGTTCCTGTGTGGCACCGGGGATGATCCGCTCGATCTGTTCGCGCACCAGGGCGAGAGCGACACCGATCGGGCTGATGACCTCGTTGTGCGCGGCGATCCGTCCAGTGAGACCGGCGCGCTCCGCCAGATGCGGCGTGACGGAGGCCGCACCGCCTCCGCCGCCGACGAGGACGGCGGTGTCACGGTCGAGGCGGTAGTCGCGCACCATGGTCTCCACGACCTCCCGCACCTGCTTCACCCCCGCGTCGAGGAACTGCGCCGCCGCGCCGTCGATGTCGGTGCCGAGGGCGTCGGCGAGTGGCCGCAAGGCGGCGCGCGCCACCGTCCTGTCAGCTGCCGCGAAGTCGCCCTCGGGGACGCGTCCGAGCGCGTTGGCCGCGCAGGTCATGGTGAGGGCGAACCGGCCGCCCGCGGCGTCCAGCACGGCGTAGTCGTCCGGATCGCCGTCCAGTGGGCTGAGCGTGGCCAGCCGCGCACCGGCCAGCTCGTCGGCGTCCGCGAAACAGGCGTACGGCAGTCCGGCGATGTGCGCGCTCCGCGGCCCGGCGCCGCGCACCGTTCCGCCCCCGACGCGGACCATCGATCCACCGCCGACGCCGACCGTGCGGACGTCCAGCGCCGACAGGTAGGAGGGCTTGCCCAGGATGGTGGCGTGCCGGACGGCGACCTTGCCGCGCCGGATCACACTGATGTCCGTCGACGTGCCGCCGGTCTCCAGGAAGACGCCTTCGCTGACCCGCTCCCGCATCAGCGCACCGGCCACACCGGCAGCGGGTCCCGACAGCACGGTCAGCAGCGGCCGGCGGCGCATCTCCTCCAGCGACATCACGCCGCCGTCGCAGCGCATGACCATCAGCGGGGCGGAGACACCTGCGGCGGTGATGCTGGAGTCGACGAGGTCGGCCGTGGCGAGCATCCTCGGCAGGATGGCCGCGTTGACGACGGCCGTACGGGTGCGCTTGCGCAGACCGTACAGCGAGGTGATCTCGTGTGCGGCGGTCATCGGCAGTCCGTACGGACGTGCCGTCTCCAGTACCGCGTCCTCCCCCTCGGGCAGATCGACTCCGAACGGTTCGCTGGCGACCAGGACCTCGGCTCCCGCGCTGGTGACCTTCTGCACAGCGGCGTGGACCGTCGCGGTGTCGTCGGGATCGTCCACGTGCGCATAGTGCAGCGGCAGGCGTCTGCCGGGGGTGAGCTCCAGTTTGGCGAGCCCGGCGAGGCGGCGGGTGGGCAGCGCGCCCGGGCCGGTCCCGATGCCGAGCAGGCCGACGGGCGCGACATCGCCTTCGAGCAGGGCGTTGGTGGCCTGGGTGGTGCCGTGGGCGAGGAAGGCGATGTCCTCCGGGCCGCAGCCGACGTCCTTCAGCAGCCGCTTGAGGGCCTCGACGATGCCGTGAGCCACGCCGTCCTCGTGCTGATGGCTGGTGGGGACCTTGATCTGGCCGACGAGTTCCAGCGTGACGGAGTCGACCGCCACGGCGTCGGTGAAGGTTCCGCCGACGTCGATACCGACGCGGATGCGGGGTGGAGTCACGAGGGGACACCTCCTTGTGTCCTGTACGGATCGGGTGGATGACGCGCGGGCGGTGGGCCGCGGGGGTGGGCGGTGCGGAACGTCAGGAGAGGGCGGGCAGCGGGCGGGCGGCGGTCCGCGCCGCCCGCCGCCCGGTGGTCAGTAGCCGCGCACGTCGGGCCAGTGGCGCTGCACCCCTGCCCGGTCGAGCAGCCGGGCGTACTCCTCGAACCGCTTGTCCTCCTCCTGCACCTGGTGCGGCTGCACGCCCTCGTCCAGGCAGTGCGCGGCGAGCGCGCCCGCAGCCTCGCCGATGTTCCACTCGGCGGGATGCAACCGGTAGCAGCCGTTGGTGATGTGGGTGGTGCCGATGTTCTTCCCGGCCGGCAGCAGATTGCGCACCCGGCGCGGAACCAGCGCCCCCAGAGGGATCTCGTACGGCACCGAGCCGATGTCGATGTAGTTGTCGCCACCGCTGGAGGGATGCAGGTCGATGCGGTACCCGCCGACCCCGACGGAGTCGCGGTGCCTCGTGCCGCCGTACGGGCCGACCAGGTCGACGGCGACGTCGTGCTCGGTGACGGTGGTGACGGCCTTGATACGGCGCGCCTCACGCACGTACGCGGCCTTGGCCAGGCCGTCGGTGGTGCCGGTGACATCGGGGCGGATCCGCAGGCCGGGGAAGCCGGTGCCGCCGTCCGGCCTGGGGGCCTCGGTCTGCAGCCAGTGCAGAACGGACAGTGACAACTGGCGTGCTCCCGCCAGTGCCTGGGGTGACGTCTCCCCGTCCGCGCCGATGAGCGGCTGCAGCCAGTAGTCGTTCAGCGGCCAGTTGACCAGCGTGATGTCCGAGCCGAAGGCACCGGGCCTGTGCAGCTTGCGGGCGAGGATGCGGCGGAAGCCCCACAGCTCCTTGTCCCCGGCGTCGGCGCTCTGGTCGGCGTTCACGTCGAGGGGGTCGACGTCCGGGTTCGGCTCGAAGGTACGCGGCACCGGCGCCAGGCTGCGAGGATCGGGGGCGAGGAAGCCGAGGAGCGGGCCCGGCCAGAACTCGGGCCGGTAGTCCCGCCAGAAGGCGTAGTCGGCGGGACGGTCGATGGTGTGGTCCTCGCCCTCGTGATGGGAGACGGCGAAACACACGGTGATGCCCTGCTGGTTGAGCGGGTCGGCGCTCCAGGGGGCGTGCGGTTCGTCGAACTCGTCGCGCGACTCGGCGCCCACCACATGCTCCACCCCCGCCAGTTGCAGCAGCTCGCCGGTCTCGGTGGCGTCGATGACGTACGGGGCGGCGGTGGTGTGCCGGTCACCGGTGCGCACGTCCTCCAAGGTCACCGCCCGTACGAGGTCACCGTCGGTCTCGGCGGCCACCGGGCGGTGTTCGGTGAGCACGGTCAGCAGGCCGGCGCTGCGGTGCGGGGCGATCATGGCCTCGATCACGGCGAGCGCGGCACGCGGCTCGTGGCAGAGCTTGCTGACCCGGCCGGCGCCCGGATTCAGCTGCGGCAGTTCCAGGGCTTGAGCGCGCAGTGGATACCAGCGGCGGTAGTGCTCGCGGATGCCCTCGCGCAGGGTCCGGTAGGAGGCGGTCGTGCCGAACTGCTCCACCCAGGGGTGCTCGTCCGGGGGGACCGCCTGCGCGGTGAGCTGTCCGCCGAGCCAGTCGGTCTCCTCGGTGAGGACCGCGCGGCGGCCGGCCCGGCAGGCGGCGAGGGCGGCGGCCACGCCGCCGAGGCCGCCGCCCACGACGAGCACGTCGGTCTCGGTGGGGATGAGGGGGATGGTGGGCATGTGGTGCGGTCTCCTCGGGGGTGAGCGTGAGGCGGGCGGTTCAGTCGGCCCGGCCGGGCGGTGGTCCCGCGGTGGCGCCCTTTCGGAAGGCGCACGACACCAGCGACTCCACGGCCTCCTGGCCGGTGAGCTGGGCGGTGAGGGTCCGTACGGCGGCGGCGCCGAGCTCGGCACGCGGGATGTCGAAGCCGGTGGGCACGGGCCGTCCGGCGAGGTCGGCCGGCGGGAAGCCCAGGAGCGCGAGGGAGAGGTCGCGGGGTGCGCCGAGTCCGGCGGCGTCGGCCGCGGCGAGCAGGGCCCGCCAGGCGGCACCGGTGTCGGTCTCCTCCGCGACGAAAGCGGTGGCCCCCTCCGCACGGCGGGCGCGCAGCCAGTCGGCGGTGATGTCAGCGGTGGGCTGCGCGGTGCGGGCCACCGCGGCGTCGCCGCCGGGCAGTCCGGCCTCGGCGAGTGCGGTGCGAAAGCCCCTCTCACGGTCGGTGGAGGCAGGCGCGTCGTCGTCCTCGCGGACCAGGACGATGTGCCGGTGCCCGAGCCCGGTCAGGTGCCGGACGACCTCGACGGTGGCGGCCACGTAGTCGGCGCCGACCCAGGCCAGCCCCTCCAGCTCGTCACGGCGGCCGATGTGGACGGCAGGGTAGCCGTGCTCGACGAGGCGGCGCAGTTCGTCGGCCGGTATGTGCCGGCCGATGAAGAGCGAGCCGTCGGCCAGCCGGACGCGCTCCAGTGCGCCGGGGGCGTCGGCCTGAGCGCCGCCGAAGCTGGAGCCGGTGAACAGTACGAGGTCGTAGCCGTGGGCCGCGGCCTCCTGCTCGACGCCCACCAGGATCGGGTAGTAGGAGTGCTCCACGGCGGTGGGAAAGGTGGCGGTGAAGCTGAAGACGCCGAGCAGGTTGTTGCGCGCCGCGGCCAGCCGGCGGGCCGCCGGATCGGGTACGTAGCCCAGCTCGCGAGCCACGTCGAGGACGCGCCGCCGGGTGTCCTCGTGCAGCGCGATGCCCTGCTTGTTGCCGCCCAGCACCAGTGACACCGTCGTCTGCGACACTCCGGCAACCCGGGCGACCTCCGCCTGCCGAGGCCGACCGCGACGGCTTCGCTCCCCGCTCTTTTCAGCCATGCTCAACCTCTTTCGCTAATACGCATTAGCTGCGGCTGCGAAGGGCGTCCCTGGGGCTAATGCGGATTAGCCAGCACTCTCGCCCCGCATCTCACCACTGGTCAAGAGGGGGCGTTGACTAATAATCGACTAATAACCGACACCCGTCGCGGACCGCCTGCGAGGTTCCCGCGACACCGGTCGCACCTGTTGACGCGGCCGGTCGTGCGAACGAAAGATGAGCGCCGCCCGTTCTCGACAACGTTGTCCAACCAGGAGGCCCAGACGTGCCGGAATTCCGTTCCCAGCTCGACCGACGGATGTTTCTGCAGCTCCTCGGCGCGACGGGGACCGCCGCAGCGCTCCCGTTCTTGGAAGGCACCGCCCCGGCATGGGCAGCTGCCCGGTCCGGCACTCCCCCGGACACGGCCACGCCCCCGGACGCGATCGCAGCGGTGTACCACCGGGTCCTCCTCCAGCACACCCACTGGTCGGAGACGCAGTGGGATGCGTCCCAAGGTGCCTACACCGAGAAGGACTTCGGGTTCGCCGTGGTGCTGGGCAACGCCGTGCTGCTCACGCACGGCACGTACGACAGCGGCCTGGCAGGCATCGACCGGGCGACACTGAAGCGGCGCACCCTCGCCACCATCCGCCGCTTCGCCGCCTCGAACCGGCTCGCCGGCGGCACCGTGTGGGGCCGCAAACTCTTCTTCGACACGACGTTCCAGTCGTACTTCGTTCTCGCCGCGCGGCTGCTGTGGGACGACCTGGACAGCACGACCCGCAAGAACATCGTCACCATCACACGTGAACAGGCCGCTTACACCACCTCGTTGGGGACAGGCGACGACCCCGACTCCGGCGACTGGACACCCAACGGAGTGCAGGGCGGGCACGTCGGAGACACCAAGCTGGAGGAGATGGGGCTGTACGCGCAGACCCTGGCACCCGCTCTGGCCTGGGCACCGCACGATCCCCGCCGACCGGACTGGGAGAACGGCTTCGGCATGTGGTCGCGGAACGAGGCGGGGCTGCCGCCCGCCGACCTGGCCAATCCGGCCCGCGTGTCCGGCGCCTCCGTCTCGAAGAACACCGCCCGCAACCTGTACGACACCTTCATCATCGAGAACCACGGCTCTTTCGGTCCCCACTACCAGGAGGAGTTGTGGCGCACCTCGGGCCGCAACGCCGCCCACTTCTTCGCGGCCGGACAGCCGCTGCCGGAGGTGCTGACCAAGCAGCCCAACGCGCACCTGCTGTGGCGCACTCTGCTCGGCGTCATGAGCGATGCCGGCGAACCACTGATGCCCATGGTCGACGACCGTGAGCATCTGTACGGCAGGGACGTCATCCCGCTCGCCTTTCTGGCCCAGGTGACCGGCGACCGGGCGGCGGCGCGCGCCGAGCAGGAACTCGCCGCGCGCCTTGAGGCGTATCAGAAGTACCCGCCGGAGTACCGGCTGGCGAAGTTCTCGGGCGAGCCGAAGTACGAGCCGGAGGCGCGCGCCGAGGTCGCCATCAGCTATCTCCTGCACGTGTGGGCGGCAGCGAAGGGTAACCGCGTGCAGCCGGTCTCCCGGAACGAGTTGTTCGCCCAGGCGTCCGGGGTGAGCGACTTCGGTACGGGGCCCGGGCTCGTCTCGCACCAGACGCGCACCGCGTGGTCGGGGGCGGTCAGCAAGCCCGGTTTCGTGAAGTTCGCCTGGCAACCCGCCCACGACGACTGGTTGTTCCGCCTCAGCGGCGCCACCCCGATGTTCCTGCCCGCCACAGCGGCGAAGGTCGCCGGCCGGAAGGTGCGACGGTACGAGACCCTGCGCGACGGCTACGACGGCAGTGCGACAGTGCTACGCCTGGACAGCGGCCACGCGGGTTTCGCGACCCTGCCGACCGGAGCCGTCGTCTACGCAACCACCGGTACGGCGGCCGGTGAGGGCCACGTGGAGGTGCACAACCTGACCATGCCCGGCATGGCGGGCCTCGACGGCTCCCGTTCCTACCGGTTCGAGGAGGGGCACGCCTCGGTGCGGGCGAAGGACACCGACCCCGGCTCCGGTACCGGGCGGGTCGACGAACTGCGCTTCCCGTCCCGCGCCGTGCGGCACCTGCGCATGCTCGGGAAACGGCCCGATCCGGCGTACGGGTACTCGCTGTACGCGTTCGAGGCACGCTCCGGCGCGGAGGGAGCAGACCTCGCCCGCGGCCGGGACGCGAGAGCATCGTCGTCCGAAGAGGGCAAGGGCCCGGAGTCGGCGGTCGACGGTGACGGGAAGAGCCGCTGGGCCGTCGCCAAGGAGGAACGCGCGCGCACCGACAGCTGGTTGACGGTGGATCTCGGCGGAACGCATGAGGTGGACCGGGTCACGCTGCGCTGGGAGGCCGCCGCCGGGCGTGCGTACCGTCTGCAGGGTTCGACGGACGGTGAGCACTGGGACGACCTTGCAGCAGGGCCGGTGCCCGCGGTGCACAGCCGTGGCGGCTGGCTCGACGTGGACGGCCGGGCCGGGTTCGTCGTACGCGGCACGGACCTGCCACTCGCCGTCCACGACGACACGATCGTCCTCGCCGACGGCCCCGCTGCGCCTGTCGTCGTCGAGGGGTTCCCTGCCGCATCGGGCGCTGATCTGCGCTCGCTGTCCCGCAAACCGGCGCCCACAGCCGTACCCACTGCTGTTCGGGCGGCCCTCACCGACGACCATCTGTCCCTGTTCAACCTGTCGGACGAAGCGGTCACCGCCCGTGTCCGGCTGCCGCAGAGCAGAGCTCACCTGCGGTGCTTCGACGGTGTGCAGACGGTGACCCGCGACGGCATGACGTACGAGGCGGAACTGGGATCCTCCGCAGGCGTTCTCCTCGCACCTCGCTGCACACTCACGCCGCTCTCGGGAGGGTCGCTGCCTGTCGGACTGCGCGTGCGAGTCGTCGACGGCGGCACCTTCAAGGTTTCCGGAGCCGCCTGCCGCCTCCGGATCGAGGCACAGGGGCACAGCGCGGACGCCGTGGTGCGGTCCGGGCGCGAGGTGACGGTCAGGGTACGCCAGGCCGTCGCCTACCCGAAGGACGACCTCGCCCTGGGCAGGACCGTCTTCCCCACCAGCCCGCTCCCCCAGGGCATGACCGACCCGGCGGCCGCGGTGGACGACGACCCGGACACCGCATGGACCCCCGGCACGGGCGGCCGCATGGTCGTGGATTTGGGCGCCGAACTCCCCGTCCACCGCATCGAGGCCGTATGGACGGGCCGCGACGCCCCGCGAGCCGGCATCGAGTTCAGCCTCGACGGAATCGACTACCGCGAAGCCGGCCGGCTGGAGGGCCACGGCCGCGTCCACCGCCTCACGACGGACGGCACAGCGCGCTACGTCGCCCTGCACCTGCCGAAGCGGGGCCCGGGGGCGCGACTCGTCCGGCTCTCGGTGCGCTGAGCCACGCCTCCCCGTGGCCGGGTCCCTGGACCTGGCTGCGGGGAGGCGTACTCAAGACGTCCCCGCACGTCTGCGTACACCGCGCGGCCGTCGTCCCTGGGAGCCGGCTCATCGACGGCCGCCAGGCGGGTGCGGCCCCCGTTTCGCACCGCGGCGACGGAGGGGCGGGAGATTTCCGGAGCCCGTGACGCGATCCCTCGCCGCCCTGGTCAGGCCGACAGAGCCCGGGAACTGCTGATTCTCGCCGCGTGTAACCTCCCCGTTGCCGCCTATCACGGCTCTGACCAGTGGATATGCAGGATTTCACCGTTGACGCGGGGAGAAGCCGGTGATTAGCGTCCGCGGCATGACCTACCGGGCCCACGCGGAAACCATCGACGAGCTGGACCGCCGCATCATCGCGGCGCTCCAGCTCAACGGCCGTGCCCCGTGGAGCGCCGTCGCCCAGTGGGTGGGGGCCAGCGAGTCCACCGCGCAGCGCCGCTACCAGTCGCTGTGCGCACGCGGACTCCTGCGGGTGGTCGGCACGGTGGAACTGGACCGCACCCGCCAGGGCTCCTCCATGCTGGTGCGGGTGCAGGCCAAGCCGGGCCGCGGGCTGGATCTGGCGGAGCAGCTCGCCGCCAGTCCCGATGTCCGTTTCCTGGCGGTGGTCACGGGCACGGCGGACCTGATCGTCGACTTCGTCGCGCGCGACAACGACGAGATGATCCGCATGCTCTTCACCGACCTGCCCGGCGCCGACCTGATCACCGGTACGGAGTGCGTCGCCGTCATCAGGACGTTCACGTCGGCATCGAGGTGGGACACAGGTCTGCTGCCGGCCGATGCCGCAGCCGCTCTGCGGCTCGGTGAGGCCGCCTCGCCGTGCGACCGCGACGACTGGGGCCGGGCGCCACAAGCGCTCTCCGGCCTGGAGAAGGAGATCGCCTCCGCGCTGGCAGCGGACGGCCGCACGCAGGTCAGCGCCTTGGCGCGCCGTCTCGGACGCAGCCAGTCCAGCGTCGCGCGGGCCCTGGACCGGCTCATCGGCCGGGGCGTACTCCAGTTCCGCACCCTGGTGGAGCCCTCCCTGCTGGGCTACGAGGCCGAGTTCATGGTGTGGCTGTCCATCGAGCCGGACCGGCTGGACGCAGCCGGACGAAGGCTCGCCGCGCACCCCGGCACCAAGTTCCTGAGTGCGGCCACCGGCCGTTTCAACCTCGTCGGCCACATGGTGCTGCCCCGCCGCGCCGACCTGTTCCGCTACACCAGCGAGGTCATCGGCGCCCTGCCCGGGCTCCATGCCTCCGACATCACCCTGCACCTCGCCACCCTGAAGTACTCCTGGCACCGGATGGCCAAGGCGGGCTGAGCCGGCGCCGCACCTTTCCGGAGCGGGGTCCGCATCCCCGCCATCCCCGCCCCTGAACTCCCCGTCGCACGGCCGGCCGGCCGCCGCGCCGCGGGCATCCTCCTTCCCCGTCCCCCGACCCTCTCTGGAGATCCGCCATGCCCACACTCGATACCGGTTCGCCCGCAGAGAGCTGGCGCTGGTCCGAGAACACCTGGCGCGGCCACATCGAGGCCGTCCGCGCCGGCCGCCGCCTGGTGCCCGCCCGCTGGCCCGGTGGCGCACGCGTCGCCGTCGCCCTCTCCTTCGACTCCGACCACGAGACGATCCCGCTGCGCGACGGGGAGACCAGCCCGGGACGGCTGGCGCAGGGCGAGTACGGAGCGCGGGCCGGTGCTCCGCGCATCCTGGAGCTCCTGGCCAGGCACCAGGTGCCCGCCACCTTCTTCATGCCCGCCGTCTCCGCGCTCGTCCACCCCGAGGAGGCACGGGCCTACACACGGGACGGTCACGAACTCGCCGTCCACGGCTGGATACACGAACGCAACACGCTGCTGGGCTATGACGACGAGAAGGAACTGACGGCCCGCGCCCTGGACTCCCTCACCCAGCTCACGGGGCAGCGGCCGACCGGAATCCGGACTCCGTCCTGGGACTTCTCCGACTCGACGCTCCGGATCATGCTGGAGCTCGGCTTCTCCTACGACTCGTCCCTGATGGCCGACGACGAGCCCTACGAGATCCTCGCCGAGGGACGGCCCACCGGCCTGGTCGAGCTCCCGGTCGACTGGATTCGCGACGACGCCCCGTACTTCACGATGGACCGCTACGGATCCGTGCGGCCGCACAGCCGGCCACGCGACGTACGCGAGATCTGGACCGACGAGTTCGACGCCGCCTACCAGGCAGGCGGGGTCTTCCAGCTCACCCTGCATCCGCACGTGATCGGGCACCGCTCCCGGCTCGTCGCGCTGCGGGAGCTGCTCGACCACATCGCGGCCCACACCGGGGTCTGGTACGCGACCCACGCCCAGATCGCCGAGGCGGCCCGCACCGTACTGCACACGCCGCCGGACTCGGCGGCTGCGCACGCCCTTCGCCCCGACACTCCGGAGGCCACCCCGTGAACCACTCCGGCCCGCCCGCCGCGGCGCCCGCAACGGGCGCCGCCACCACGTCCCGCCGGCTGAGTCCGGCGCAGCGCAAAGCCATCGTCGCCGGGACCATCGGCAACACCGTCGAATGGGTCGACTGGGCTCTCTACTCCATCTTCGTCAAGATCATCGCCGACGAGTTCTTCCCCAAGGGCAACGAGGCCGTGGCGCTGCTGTCCACCCTCGCCGTCTTCGCCGTCGGTTTCGTCATGCGGCCCATAGGCGCTGCGGTGCTCGGCGCGTACGCCGACCGCCACGGCCGCAAGAAGGGCCTGACCCTCACCGTCGCTCTGATGGCCTCGGCCGCCTTCGTCATCGCGCTCACCCCGTCGTACGAGACCATCGGGGTCCTCTCCCCCGTGGTGCTGCTGCTGGCCCGGCTCGCCCAGGGGTTCTCGGCCGGAGGGGAGTTCGGCTCCTCCTCCGCGTTCCTCGTGGAGTCGGCCGCCCGGGGACGCCGGGCCTTCGCGGGGTCCTGGCAGCAGGTCTCGGTCGCGGGCGGCGTGCTCATCGCCTCGCTGCTCGGTACGGTCGCCACCTCGGTCCTCAGCGATGCGACACTGCACTCCTGGGGCTGGCGCCTCGCGTTCGTCGCCGGCGGGCTGCTCGGCCTCATCGGCCTGTGGCTGCGGGTCTCCGTCGAGGACACCGAGTCCTTCGCCGAGGCGAAGGGAGACGGCCGCACCCGCCGCAACCCCATCAGGGCGATGTTCGTCGACCACCCTGCGGCAGCGCTGCGCGTCGCGGGCATCACCGTCGCCGGCACCCTCACCTACTACATCTGGGTCAACTACCTGCCGACGTACGCGAATCTGACCACCGGCATCCCGCTTGAGACGGCGTTGCTGTCGCAGACCCTGTGCCTGATCGTCTTCGTGGTGGCGCTGCCCTTCGCCGGCCTGCTCTCCGACCGTGTGGGCCGCAAGCCGACCATGACCGCGTTCGCCGGTGGCTTCGTGGTACTGGCCTGGCCGCTGCTCCACCTGCTCGGTGACAGCTTCCTCAGCGTCTTCCTGGTGCAGCTCGTCGGGATGCTGCTCATCCTCGGCTACTCCGCCAACTGCGCCGTGATCATGGCGGAGCAGTTCCCGGCAGAGGTGCGGGCCACCGGGATCGCGCTGCCGTACGCACTGGCGGTCGCGCTCTTCGGAGGGACGGCACCGTATGTGACGACCTGGCTCCACGAGAGCGGCCAGAGCGACCTGCTGTGGCTCTACGTCTCGGGCGCCTCGCTCATCTCACTGGTCGTCTACCTGACGATGCCCGAGACCAAGGACAAGAGGTTCCGCTGATGACACACGTCCTGATCACCGGCGCCGCGGGCGGGATCGGCGCGGCCATCGGCGAGGAGTTCGCCGCGCACGGGGCGGCCCTCACCCTGGCCGATCTGGACCGGGCCGCACTGGAGAGGCAGGCCGCACACCTCGGTGGCGCCGCCGTGACCCGCACCGTCGACCTCACGGGGCCGGAGGAGCCCGCCGCTCTGGTGGAGCGCGCCTGGGCCGAGCGCGGCCCCGTCGACGTCCTCGTCAACGCCGCGGGCCGCTACCCGTCACTCGACATGGCCGGCCTCCGCGCCGAGGCGTGGGACCAGCTTTTCGCCGTCAATCTGCGGGCTCCCGTGCTGGCGACCGCCGCCTACGCCAGGCTGGCGGCCGAGGCGGACACGGGCGGCTCGGTCGTCAACATCTCCTCGGGTTCCGCACTGCGCAGCCGCCCCGGTGGCGGGCCGTATGCGGCCTCGAAGGCGGCCTTGGAGATGGCCACCCGCGCCGCGGCGCTCGAACTCGGGGCGCGCGGCATCCGCGTCAACGCCGTCAGCCCCGGATTCGTCCCCGTCGACAGCGGCTGCAACCCCGTGTCCGAGGAGTACGCGGCGGCCATCGGCGTCAACCCGCTGGGGCGCCCCGGCACGCCCCAGGACATCGCCCGAGCCGTCCGCTGGATCGCCGGGCCCGACGCCTCGTGGGTGACCGGCGAAGTCCTGCGGGTCGACGGGGGTTCAAGCACCGGAGCCCTCAACCTGCCCCGTATCTGGCCGCCCGAGGCGGCCACCCGGCCCGCACCACCGAACGCCCCGGCCCGAAGCACCGACGAAGGACACTGCCGATGAGCAAGGAACAGCAGCACGCGGCCGGATACACGGTTGTCGGCGCGGGAGCGATCGGCGGCACCCTCGCCTTCGCCCTGGCGCGGGCCGGGCATCAGGTCACGGTCGTCGACACCGACCACGCGCAGGTCGCGGCGATCCGCTCCCAGGGGCTGACCGTCGCCCACGGCCGACAGCGCACCAGCGTGCGGGTGACCGCGGTGACACCGCAGGAGTTCGACGGGCCGCTGGGCCGCGTACTGCTGGCGGTCAAGGCACAGGCCACGCGGGACGCGCTGGAGTGGATAGCGCCCCGGCTGGCGGCGGACGGCTGCGTCGTCTCGCTGCAGAACGGCTTCAACGAAGAGGTGATCGCCCGCTACGTGGGCGCCGAGCGCACCGTGGCGGCCTTCGTCAACATCTTCGCCGACGTGATCGAGCCGGGCGTGGTGCTGGACGGCGGCGCGGGCGCGCTGGTGGTGGGCGAACCGGGCGGCGCACAGGTGAGCCCGCGGGTGCGGGAGATCGTCACCGACCTGCACAGCTGGGGTCCCGCGCAGGCCAGCGACAACGTCGAGGGCTACCTGTGGGCGAAGGCCGGTTTCGGGGCGATGCTGGCCGCCACGGCGCTCGCCGACGCCCCGATGGCCGACCTCATCGACCGGCACAGGCCCGCGATGAGCGCCCTGACCGCCGAGGTCTTCGACGTCGCCGACCACCTCGGCGTCACGCTGGAGCCCTTCGACGCCTTCGAGCCGGACGCCTTCCGGCGCGGCGCGGACCCCTCGGCCAGGGCCGCCGCCACCGACCGACTCATCGCCTGGCTGCGCACGCAGACCAAGGACCGCAGCGGCATCTGGCGTGACCTGGCGGTACGCCGCAGGCCTGTGGAGGTCACCACCCACTACGCCGATGTCCTCGCCCACGCCGACCGCGAGGGCCTCCCCACGGTCGTGCTCCGTGCCGTGTTGGACGGTCTGCGCACACTGGAGGGCGCCCCGGAGGCGATGTCGGAGTCCCGGCTGGAGGAGTTGGACCGCCTCGCCGCCGGGACGGCGGACCCGGCCGCTCCCGTGGCGTCGGCTGCGCCCCGCGCAGCAAAGGCGGCACACGGCCCGGTGCCGGAGCAGGCGACGGCGGTGCGGGAGTGGCTGGCGCAGCGCAGCGCGGACATGGTTGCCGACCTGGCCGCCTACACCTCCCAGGGCAGCGCAAGCGACGACCTGGACGCCCTCGACACCTGCCTGAAGTGGGTGCGCGGATGGCTGGACCGCTCCCTGGGCGAGCCCGCGGCCGAGGAGGTGCTGCCCCGCGAGGGTGCGGGAGACATCCTGGTGCGGCGCTGCCCCGCGACGGGCGGCGCGTCGAACGACGCGGGCCCGGTACTGCTGCTGGGGCACTACGACACGGTGTGGCCCACCGGCACCCTCGACAGCTGGCCCTTCCGGCGTGACGGTGACCGCCTCACCGGCCCCGGGGTCTTCGACATGAAGGCCGGACTGGTCCAGGCGGTGTGGGCGCTGCGCGCCCTGGACGCGCTGGGTCTGCCGCGCCCCGCCTGCACCCTGATGCTGAACGGCGACGAGGAGACGGGCAGCCTGGCCTCCCACGAGGCGATCGTCGCGGAGGCGCACCGCAGCCGCCTGGCAATGGTCTTCGAAGCGGCGGCCGACGGTGCCATCAAGACCGCACGCAAGGGTGTCGGGCTGTTCACCGTCACGGTGAAGGGCGTGGAGGCACACGCCGGACTCGACCCGACGGCGGGGGCCAGTGCGGTGGAGGAGCTGGCGCACCAGATACTGCGGCTGTCCGGACTGCGGGACCCCGCAGCCGGCACCTCCCTCAACGTGGGGGTGATCGAGGGCGGCACCCGCAGCAACGTGACGGCGGGGCAGGCAGTGGCGCGGCTCGACGTCCGGGTCGCCTCCGCCGCCGAGCGGGACCGGATCGACGCCGCGCTGTCCACGCTGCTCCCGGTCGACGCACGTACCCGGATCGAGGTCACGGGAGGCTGGAACCGCCCGGTCTTCGAACGGACCCCGCCGGTCGCGGAGTTGGCGGACCTGGCCCGGCGCTGCGGCTCCCTGCTCGGCCTCGATCTGCGGGAGACGTCGGTCGGCGGCGCCAGCGACGGGAACTTCGTCGTGGACGCGGGGGTGCCCGTGCTCGACGGGATCGGCGCGGTCGGCTCCGGAGCGCACGCCCGCTCGGAGAACACCTCGGTGCGGGGCATGACCGAACGCGCCGCCCTGACCGCTCTGGTGCTCACAGCCCTGACGCAGGACTGAAGGCGCCTCACGGGGTGGGACAGGGCCTCACCACGCCGAGGCCATCCCGCTCTGCCCGAGTCCTCCCGCATGAACGTGCAGGTCAGCGGCAGGTCGTACGGCGACCTGCCGCTCCTGGCGCGGCATCCGCACATGCCTCGGGGCGGGGCCCGCTGGGGTGCGGGCCCCGCCCCGAGGCGCGCGGTTCCTACCGGAGGGAGACGCAGTCAGCGGCGGAAGCGGTCCGTGGTGTCCTCACGGGCCTCCAGTGCCTGGCCGTGTGCCTGCGCAGCGTGCCCCTTGGCCTGCATCTTCTTGTTGCCGGTCGCGCGTCCTGCGGCACGCATCGCCTTGCCCGCTGCCTGCTCGGCCTTTGCCCGCGCCTTCTCGTTGGCAGCCACCGTTCTCAACTCGCTTTCCTCACATCGACTTCCGGTCGCACCGCAACGGGTCACCACACCGCACCGACCCAAACCACCGATTCACCGGCCCCTGCTTCCCCTCGCGCACCGGCTCGCGGAGTGACGACGAAGCTCACCCACGGACAGCAAGGGCACACAATGGCTCCGCAGGTGTCAGCACGCGTACGCATGTTCTGGGGCCGGGCCACCAACGGTGCACGGACGCACTGCTTCGCCCAGGTCAACAGCAGTCTGTCAACGCACACCTGACGTACGGACAGACACCTGCAGGCGGCATGACCGCTCGCCGCACCCGGGAACAGCGCCCGACAGGGCCCTACCGGAAAAACATTCCTCACCACTCGCCCGTACTATCTCTTGACTGGGTACGACAACTACTGCGTCCCTCGTGTGTGATGGCTGCCGTACCTTTCTGCACGCCACGTCCAGTCAAGGAGAACCCCCACCATGTCCGAGAACTTGACCAGCACCGAAATGGCTTCGCAGTATGCCGCTCAGGTGGCCGGCGACCTCGACCGCAACGCCAAGGAGCAGGAACGCATCAGTGCGAAGATCGCCACGCTGCAGGAGCAGCTCACGGCTCTGCAGCACGACCACGGCATGCTGGTGAACATCCAGCAGGCACTGGCCGGGACCGCTCCGGGGGACAAGGGCGCCACGGTGCCCTCACCGCGCACGGCGACGGCCTCCGAGCCGGCCGGCGGCAAGCGCACGCGCGCCGGAAACGCTGCTGCCCCGCGGAAGCGCACGGCGGAGCGGAAGCCCGCCGCCAAGAAGACACCCGCCACCAAGGCGGCGGCCAAGGGTACGGCCGGGAAGAGTGCCACGCCCACCCTCGTCGAGCTCGTCCGCCGTCACCTCACCGCACAGAGCGAACCGCGGTCCGCCGCAGAGGTCTGCGCCGCGCTGGTCGAGGCCCACCCGGAGCGTCCCGTGCAGACCACCGTGGTACGCAACACGCTCGAAAACCTCGTGGCCAAGCAGCAGGTGCAGCGCAGCAAGCAGGGCTCCTCGGTCTACTACACGGCTGCCGGTGCACCCGAGTCGGCGACGGCATCCGCCTCCCGGGCCTCAGCCGAGGACGCGAAGTAGTCCCACCGGGAGAGTCACACGCGGTCGGCAGGCTCGGGTGACAGCCTGGGTCGGGTCCGGACGGTGTGCACGAGCCGTGCGTGCACGACCGGCGTCATATCGCCGCCTACTGCGTCCACGCGGCGAGCAGGGCCGGAGGCGCTCGCCGGGGCTCCGACGCCTCCGGTGCCGCTGCAACGGGGCGGCCAGGACCTCGCAGCTGTGATCAGGACGCCTCTGCCGCTGGCCCGTGTTCCCGCGCGCGAAGCGGTCCAGCAAGAACGGCACGGCTGCGCACCCGTCGGCGCGCAGCGCCGTGTGCGGCCGTCCGTCCGCTCGGTGTCCCGCCTCGGGGCCGATCCCGGCTGACCCGTCACCCCCCCCCCGCTCGCATTCCCCACCCTCACACCTGCGAGGTACCGCCGGAGGCCGCGGTGCCGCACGGTGGAACCACGGTGCCGAGCAGAACGGCGCCGTGAACGCGAGGGGGGGACCGGGGGATGAAAGCCGTACACAAAGCGGCGTGCGCGGTCGCCGCAGCGGTGCTCGCCGCGACCGGCTGCGGCGCCCCCCGCGACGGAGGGGCGGGGCGACACGCCTCGGCATCGAGGAGGTTGACCGCGGCCGAGGAGGTCACCGTCGAGCAGGCCGAGGAGATCCTCGTCCGGCGCTGCATGGCGAAGGCAGGCTTCCGCTACTGGGAGCGGCCGGTGCCGAGCGCAGCCGAACGCAAGGGCCGCGGCTATGTCCTGCTCGACGTGGCCTGGGCCAGGAAGCACGGCTACGGCGGGAGGTTGCGGGCCGCGGCAGAGCATGCGGCCCGGACACATACCAACCGCACCTACGTGCAAAGCCTGTCCGCGGCGGAGGCCCGCCGCTACACCACGGCCCTCGACGGTGACACCACCGGCGCCACCGTGACGGTCCGACTGCCCGGCGGCGGCTCGGTCGCAGTGGCCCGCAGCAGCTGCGTGGCCGACGCCCAGGGCCGCCTCTACAGTGACTTTCCCGCGTGGTTCCGGGCCCGTAAGACGGCGAACTCGGTGTCCCGTCTCTACGTTCCCGACCTGGTGAGGGACGCGCGCTTCCGGGGGGCGCTGCGGGCCTGGTCGGCCTGCATGCGCAAGGCGGGCCACCCGTACCGGAGTCCGCAGCGGATCCGCGCCGAACTCGCGGGGCTCACCCGAGGTCTCAAGCCGGCGCGGGCACACGCCACCGAGGTGGACCTGGCGGTCGCCGAGGCCACCTGTGCCACCCGCACCTCCCTGGGCGCGACCGCCCGTTCCCTGGACCGCGCCTACCGTGCGAAGCGGCTGGGCCCGTACCGGCGGGCCCTGGCCGACTACCGGCGGATGCGGCTCGCCGCGCTGCCCCGTGCCCAGGAGATCACCGCCTCCTGACCCCGCGGCACTGCCGCTCTCCCCTCCTCTTTCATGGCCTCTTTCATCGGCCCTTTCGTCGCCCCTCTCGTCGCCCTTCCTCGTCCGCGCCGGCCCGTCCGCTGCGGCAGCACAGAGAAGAAGCAGCACAGAGAAGAAGAGGCCGGCGCGCGCACGGCAGCAGCGCCCGGCCCGACCGGTTCCAGACCTTCTGGAACACCAGAAATGGAGTGATGCACTCATGCGCAGGATTCTGGCCACCCTGGCCACCCTCGGCGTCGCCGCCCTCGGTGTGACGATCCCCGCCGCCTCCGCGCAGGCCGCCGACGGCTGCTCCGCCCGGTACGGCGAGGCCTCCGCCGGCTACTTCTACGCCTACAACAGCGCCAACTGCTCCGGTTACCTGGGCAAGATGGACAACTACGACTCCGACTGGGGGAACTCCACCGGCCCCTTCCAGGGCGGTGACACCAACAAGGCGAGCTCCCTGCTGAACCGCGCGACAGCGGACCCGCACGACGCCGTGATGGTCTTCAACGGCACCGGCAAGGACTGGGGCGGCAACTACGCCTGCATCTCCCGCGGTGAGAAGTGGGCCGACGACCTCAGCGACAACGAGCTGACCGGAGGTGTCTCGGCGAACAACAGCATCAGCTCCAGCAAGTTCGTCGCGAACAGCGAGTGCAACGGGCACTGGCTGACCTGATCCGGTCCGCACCGCGGTCCCCGGCCCCTCCCGCACGGCGTGTGCGGGAGGGGCCGCCCGGCGTCCGGGACGAAAGCGGACACCCCACGGGCGGCTCGCTCACGCTGGCGGGCGCCGGGTCACCGCTCCGCGAGGGCGCCGTCGGTGGAGTTGCCGGAGGCGATGCCGTATGTCGGGTCGGGCACCGTCTCGGGGGCCAGCAGCACCGAGCGCCGCCCGTCGACGCCGACGGGGACGTCGCCGTCGATGGTGACACGGCGCAGGGTGCGCTCCTGGTCGTCGGAGTCGTCGACGCCGTAGTGCTGGGTGGCGCGGTTGTCCCAGATGGCCACGTCGCCCGCACGCCACTGCCAGCGCACGGTGTTCTCCGGGCGCTCGACGTGTGACTGGAAGAGGTCGATCAGCGCCCGGGAGTCGGTGGAGCGGTAGCCGCTGAGTTTTTGCAGGAAGTTGCCCAGGATCAGGGTGCGTTCGCCGGTTTCCGGGTGTACCCGCACCACCGGGTGCTCGGTGCGGAACTTGACCGCGGTGAAGACCTTGCGGTGCTGTTCACGAGCCGCGGCGGAGGACTCCGGGCGTGAAGCCGCGTAGTCGTAGTCGTTGGTGTGTTCGCCGCGCAGCGTGTCGGCCAGTGCCCGCAGCGGCTCGGACAGTTCCGCGTAGGCGGCTGCGGTGTTGGACCAGAGCGTGTTCCCGCCGTACGGCGGGACGACTTCGGCGCGCAGGATGGAGAAGGCCGGGTACGCGGGGACGAAGGTGACGTCCGTGTGCCACTGGTTGGCGCGTGAGCCGTGTTCGTTGTCGATTCCGAAGGCGTACCGTCCGTCCACCGAGGGGACCGTGGGATGTGCGACCGGTGTGCCGAGCAGGCGGCCGAACGCCTCGTGGCTGTCCGCGTCGAGGTGGTGCTGGTCGCGGAAGAAGACGACCTTGTGTGCCAGCAGCGCGGCACGGATGGCCGCCACGGTGTCCTCGTCCAGGTCACCGCCCAGCCGGACCCCGGAGATCACGGCACCGATCCGGCCACCGACCTTCTCGACGGTGACGGGGCCGTGTGCATCGTGTTGCGGGGCGGCGGGCTGTGCGGATGCGGCGGACTGCGCGGGGGCGGTGGTCATGCGGAAGGTCCTTTTCACCGAAGTGGGAAGTCGTTGCCGGGGAGCTGACGCCTGCGGGGCCGGCGGAAGCGCTGTCGCGGCCCCTGGCGGGGCGCCGGTGCCGGTGCCGGGACGCGGCGCCGAGACGGGCGCGAGGCGCGTAGGCCGGGTGGCAGGGCGGGGAGAGAGCTCGGGTGCCGTCAGCCGAGGGGACACGCCGCCGAGGCGAGCTGCCCCAGGTCGATGTGGCGTCGCGCCACGAGGTAGGCCGTCGTCGCGGTCATGTCCGGGAGCATGGTGGTTGCCACCGGGCCGGTCAACCTCTGCACGGCCCGTTTCACGAGCCTGCAATACGGCTGACATCCCCGGTACGGACCGCGCCCCGAAGGACGCCCCTCTTCGCCCCGGCACCGCCGGAACAGGGCGCCGAGTGACCACCCGTCAGGGGCGTGTGGCGGCAGCGGGTGGCGTCCTGGTGTGTCACGGCCGTCCCACATCCCGGACGCGCTGATTCTCCTGTGGTGGCTGCCACGGCGCTGCCGGAACCGCTGTTCAGGCGGGCGCGGAAATGGTGCGGCAACACGACCGCAATGGCGTCGTCAACGTGGCACCCCGGCCCGTCACGAGCCCGGTTGACCCGGTGCACAGCCACTGCCATTCTGCTCCGCGTGACCCCGGATCTGCGCCTCGTGTCCCGCTGGCATGTCGACCTGTGTCGGCAGTCGAGCGCGGTGTGTGCGGTGTGCGACTGACTTCCGCCGTGGTGCGGCGCGGGCACTAGAACCACCGCGCCGCTTCCTTTGCCCGGCTGCGCAACGCCCCGGCTGTCCCCACGCTCTTCGCGTCAACGTGGGCGGGTTGTGCTCCGGACACCGACCAGTGCCGCTTCCGCTCCCTGGCTCCTCTCCCCTGCCACTGGCGCCTTCGACGCGCGCCACCCCGCCGCCCTTCCTTGTCCGGCCTCCTGACCTCCTGACCTCCTGCCGCAGCGAAACGAACAGGCTCACCGCCATGCCCCAGTTGACCACTGACCCGCCCTTGCAACCGCTCTCCCGTCGCGCCGCCCTGCGTGCCGCGGGTACGGGTGCCCTGCTGCTCGGAACGGGTGGCGCACTGTCCGCGTGCCGTTCCGCCGTGGCCGAGGCCGGAGCGGGAGGGCGGGGCGGGCCGCGGCGCGGCGGCAAGGCCACCGTGGCGGTCCGCTCGGACTTCGTGCCCTCGCTGCTGTTCACCCAGAGCGACCAGGCGCTCCAGCAGCGTCTGCTGTTCAACACCCTCATCAGCTACGACGACGAGCTGCGTCCCCGGCCCGAGCTGGCCCGCTCCTGGTCGTACGCCGCGGACGGGCGCAGCATCACGCTGCACCTGCGCGACGACGTGACCTTCCACGACGGGCGGCCCTTCACCGCGGACGACGTCGTCTTCGCGGTGGAGAACCTGAAGAAGCCCGCACGCGCGGCGCAGTTGGCGACGACGGCGAAGGCGGTGACGGGGTTCGAGAAACGCGGTCCGCACGAGCTGGTGCTCAAGCTGGCGCATCCGGTGGCCAACCTGTTCGACCTCTTCGAGTTCATGATCATCCCGGACCGGCACACCATCGACCAGGCACTCAAGGGGACGAAGCTCAACGGCACCGGCCCCTACCGGCTCCGGCGATGGCGCCCCGGCACCAGCCTCACCCTCGTGCGGAACGACACCTACTGGGTGCGGGAGAGGCCCTACCTGGACGAGGTCGAACTGCGCGTCTACACCCAGTCCGACGCGTTGCTCTCCGCGCTGCGCTCCGGGCAGGCACACCTGTCCACCGACATCACCGGCACCTATCTGCGGGCGTTCGAGGACACCCCCGGGTTCACCGTCACGCGGTACGACACCGGCTCGGGCGCCGCCTATCTCGGTGCCACCGTGACCGACGAGCGGGTGGCCGACAAACGGGTGCGTCAGGCGCTGGCCTGGGCCGTGGACCGCGACCGTGTGGTGGACCAGGCCCTGGGTGGCTACGGGCTGGCCTCCGCCGTGCCCTGGCCCCGCTCCTCCCCCGCCTACTCCGAGGCCAACCGCACCCGTTACCGGTACGACCCGGGCAAGGCCCGCGCCCTGCTCAAGTCCGCCGGGGCCACCGGGCGCACGCTGCCGCTCGGACACCGCAGCGATCCGCTGCTGACGGCGGTGGCCCAGATCGTCCAGTACGACCTGCGGCAGGTGGGGCTGAAGGTGCGTCTGGAGCCGTACGACTCGGCCACGTACCAGAAGAAGCTGATCTCCGGGACGATGCCCGCCCTGTGGGTCAATCTGCACGGCTTCGCACAGGTGCAGCCCGCCACCCTCGCGCTGAGTGCGTACCCCTTCAACGAGAAGCAGAACACCTCCCACTTCCGCTCGGCCGCCTACACCGACACCGTGCGCGCCGCCTGGAACCGCAAGGAGACCGGCGGTCCCGGCTTCCGGGCCGCCTGCCAGCGGATCACCGACCTGCTGCTGGACGAGGCGTTCATCGCGACCCTGGCCATCCAGGACCAGGTGCAGATCGCCGCCGAACGGCTGCGCGGCGCGCGGCTCACCAAGTTCAGCTACCTCGACCTCGACAACGCCTACCTGGTGTGACCATGACTGCCGTGCTGCTGAAGCGGATACCGTCCGCGCTTCTCGTACTCCTCCTCGCCTCCTTCCTGATCTTCGGCATCCTGCGCCTGGTGCCGGGCGACGCGGCCACCACACTCGCCGGCCCCGACGCCGGTCCCGAGGTGGTCGCCGCCGTCCGGCACCGGCTGGGCCTCGACGAGCCGCTGCTCACGCAGTACGTCGCCTGGCTCGGCGACCTGCTGCGCGGTGACCTGGGGCCCTCGTACTCGGTCGGCGGCCAGGTCGGCGACCTGATCGGTGACGGACTGGGCGCCACCGCTGAACTCACCGCAGGTGCCCTGTTGTTGACCGTCGTCCTCGGAGTGACCGCCGGACTGCTCGGGGCGACCGCACGACACCGTGCCGTCCGGGCCGCCGTACGCGTCTTCACCACGGGCGCGCTGGCGGTGCCGCCGTTCGTGACCGGGGTGCTGCTGGTGCTGGTTCTCACCACCGGCGTCACCGGGTTCCGCCTCCTGCCGTCCGGCGGACGCGTCGGACTGTTCCAGGCACCCGACCTGGAGGTGCAGTACCTGCTGCTGCCGTCGCTGTGTCTCGCGCTGCCCAGCGCAGCCGTGGTGGCCCGCTACCTCAAGGACGGCCTGGAACGCGCCCTGGCCGAGGACCATGTCCGGACCGCCGCAGCCGCCGGAGTGCACCGGCGCAGGCTGCTGTGGCGGCATGCGCTGCCCGGGGCCCTGCCCCCGATCGTCACGCTGCTCGGCCTCCAGACCGGCCAGCTCCTGGCCGGCGCCGTCCTGGTGGAGGCCATATTCGCCTGGCCCGGCCTCGGCCAGCTCGCCGAGCAGGGTGTGACCCAGCGCGACTATCCCGTCGTCCAGAACCTGCTGCTGCTCCTGGTGGCCGTCTTCGTCCTGGTGCAGCTCCTGACCGACCTGCTGTACGCCCTGCTCGACCCGCGCATCCGGTGGGAGTGACCGCACGTGACCGCCGCCATGACCGGCCCCGCCTCCCCTCCCGCCCGGCCCCGCGCCCGCAAGACCCGCTCCACGGCCCGCGCCGCCCTCTCCACCGTGTACGGGCGCGTCGGCCTGGCCCTCCTCGGTCTGGTCGTGCTCGCCGGGCTGCTCGCACCGCTGCTCAGCCCGCACGGCCCGGCCGAGCAGAGCCGCGAGGCGCTGGCGGGGTTCGGCACGCCCGGACACCTGCTGGGCACCGACGATCTGGGCCGCGATCTGCTGAGCCGCCTCCTCTACGGGATCCGGACCGACCTGGAGGTCATCGCGCTCGGGGTGCCGCTGGGCGCCCTGCTGGGCTGCGCCTTCGCCCTGCTCGCCGCCGTACACCCGATGCTGGACACGGCTGTCCAGCGGCTCTTCGATCTGACGCTGGCCTTCCCCGGGCTGATTCTGGCACTCGCCGTCACGGCCGTGCTCGGGCCGGGCCGCCTGCCGGTCGTCGTGGTGATCGCCCTGGCCGAGATCCCCGTGTTCGGACGGCAGTTGCGCGCCGGGATCCTGGTGCAGAGCGAGCGGGAGTACGCGCTGGCCGCGAGGATCGGCGGCACCGCGCGCACCCGCCTGCTGGCCCGCCACATCCTGCCCAACTGCACCGACCCGCTCGTCGTCCAGATCGCCGTCTCCTTCACGGTCGCCGTGTTCCTCGAAGGGGCGATGAGCTTCCTCGGTGTCGGGGTGCGCGCGCCCGAGCCCACTCTCGGCAGCACGCTCAGCCAAGCGCTGCCCTATCTCGCACAGGCCCCGCACTTCGCCGCCGGGCCGCTGCTCGCCGTCCTGCTGCTCGTCCTCGGCTTCTCGCTGCTGTCCGAGGCCCTCAACCGGGAGATCCGCCGATGACCGCCACCCCCGACGACCGGCCCCTGCTGGACATCACCGGGCTCAGCGTCGACTTCACCGGTCCGGACGGCACCCCGGTGCACGCCGTACGGGGGGTGGACCTGACCCTGCGGCGCGGCGAGACGCTCGCCGTGGTCGGTGAGTCCGGCTCGGGGAAGTCCACCACCGCCCTGGCACTGACCCGGATGCTGCCGGGCAGCGGCCGTATCACCGCGGGCTCCGTGCGGCTGGAGGGCACCGAACTGGCCACGGCGGACGAGGAGGAGCTGCGCGCGGTGCGCGGGGCCCGGATCGGGATGGTCTTCCAGGACCCCATGACGTCACTGAATCCGGTCCTGTCCGTCCGTACCCACCTGGAGGAGGTGCTGCGCGCCCACGGGCACCGGCACCGGGCCGCACGCCGGGCCCGCGCCGAGGAACTGCTCGGCCTGGTCGGCATCCCGGACCCGGCGCTGCGGCTGGACGACCACCCGCACCAGTTCTCCGGCGGCCAGCGGCAGCGCATCCTCATCGCGATGGCTCTGGCCAACGAGCCGGACGTGCTGGTGGCGGACGAACCGACCACCGCACTCGACGCCACCGTGCAGGAGCAGATCCTGCGGCTGCTGACGGAGTTGAACGAACGGACCGGCACGGCGCTGCTCCTGATCACCCACAACATGGGCGTCGTCGCCCGCACCTGCGCGCGGACGGTGGTGATGTACGGCGGTACGGTCGTCGAGGACGGTCCGACGGCCGAGGTCCTCACCTGCCCGCGCCACCCCTACACGGCCGGGCTGCTGGCCGCCGTTCCCCGACTGTCCGCGCCCTCCGGCACCCGGCTCACCGGCATCCCCGGCTCACCGCCCGATCTGGCCCTTCCACTCGTCGGCTGTGCGTTCACGGACCGGTGCGAGCTGGCCGACGACCGGTGCGGCAGCGAGCCGCCTCCGCTGACAGGCGAACCCGGTGACCCCCGCCGCAGGGTGGCGTGCTGGCATGCGGGCGAGGCTGAGTCCCCGTTCGCCGCCGCAGCATCGGTGCCCACGAGCGCAGCTTCCGCGCCGGCGTCCAGGGACGAGAAGGGGCCGCTGCTGGAGGCGTCGGAGCTGCGCAAGGAGTTCACGGGTCGCGGCAGGGCCGGGCGTCGCCGTCCCCTCGTCGCCGTCGACGGGGTCTCGCTGCGGCTGGAGGCGGGGGAAACTCTCGGGATCGTCGGCGAGTCCGGCTCCGGGAAGTCGACTCTGGCCCGGATGCTCGTCCACGCACACCCGGCCGACGGCGGCACGCTCAGGCTGCGGGGCGAGGACGTCACCCGTCCCTCGCGCCGGGCCCTGCGGACGCTGCGCCGCCAGGTGCAGATGGTCTTCCAGGACCCGTACGCCTCGCTCAATCCGCGGATGACGGTGGGCGACATCGTCGGGGAGCCCCTCCTGGTGCACGGTCTGCACCGGGACCGGGCAGCACGCGAGCGGCGCGTCGGTGAGCTCCTGTCGCTCGTCGGACTCGATCCGGCCACCGCGGGACGCCTGCCGCGGTCCTTCTCCGGCGGCCAGCGGCAGCGGATCGGGATCGCCCGCGCCCTCGCGCCCGAACCGGCCGTGCTGGTCTGCGACGAGCCGGTCTCGGCCCTCGACGTCTCCGTCCAGGCCCAGATCGTCAATCTGCTCTCCGACCTCCAGCGCGACCTGGGACTCGCCCTGGTCTTCATCGCCCACGACCTGGCAGTCGTCCGCCAGGTCAGCCACCGCATCGCCGTGATGCGCCAGGGCCGGGTCGTGGAGACGGGGCGGGCGGACGCGCTGTGCGACTCCCCGCAGCACCCCTATACCCGGGCGCTGCTGGAGGCGGCGCCCGACCCCGTACCCGCAGCAGTTGCGGAGGCCCCCGCGGCATAGCTCCCGCGACGGAACCGGCCGACGCCGCCCGGCGCCGCAGCCGTTCGATCCCGCAGCCGTTCGATCCCGCAGCCGTCTGACAAGGACTCGCATGAACGACTCCGCACCACCGGCCCGCCGCGACCCCTACGCGGACTTTCCCGGCCACGTCGGCCGCACCTTCGCCGATTCCACTCCTGCCTGGCCGCAGCGGCCCGCTCCTGCGCACGGCGCCCCGAACATCGTGCTCGTCTACCTCGACGACATGGGCTACAGCGACGTCGGCCCGTTCGGGTCCGAGGTCCCCACTCCGGTGCTCGACCGGCTCGCCGAGCGCGGCATCCGGCTGTCGAACTACCACACCCTGCCGCTCTGCTCCCCCTCCCGTGCCGCGCTGCTCACGGGCTGCAACCCGCACCGGGTCGGTTACGCCTCGGTCGCCAACTCCGACCCCGGCTTCCCCGGCTACGGCATGGAGATCGCGGACGACATCCCCACGCTGGCACAGACGCTGCGCCGTGCCGGGTACGCGACGTACGCAGTCGGCAAATGGCACCTGGCCCGCGACTCCGCCTCCGGCGCCGCCGCCGACCGCGCCAACTGGCCGCTCCAGAAGGGATTCGACCAGTACTACGGCGTGCTCGAAGGGCTGACCAACCTCTTCCACCCGCACCAGCTCGTGCGCGACAACTCCCCGCTGGACATCGACCGGTTCCCCGAGGGCTACTACTACACCGACGACCTCACCGACCAGGCCGTCGCGATGGTCACATCGCTGCGTGCCCACGACCCCGACAAGCCTTTCTTCCTCTACCTCGCGCACAACGCCGTCCACGCGCCCCTCCAGGCCAAGGCCGAGGACCTCGCCCGCCACCGGGGGCGGTACGACGGGGGCTGGGACGTCCTGCGCGAAGCCCGGTTCGCACGGCAGAAGGCGGCCGGGCTGTTCTCCGAGGAGACCGCGCTTCCGGGCCGCAACGGCGAGGAGGGCCTGGACGTGGCCGCCTGGGATGCCCTCAGCGAAAACGAACAGCGGCTCTACGCACGCTACATGGAGGTCTACGCGGCCATGGTCGACAACGTCGACCAGAACCTCGGGCGGCTGCTGGACACCCTGGAGGCGCTGGGTGAACTGGACGACACCCTCATCGTGTTCACCTCGGACAACGGCGGCAGCGGCGAGGGCGGTGCCGAGGGCAGCCGCAGCTACTTCAGCCGCTTCGCACACCATCCGGGGCTGCCCGAGGACTGGCCCGCGGACGTCGAGCGGGATCCCGAGCTGATCGGCGGACCCCGCAGCCTGGTGCACTATCCGCGGGGCTGGGCGATGGCCTCCAACACCCCGTTCCGGCTGTACAAGCGCCACACGTACGCGGGCGGCGTCCGAGTACCGTTCGTCATCTCCTGGCCCAGGGGCCTGCCCCGGTCCGCGGGCGACGACGGGCTCCGCCACCAGTACCAGTACGTCACCGACATCGCACCGACCCTGCTGGAACTGGCCGGCGTCACACGCTCGGGCCCCGGCCTCCAGGAGCAGGACGGCACCAGCTTCGTGTCCGTCCTCGCCGACCCGGCCGCCGCGAGCACCCACCCCGAGCAGTACTGCGAGATGACCGGCAACCGGAGCTACTACCGCGACGGGCACAAGCTGGTCACGCTGCACCGGCCGGGAGCGCCGTACGACGACTCGGAGTGGGCGCTGTACGACATCCGCACCGACCCCACCGAGATCCACGACCTGGCCGGCCGGCGCCCGGAGGTGGTCCGGGAGCTGGCCGCAGCCTGGGAGGCGGCGGCCTGGCGCAACGGCGTCTTCCCCCTCCCTGACGCGTCGGGCGCTCTCGCGCTGCGCGGCCCCGCCGAGGAGCGGCTCTCCCGTCCTGTCACCCTGCTGCCCGGCACTCCCGAGCTGGAGCGGTACCGCTCCTCGCGGCTGATCGCGTTCCGTTCCTTCGCCGTGACGGTGGAACTGGGGCCGTACGCCGAGGGCGACTGCGGTGTCCTCGTCTCACACGGCGACCAGGGCGGCGGCTACAGCCTGTACGTCGAGGGCGGGCAGCTTTACTTCGCGTACAACGAGTACGGCGCACTCCGCGAGTTCGACGCGGGCTCTCTCGTCCCCGGCACCCGCACGGTCCGGCTCGATGCCACCGCGCAGCCGGGCCTGCGCTGGAGCTTCGCCCTCACGGTGGACGGGGAGCGGCGCGGCACGCCGGAACCCGTCCACCAGTTGATCGGTATGGCACCGTTCCAGGGCATCAGCGTGGGTGTGGACCGCAAGTCGCCCGTCTCGTGGCCGGTTCACGAACGGCACGGCATCTTCCGCTACACCGGGGGGCTGCGTGCGGTCACCTACCGTCCGGGCGCTCCTGGCCCCGACTCCCCCGAGACGGCGGCCGCCGCACTGCGCGAGGCGGCGGCCGCCTTCGAGTGAGCCACTGCCGAGCCGGTCCCGCCCGGTCAAGCCGCCCAGTCCACGAGGGGTGGCGTTGCACCGGCGGGTGCACGGCCCGGGCAGCGGGCGCGGTGCCTGCGGGCGATGCCGTCGAGGTCCAGATGCGCGCCGAAGGCGGGCAGTGCCGCCAGGCGCGACGCGTAGGCCCACAGCCGCGGATGACGGTCGAGGCGGCTCACCGTCTCCGCGTCCAGATACCGGCGGTGCACCGTGTCGAGGTACAAGAGCGTCACCCATGCCTTCACGTCGGCGAGGGTCAGCGCGTGGCCCAGCATGTACGGCCGGGAGGTGAGCCGCTGCTCCAACGTGCCGAGCCCCGACAGCAGTGTCGCGACCGCCGCGGGGGCGGCCCCGGGGCGCCCGGCACGCTGCGCCGACGCAGTGACGTCCTGGTCGCACAGCAGGCCGATCGCTGCCAGTTCCTCCGCCGCGCCGGAGGGGTCGAGGTCGGGCACGCCGCCGCCGAAGCGCAGGGCCAGGTCCCTGATGATGTCGGGGGCGTGTGTGCTGACCACGCGTCCGGTCCAGGTGTCGCTGAGCACTGGTGGGACCGCCGGCCCAGGGTGTTGGTGCGCGCTGTTCTCATACAGGAGACGCAACGCCCGATAGCCTCCGCCGGGTGCGTCGGGGACGGCGGGCAGCAGCGAGAGCGGCAGGGTGTCGGCGAGACCCAGGAGAGCGTGGGTGAGGGCGACCTCCAGGCCGGACGGGCAGGAGAGCGCGAGGTGGAGCCGGTAGCGGCCCGGTACGGGGTAGTGGCCGCTGCGCGCGTCCCTCCCGATCCTGGACCGGAACGGCGGTGGGGCCGTGGAGAGTGAGGCGGACATACTTCTCCCTCGAAAGCTGTTCGCGACATGTGTTCCGAGTCTCGCGACCTGCTCCGCACGACGGCGGGGGCGCCGGGCAGCTCGTCGGCCGGTGCGCTCGGCGGCGACGGCTGGGGAACTGCGGCGGAAACAGGGCGGGACGGGACGCGTTGCTTGCGCGCCGGGTCACACAGGGGTTGCTGCGCTGCGGCCGAGGGAGGCACCTGCGGCGCTGCACACCCGTGCGAGATCGATGTACCGGCGCGTGGTGAGGAGGGGGAGGGCCCGGAGGGCCCGGCGGACAGTGTCACCACCGAGGAGGTGCAGCACGGAGGAGCCCATTTCCCTACCGATCCACTAGGACTTTTCCCTGTGGAGGTTCCGCCCGGCAGGCCGTCGCTGTCAAGGGGCGCGCCCGCACCGCCCCATGACCCGTGCGGCCGCGAGGCGGTGCGGTACCGCCTTCCGCGGGGTTCCCGGGGGGAGACGGGGCGGCGGGTAACCCGGGCGGATGTGCGCGCGGTTGCGGGTCGTGCCTGTCGGATCGCGGAGCCGTCAGCTCAGCCGGTCGCCGCCAGCACCGTGGCACGGCTGTCCAGCGCGACGGAGAACTGGTCCGTGACCTGTGCCAGGGCCTCCGCCGAGGCCGGAGCGACGGCCAGCGTACCGTCCGCTTCCACGGACAGGTCCTTGTCAACAACGAACCAGCCCTGCGTGATGTGGTCGGCTCCCATGGAGTTCAGCACGGGGCGCAACGCGTAGTCGATGGCCAGGACATGCGCGGTGGTGCCGCCGGTCGCGAGCGGGAGGATCGTCTTCCCCGTCAGCGCGTACTGCGGGAGCAGGTCCAGCAGGGACTTGAGCAGACCGGAGTAGGCGGCCTTGTAGACGGGCGTGCCGATGACGATGCCTTCCGCCCGCTCGAACAGCGCGGCAGCCTCGACGAGGGCGGGATGACCGGTGTCGGCGTGCAGCAGGGCATCGGGCGGCAGGGTGCGCACGTCGAGCGGCACCACGTGGTGCCCCTGCGAGACCAGCCGGGTGTCCAGGTGGCGCAGGAGGCGGGCGGTGCGCGAGGTTTCGGAGGGGCTGCCGGAGACGGACAGGACAGTGGCCATGGTGGAGCCTTTCAGGAGTGCCGGAAGCGTGGCCGGTTCCGGTGCGGGAGGGAAGGCGGAGGATGCGTGACCGGTGCCGTCACCGGGGTGCGGCGGCTTCCTGGTCCGGCCGGGCGCCACGGGGCGGGACCGCCGACCGGCGCCACAGCGTGGTGGGAGCCTCCCGCCGTACCACCGGGGCGACCTCCTCGGCGAAGCGCCGCAGTTGGTCGATCTGCTGCGGCAGGGACAGGCCCCAGGTGTCGACGGTGAGGGACTGCAGATCGTGGCCGTACGCCGCGTGGAAGCCGAGGATCTTGTCGATGACCTGCTGCGGGCTGCCGATGAGGTGGGGGCCGTGCGCGACGGCGTCCTCGACGGTGCGGAACGGCGTGTTGTAGCCGGCTCTGCCCTCCAGGTGGGGCCGGTAGGTCTGCCGTACCCGCGCCTCGTAGAACTGTTTGAGTCGTGCGACCGCCTCCTGGGTGGTGTCCGCCAGGAACAGCCCGCCGGAGCCTGCGCCCACATACGCCTCGCCAGGGTCGTGGCCGTAGGCGGCGTAGCGCTCGCGGTAGTGTTCGATCAGCCGGGCGTAGGCCGCGCGGGGCTGGATGGCGTTGGCGCTGAACAGCGGGTCGCCGTGGCGGGCGGCCAGTTCGGGGGAGTTGAGGCTGGTGGCCGAGCCGTGCCAGACGCGTGGCGGCCGGCCGCCGTAGGGGCGGGGCACGGTGGTCACGCCGTCCAGCGGTGGGCGGTAGCGGCCCTCCCAGGTGACGTTCTCCTCCCTCCACAGCCGGCGCAGCAGTTCGTACTTCTCGGCCTGGTAGTCCCACTGGGCGGCTTCGTCCAGGCCGAAGAGGTCGAAGTGGCCCGCCTCCGCGCCCTTGCCGATGACCAGTTCGATCCGGCCGCGCGAGAGCTGGTCGAGGGTGGCGTAGTCCTCGGCGACCCGCACCGGATCGAGGATCGCCAGCACGGTGACGCCGGTGAGCAGCCGGATGCGGCGCGTGCGGGCGGCGAGGGCTCCGAGGATCGCTGTCGGGCCGGAGGACAGGAACGCCCCGGCGTGCCGCTCTCCGACGGCGTACGCGTCGAAACCCAGCTCTTCGGCGGCCACGCCCGTCTCGACGACCTCGGCCAGCCGGTCGGCGGCCGGGCCGAGAGCGCCGGTCAGCGGATCGGGCGCATGCCCGACGAGGGTCAGGACCTGGAATCTCACCGTGTCCTCCCGTACTCCGGAGTGGGCAGACCCAAGTGGTCGCGCAGCGTGGGGCCCTCGTACTCGGTACGGAAGACGCCGCGCTCCTGGAGCAGCGGCACGACCCGGTCGACGAAGTCGTCCAGCCCGCCGGGGGTCAGATGGGGTACGAGGATGAAGCCGTCGGCCGCGTCGGCCTGCACATGCGCGTCGATGGCGGTGGCGACGGAGGCCGGCGTACCGACGAAGGACTGCCGGGCGGTCTGCTCGATGGCCAGTTCCCGGATGGACAGGTTCTTCTCCTTCGCCAGAGTCCTCCACTGCGCCGCGATGCCGAACCGGTCCCCCGCGTGGGCCCAGCCCCGCGCGACGTCGCTGTCGGGCACCGGATCGATGTCCGGCAGCGGCCCTTCGGGGTCGTAGCCGGACAGGTCGCGGCCCCAGACGTTCTCCAGGAAGGCGATCGCGGTCTGCGGGCTGACTTGTCGGCGCCGGATGTGGGCGGCACGTTCGTCCGCCTCTTCGTCGGTGTCGCCGAGCACGAAGGTGGCGGCGGGCATGATCTTCAGCTCGTCCGGTGTGCGTCCGTGCCGGGCCAGGCGCCGTTTGACGTCCCGGTGGAAGGCACGGCCCGCTTCCAGGGTGCCGTGGCGGCTGAAGACGACGTCGGCGCCGGCGGCGGCGAACTCGCGGCCCTCGTCGGAGTCGCCCGCCTGGATCACTACCGGGTGTCCCTGCGGTGAACGGGGCAGCGTGGGACGTGCGGTGAGGTCGAACTGCGGGCCCGTGTGACGCACGGGCTGCGGGGTCCCTCCGGGCGGCCAGGAGTCCCACAGCGCGCGGGCGACCTGGAGGAACTCGCCGGCGCGGCGGTAGCGGTCGGAGCGGTCCAGGTAGCCGCCGCGGCGGAAGTTGGCACCGGTGAACGCGTCGGAGGTGGTGACCACGTTCCAGGCGGCGCGCCCGCCGGAGAGGTGGTCCAGGGATGCGAAGCGGCGGGCGAGCTCCCAGGGTTCGTTGAAAGTGGCGTTGACGGTGGCTGCCAGGCCCAGGTGGTCCGTGACGGCGGCGAGGGCGTTGAGGACGGTGAGGGACTCGGGCCGGCCGACGACGTCGAGGTCGTGGATCAGCCCTTTGCGTTCGCGCAGTCGCAGCCCCTCGGCCAGGAAGAAGAAGTCGAATTTGCCGCGTTCCGCGGTGTGGGCCAGGTGCCGGAAGGAGGAGAAGTCGATCTGGCTGCCGGAGGCGGGGTCCTGCCAGACGGTGGTGTTGTTGACGCCGGGAAAGTGCGCGGCGAGGTGGACGGGTTTGCGCCCGGAGGCGGGCGGTGCGGCTGCGGGCCGGGTCATGGGGCTGTCTCCGTCTGTCGCGGTCGGGTGTAGCGGCCGAGGGGGCGGGACAGGCGCAGGTGGTCCCGGAGGGTGCGTCCCGTGTAGCCGTCTCGGAAGAGGCCGCGCTCGCGCAGCCCGGGCAGCAACTCGTGTACGAGTGCGGCAAGATCGCCGCTGTCTTGGCCCAGGTGGAGGTGGAACCCGTCGACGCCGGTGGCGGCGTGCCAGTCGCTCAGCAGCCGCGCGAGCTGCTCGGTGGAGCCGGTGTGCCCGACCGTGTCGGCGGGCGGCGAGGCAGGAGGCCCGCTGATGCCTCGGAGAGCGACGGCTACGCGCACGAGGATCCTGACGGTGTCCGGGTCGCGTCCGCTTTCCGCGACCCTGTCGAGCAGCTCCGAGCGGGCGTGCCGGGCGGCCTCCTGGTCTCGGGCGTCCAGCAGGACGACATCGGCGTGGCGGGCGGCCGTCTCCCACCGCGCGGCGGCGCCGTCGCCGGTGCCCTGCCCCTCGTGCCGACCGTGCCCGTCGTGACGGGGCGCTCCGTCCGGCGGGCCCGCTGCGACGGAGACCACCACCGGCGGTCGGCCCTGTGGGGGGCGCGGGACGATGGAGGGCCCGCGGACGGAGAAGTAGGGGCCTTCGAAGTCGATGTGGTGCAGCCGTTCACGGTCGATGAACCGGCCCGTGGCGGTGTCACGTATCTCGGCGTCGTCGTCCCAGCTGTCCCACAGCCGGGCCGCCACCTCTGCCGCGTCGGCGGCCTCGTCCCACAGCTCGGCCTCTGGCGCTGCCGTGCGCCGGCCCACCGCGCGGGCCTCGTCCTCGCCGGTGGAGACGTCCACCAGCCAGCCGGCCCGGCCCTCGCTGACGTGATCGAGGGTGGCGAGCGCGGTGGCGGTGTGGAAGGGCTCGGTGTGTGTGGTGGTCACCGTCGGCACCAGGCCGATGCGGCTGGTGACGGGGGCCGCACGGGCGAGCAGCGCCACCGCGTCGGGTCTGCCGCGGCTGTCCTCCGCCGGTGGCGCGAAGGAGTCGTGGACGGTGACGAAGTCCGCGGCGCCTTGTTCGGCGAGGCCGATCAGGTCCGTCCAGTGTGCCGCGGTCAAGGGCGCGGCGGAGCGGTGTGCGCGCGTGTCGGCGTCGAGTCCGATGGAGACGTGCAGTTCGCGGGGCATGACCTCGTCCTGTACGAGAGATGGTGGAGTGGCCGTCCTGCGCCCCCGTCGGGGCCCGGACCGTCTACCCGGCGGTCCTGGGCAGCCCTGGCGGGTTCAGCTTCGAGGCGGTGACCGCCTCGTCCGAAAGGCCCCAGCGTTCGAGGACCTTGGCGTACGTGCCGTTGTCGATGACCTTGTTGAGGGCGTCGGCGAGCGGCTCGGAGAGGCCGTTGTCTCTTCTGGTGGTGGCGGCGATGAGGCCCTGGAGGCCGTCGCCGGCCCCGGAGACCGTGCCGGCCACCTCGGTCCTGCCGGTGGTGGCGGAGTGGTAGGACGCGGTCGGATGGGGGCCGAGATAGAAGTCGATCCGGCCGGACTGGAGAGCCAGGTAGGTGTCGCTCTCGTCCTGGTAGTACTTGACGTCCACCGGCTTGCGGCCGGCCTTCTTGTTCTCCTTGTCCCAGTCGAGCAGGAGTTTCTCCTGGTTGGTTCCGCTGCTGACGGCGACGGTCCTGCCCGCCACGTCCTTCGGGCCCGAGACCTTCAGGCCGCTGCCCTTTTTCGCCTCGAAGGCGACGTTGTCCTTGCGGTAGGTGGCGAAGTCGTACTTCTCCTTGCGCTCCTCGGTGACGGTGATGTTGCTGAACCCCGCGTCGTACTTGCCGCTGTCGAGGCCGACGAAGATGTTCTCCCAGGAGACCGGGTGGAGCCGCACCTTGAGGCCGAGGACGTCTCCGACCAGATGTGCCAGGTCCGTCTCGACGCCGATGACGGTCTTGTTGTCGGTGGCGTAGAAGGACAGCGGTGCGGCCGAGGAGGAGGAGTCGACGACCTCCAGCGTTCCTCGCTCACGGATCTTCTCCGGGACCTTCGCGGCTGTCGCGCCGACCTTGTCCGTGGTGATGCGGTGCTGGTCAGGGCTGAGGTCGATCTTCGTTTTGGCGCCCTTGGTGTCCGACACCTCCGTCCTGCCGCCTTCTGAGGGGTCGCTGCAGCCGCCGACCAGGAGGACGGTGGCGAGCGGGAGCGCAGTCGCGGCGCTACGGGCGACGCGTGTGGTCACGGTGGTTCTCCTTGCGGGAAGCGGCGGGCGGGTTGTTCACAGGACCTTGGAGAGGAAGGCGCGGGTGCGCTCGTGCCGCGGGTCGTCCAGAACAGCCGCGGGCGTGCCGTGTTCGACGACGGCGCCCTCGTCCATGAACACCACGGTGTCGGCGACCTCGCGGGCGAAGCCGATCTCGTGGGTCACCACGATCATGGTGGTGTCGGAGCGGGCGAGGTCCTTGATGACTTCCAGCACCTCGCCGACCAGTTCGGGGTCGAGCGCCGATGTCGGCTCGTCGAAGAGCAGCACCTTGGGTTCGAGGGCGAGCGCCCGGGCGATGGCCACACGCTGCTGCTGGCCGCCGGAGAGCTGCCGCGGGTAGGAGCCGGCCCTGTCGGCGAGACCGACCCTCTCCAGCAGCCCGCGAGCCGTCTCCTCCGCCTCCTTGCGGTTGCGGCGCAGCGCGGAGACGGGGGCCTCGACGAGGTTTTCCAGCACGGTCAGGTGCGGGAAGAGGTTGAAGTTCTGGAAGACGAACCCGATGTGGGTGCGCTGCCGCAGTACCTCCTTCTCCTTGAGTTCGTACAGCTTGTCGCCGAGCCGGCGGTAGCCGACGAGCTCCCCGTCGACGCTGATCCAGCCGCGGTCGACCTTCTCCAGGTGGTTGATGGTGCGCAGCAGCGTGGATTTCCCCGAGCCGGAGGGGCCGACGACGACGGTCACCTCACCGGAGCGGACCTGCAGGTCGATGCCGCGCAGCACCTCCAGCAGTCCGAAGCTCTTGTGGACGCCGTGGACGTCCACCATGACCTCACTCATCGGCTCTCTCCCAGGATCTTGCGGGGTACGACGGGCTGATCGCGCCGGGCGGCCGCAGCACGGACGGTGCGGGCGAGCCGGCAAAGGCGCTGCAGCGGGGTCTGCGGCGGGGTGCGGTCGGTGCCCCGGGCGTAGCGGCGCTCCACGTAGTACTGGGCGACCGACAGCACGGAGGTGAGGACCACGTACCAGGCGGTGGCGACCAGCAGCAGGGGAATCACCCGCCCGGTCCGTCCGTAGATCACCTGCGCCTGGTAGAAGAGCTCCCCGATGGACATCACATAGACGACCGAGGTGCCCTTGAGCAGACCGATGACCTCGTTGCCGGCCGTGGGCAGGATGGCCCGCATGGCCTGCGGGAGCACGATCCGGCGGATCTGCCGCAGCCGGGGAATCCCCAGGGCTGCGGCTGCCTCGTTCTGGCCCTGGTCCACGGAGAGCACACCGCCCCGGACGATCTCGGCGGCGTAGGCGGCCTGGTGGAGCGACAGCCCGATCACGGCGGCGCCGATGGTGCCGACGAGGCTGTTGCTGTCGACCGACCAGAAGACCGGCCCGAAGGGGATGCCGACGCCCAACTCCTTGTAGAGGGCGCTGAGGTTGAACCAGAACACCAGCTGAACGATCATCGGGATGGAGCGGAAGATCCAGACGTAGGTCCAGGCGACGGTCTGCAGCACCGGGCTGCGCGAGAGCCGCATGAAGGCCAGGACGGTGCCGAGCAGGAAGCCCAGCACGGTGGCGTAGGCGGTCAGCTGGAGCGTCAGCCACACGGCCTTGACGATCGTCACGGAGAGCACGTAGTCGCTGAACACCCCCCATTCCCAGACCGGGTTGGTGGCCAGGCCGTGCACGAACTGGGCGACCAGCACGAGCGCGGCGACGGCGGCTGCCCATCGTGCGTAGTGGCGTACGGGGACGACCTCGGCTGCCGCCGGGTCGCTCAAGGCGTCCGGGGTGCTCGTGGTTCCCGGCTCCGGCAGCGCCCGGGGGCGGGTGCCGCGTCGCGCCCTACCGGGCGGCGCGGAGGCCGAATCAGTGGTGGGTCCCATGGTGGCGTACCTGCTCGGTGGTCACTTGTGCTCGGGCGGATTGATGCGCGAGGTCTTCAGCGCGGACGCTGTCGTGCCCCACTTGCGGAGGATCCGGTGGTAGGTGCCGTTCTGGATCAGCTTGTCGACGGCGGCCTGGAACGCCTTGGTGAGCGGTGAGCCCTTCTTGAAGGCGAACCCCACGTCGAGGCGGTGGTACTCGCCGAGGAAGGTGGTGCGGGCAGCGGGCTGGGCGGCCTGGTAACGCAGCCCGTTGATGGTCGACATGACGGCGTCGATCCGGCCTTGTTGCAGTGCGGTGTGCAGGGCCCCGTTGTCCGAGTAGACCTTCACGTCGTACGGCTTCTTCCCCGCCTTGGCGCACGCCCGCTTGTTGGCCCGCAGCGTGGCTTCGAAGGTGGTGCCGGCGCCGATGCCCACCGTCCGTCCGCACAGGCGGGACAGGTCGCTGACCTTCTTGCCGAGTTCCGTGTTGCCCTTCCGGACAGCGAAGCCCTGGCCGTCGTTGATGTACGTGACGAAGTCGATCGTCTTCAGGCGCGCGCTGGTGACGCCGAAGTTGCCGGTGCCGAAGTCGAACTTGCCGCTGCGCAGCGCGGGCAGGATCGTCTCGAAGGAGGCGTTCTGCCGCTCCAGCTTGACGCCGAGCACCTTGGCCACTGCTTCGGCGATGTCGACGTCCTGACCTGCCGGTGCCTTGTCCGACCCGTTCGGGTAGTAGGCGCCCGGCGGAGTGCCGATCGATCTGCCGAGTTTCAGCGTGCCCGCCTTGCGTACGTCGGACGGCAGCAGGTCGGCGACCGCGTCCACCTTGTGCACGGCCGCGACGGGATCGTCGGTCGGCGCGGGTGAGGCCTGGGAACCGGCGGGCGCGGTCCCGCTGCCGCCCGAGCCGCAGCCGGCGAGCGCCAGCACGGGCAGCACCGTGAGGACGGCGAGGAGCCGGCGAGGGGTTCTGGTCGTGGTGCGTTTCACGGGGCGGGGGCCTTTCGGTCAGGTGCCGGGGCGGTGAGGTGTTTCTCGAAGGGCAGGGGGCCGATGGATTCCGGGTCGCTTCCCGTGTCGAACAACGGGGTGTAGCCGGTGGCCAGATACAGACCGCGGGCCTCGGGCTGGCGCGGCCCCGTGGTCAGGTAGACGCGGCGGTAGCCGCGGGCGCCCGCCTCCCGCTCCAGCTCGGCGATCACCTGGCGGGCGAGGCCGCGGCGGCGGTGGGTGGAGTGCGTCCAGATCCGCTTCAACTCGGCCGTCTGCTCGTCGTAGCGGCGGAAGGCACCCCCCGCGACGGGATCGCCGTCCTCCAGCAGCAGAAGCAGGACGCCGCCGTACGGGGCGGTGAACTCCTCGTCGGGGTAGCGCGCCATCTCGGCGTGCGCGTCCTTGCCGTAGCGCGTCGAGTACTCGTCGCCCAGCTCCCGCAGCAGGGGCCGCACCCGGGGATCGGACACGGGCACGTGGACGACTGCCCGTTCCGCGCGATGGACGGGCGGGTGTGCCGGCGAGGTCATCCGTGCACCGCCGGAAGATCACGCGTGCCCTGTCCGGCGCGTTCGGCGTCGCGCTTGGCGACCTCTTCGCGGACGAGGGGAATCACGTGCCGGCCGAAGTCGATGGCGTCACCGAGCAGGTCGTAGCCGCGGGCCGAGAGGATGTCGACACCGAGGTCGTAGTAGTCCAGCAGCGCCTCGGCGACCGTCTCCGGGGTGCCGACCAGCGCGTTGGAGTTGCCCGCCCCGCCGGTGGCCGCGGCGGTCGGCGTCCACAGCGCGCGGTCGTACCGCTCCCCCGCCTCGGCGATCGCGATCAGCCGCTGCGAGCCCGTGTTCTGCGGCGCGCCGCTGCGGTGGTGCCGAACGACGCCTGCCTCGCGCCGTTCGCGGATGGCGCCGACCGTGCGGTAGGCCTTCTCCCAGGCCAGTTCCTCGGTCGGGGCGATGATCGGGCGGAAGGCGACCTGGATGCGCGGCACGTCACTGCGGCCGGCGGCACGCGCGGCCTCCCGGACGGCGGCGATCTGCTCGGCGGTCTTCTCCAGGGGCTCGCCCCACAGGCAGTAGATGTCCGCCTCGGCACCTCCCGCGGCGTAGGCGGCGGGTGACGAACCACCGAACGAGACGGCGGGGCGGGGCTGTTGGACGGGGAAGACGTCGCTGACGAAGTCGTGGAAGCGGTAGTGCGCACCCTCGTGGTCGAAGGGCTCGCGAGTGGTCCAGATCTTCTTGACGATCCGTATGTACTCGCGGGTGCGCGCGTAGCGTTCGTCCTTCGTCAGGGTGTCGCCCTCACGGGCCTGCTCATGGTCGTTGCCGCCGGTGATGAAGTGCACGGTCAGCCGGCCCTGGCTGATCTGGTCGAGGGTGGCGAAGGTCTTGGCGGCGTAGGTGGGACAGGAGACGTTGGGCCGGTGGGCGAGCAGGATCTGCAGGCTCTCCAGCCGGGCGGCGATGTAGGCGGCGGCCGGTGCGGGGTCCGGCGATCCGGATCCGTAGGCGAACAGCACGCGGTCCCAGCCGTGTTCCTCGTGGGCACGGGCGAGGCGGAGCGTGTAGTCCCTGTCGAAGGCGGCGCCGGAGCGGGCTGTGGTTTCCGAGCCGTTGTTGGTGGCGGCGATGCCGAGAAACTCCACAGGCATGGGAGGGCCTTTCGCGGGGCGGTGGTCCGAAGGACGGCGGGCCGCCCGCACGCAGGCAGGGCAGGCCCGTCGGCGGGCGTGATTCAGGGAGCCGTCGGATGCGGCGGCGCCAGGAGCTGTCAGGGACGGCTGTCAGAGGCTGAGGGCAGACACCGGGCTGGTGCCGAGGCGGAGCAGGCGCGACGACGACGCGAGTGCGTCGGGATCGAACGGTGACGCTGGCGCGTCGGGAGTGACGGTGGAGAGCGGCAGCGTGCGCCCGGGTTCACGGCACCGGAACCGCACACAGGGGGATACCTGCGCGGGGAGCGGTGCTGCGAAGGGAGAACTCGGCCCGCGACGGGGACACCGAGGGAGGGATGGGCCGGTCAGGCGGCCCGCTGCCGCATCAGGCGCAACACGCTGCGGACCACACTCGACCGAAGTCGATGTGGTTGCGCGAGGTCAAGCGCTGCTGGGCGGCCATGGCCTTAATTGAGCAGAGCGAGGCACGGTTCGTCAAGCCGCGCCCGGATGCCGGACCTCCCGCCGAGGTGTCCCGCCGGCCCGCGGCACGCCCGGGATGACGCCTGCCCGACGGCACGTTGACAGACTCGTACTCCGTGCGCATACGATCGAAGACGGATCGGGCTCCGCCTCGTGCGGCGCCTCTCCGGCCGCGTTGAGGGACGCGGCGAGCGTGACGACGACATGACCCCAGCCGCACTGCGGCCGTGCAGCACGTGTGCTGCACCCCGTGCCGGCGGTCACTCACGCCCGCGCCCCTCCCCCGGAGCCTTTCGATGATCACCTCTTCCCGCACCACTGCGACCACCGCTGCCCCCACCCCCGCCTCCGGCGACGGTTCCGCGGAGCAGCCGGGCGCGCCCGTCCCCAAGGCCGCTGACGGGCCGGTGTCCGGCCTGCCCAAGATCGTCCCGCGTCGGCATCTCGGCCGCCGTGCCTCAGCCGCAGCCGCGCTGCTGGCCTTCGCCCTGGTGGTCCGCTCCGTCGTCCGCAACGACAACTTCCAGTGGGACGTGGTGGGCCGGTACTTCACCACCTCCGCCGTCCTCAGCGGACTGCTGCTGACCCTGTGGCTGACCGGTGCGGTCATGGTGCTCGGATTCCTCTTCGGCACGGTGCTGGCCGTGATGCGCCTGTCGGCCAACCCCGTTTTGCGCACGCTGAGTTGGGGCTACATCTGGATCTTCCGGGCGACACCGCTGCTGGTGCAGCTGCTCTTCTGGTTCAACATCGGGGCGCTGTACCCGACACTCGGCATCGGAGTCCCCTTCGGCCCGGAGTTGCTCAGCGTCAAGACCGTCAACCTGCTCGGTCCCACGCTCACCGCCGTCATCGGCCTGACCCTGCACGAGACCGCCTACGCGGCCGAGGTCGTGCGGGGCGGCATCCTGACCGTGGAGTCCGGGCAGACCGAGGCCGCCCAGGCGCTCGGCCTGAGCCGCCGCCGCACCCTCCGGCGGATCGTCATTCCCCAGGCCATGCGCTCCATCGTGCCGACCGCCGGGAACATGCTGATCGGCACCCTCAAGGGCACCAGCATCGTCAGCGTGCTGGCCGTCCACGACCTGCTCTACTCGGTGCAGTTGATCTACAACCAGACCTACCAGGTCATCCCGCTGCTGGTCGTCGCCACACTCTGGTACATCGCGGTCACCAGCGTTCTGAGCGCGGGCCAGTACTACGTCGAGCGGTACTACGCACGTGGCAGCTCCCGCGCCCTGCCGCAGACACCGCTGCAACGGCTGCGGGGCCGGCTCTTCGCAGTGCTTTCCCGGCTGAGTTCGCTGACGGCCCCCGACGCCCGTCCGGAGACCGGCGGCCGCCGGTGAACCCCGTTCCGACCGCCACCCTGGTCGTCGTGGGAGCCGGGCCACGCGCCACCGGGCTCTTGGAGCGCCTTGCCGCCAACGCCCCCGAGCTGTGGGACGGCTCCCGGGCCCTGCACATCCAGTTGGTGGACCCGCATCCGCCGGGGCCGGGGCGCATCTGGCGGCACGACCAGTCCCCGCTGCTGCGGATGAACTCCATGGCCCAGGACGTCACCCTGTTCACGGACGAGACCTCCACGATCGACGGACCGGTACGGCCCGGGCCCTCACTGGCCGAATGGGCGGCCCAGTTCTCCGGAGGAGGCCCGCGCCACGAGCCGCACGAGGAACCCACGGACCCGGAGGTGCTGGCCGAGCTGCGCACGCTGGCGGGGACGGACTTCCCCACCCGGCGCGCACAGAGCGCCTACCTCGACTGGGTGTTCCGCAGGGCGCTGGCCGAGCTGCCGTCCTCCATCACCGTCACATGGCACCGCGCCACCGCGACGGCTGTCACCGGCCCGCCGGACGGGCCGCAACAGGTCCACCTGGCCGACCGGGCCTCCCCGCTCACCGCCGACCTGGTGCTGCTCGCGCAGGGGCACCTGGGCTCCTCCCCCGCCGCTGAGCACCGCGGGCACGGCGCCTTCGCCCGCCGCCACGGCCGCTTCCACCTGCCGCCCGCCTTCTCCGCCGACGCCGACCTGTCCGGACTGCGCCCCGGTGAACACGTCGTGCTGCGCGGCTTCGGACTGGCCTTCATCGACCTGATGGCGCTGCTGACCGAGGGCCGTGGCGGCACCTATCGCACCGGGTCGGACGGTGACCTCACCTACCTGCCCTCCGGCCGCGAACCCGTCATCCACGTCGGATCACGGCGCGGGGTGCCCTACCACTCCAAGACCCGCTACGCGCTCCAGGGGCCCCGCCCCCCGCTGCCCCGCCACTTCGGCCCCGGGACCGTCGACGCCCTGGCCTCCGCGGGCCGCCCGCTGGACCTGCGTGCGGACGTGTGGCCCCTGATGGCCAAGGAGATCGGCTTCGGCCACTACCACGAGCTGTTCCACGCCCATCCCGAGCGCACCGCCCTGCCGTGGCCGGACTTCCTCGCGGCCTACGACCGCCTCGACTGGTACTCCGAGCAGATGAAGGCTCTGGTCGGCCGAGCCGTGCCGGGCGCGGCGGACCGCCTCGACTTCGAAGCCCTGGACCACCCGCTGACGGGCCGCACCTTCGCCACGCCGGGGGCCTTCCAGGACCACCTGCGTGACCACATCCTGCGGGACGTCACCCGCCGCGAGGACCCGGAGTTCAGCGCCGACCTCGGCGCGTTCTACGCCCTGCTGTCCGTCTACGGCCAACTCCCCCGCCTCGTGGCCGCGGGCCTGCTCACTGCCCGGTCCGTGGCCTGCGGGCTGGACGGCTGGTGGCGCGGCTTCTTCAGCTTCCTTGCGTCCGGACCGCCGGGCTTCCGGCTCCGCCAGCTCCTCGCGCTGTCCCGGGCCGGGATCGTGCACTTCGTCGGTGCCGGCATACGCGTCGGGACCGACGAGGCCACCGGCACCTTCACCGCCACCAGCCCCACCGTCCCCGGCCACACGGTCCATGCCACCGCACTCGTCGACGCCTACCTGCCCGGCCCCGCACTGACCCGTACCGAGGATCCTCTGCTGAGCCGGCTCCACCGGGCCGGCGAGCTCACCGAGGAAGTCGTCGCCGACGCCAACCACACCCACCGGTCCGGCCTCCTCGCCGTCTCCTCCCCCGGCAGTCACCTCGTCGATCCCTCCCTCGACGGCCCCCACCCCCGGCGCCTCGCCCTCGGCGCCCCCACCAACAGCCGGTCGATCGCCGCCTTCGCACGGCCCCGCACCGATGCACCGGCCTTCCGCCAGAACGACGAGGTGGCCCGCACCGTGCTGCGCGAGCTGGGCCGGGTGAGGCCCGCACTCACCTCCCAGGAAACCGGCACGGCGCCCGACCGCCACTGCCGCACCACCTCGATCGCCACTCCGGGGGCGGCCCCCTGACCGCTCACGCACAGGATGCGCACCGCCCGTGGCACGCCCCCAGTCGGCAGGGAAACGGTTTCGGCTTGGCGGTCGCTCCTGCATCTCGTGCCGGTGGGCATCACGTCATGCCGGTGGGCATCACGGCGCCACCAACTCGACGGGCCGCGACAGGAATTATGGGGATCGCTGTCCGCAGTTCACGCCGTCAGAGCGCGGACTCGGTCCCGCAAAGGCGCAAGCCCCTTGAAGAGGTGGCTCTGCATGTGCAGGGAACGGGCAGCCCGGATGTTGTCCGGGCGGTCGTCGATGAACAGGACGTGACCGGCTTCGGCATCGAGGGCTTCCAGGCACCAGCGGAACGCGGCCGGCTGCGGCTTGACGTGGCCGATGCGGCAGGAGAAGGCGCACACCTGGAAGCGGTCGAGCCAGGGGTGACGGTCGTAGTGGCCGGCGAGTTCCGCGGGAATGTTGGACAGCAGCGCGAGCCGATGTCCGGACCCGGCGAGTTCACCGAGGTAGTCGACCATGGCGGCGTCGACGGAGCTCCAGCTCGCGATGTCCGCTTCGACGAGCTCCGCACTGTGCCGCTCATCGAACTCGATGCCCAGCGTGTGGCCGACGCGCTGCCAGTAGTCGGCGCCGGTCACCAGCCCTTGGTCGTAGGGCGGGCGAAGTTGCCAGTACGCGTTCCAGAACTCCCGCTCGGCCGCACCGGCCACACCTGCGGTCCGGGTCAACCGCTTGCGGCCGTGGCCGGACTGGGAGTGCGCGATGACGCCGAAGAGGTCGAAGAGCAGGGTCTGCTTCATGCGGTCACACCGTCCTGACTGCCACACCCGCGGCGGAGAGGCCGCGGTCCCGGTCCGGATGAACGATCACGGCGATCGCTGAGCAATCGGCGCACAGACATGGTGTGCGGCATGTTCGCTCCCACGGAGCGATCGCTGCCAGCCGGGCCGCCACCGGCGCCTACTCGCCGACGGCTCCGTCGATCGCTTCGCGCAGCAGGTCGGCGTGGCCGTTGTGCCGCGCATACTCCTCGATCATGTGGGTGAGGACGTAGCGGAGCGAGATGGTCGCACCGCCGCAGTCGACGGTGTCGTCGACGGAAGCGAAGGATTCAGCGACAGCACGGGCGCGGACACACTCCTCGCGCCAGACCTCGAACGCCTCGTCCGCGTCGGCGTCCTCGACGTGGAACTCGGCCGACGCCCCGTCGACCTGCCCGGGCCACAGCGTGGTGACGTCCTCGGCGCCCAACGCGAAGCGGAACCAGCTGCGTTCGACCGAGGCCACGTGGCGTACCAGGCCCAGAAGGGTGAGCTCCGTGGTCGGGATCGCCTTCCGTTTCAGCTGCTCACCGGACAGCCCCTGGCACTTCATGGCCAGCGTGGCCCGCTGGTAGTCGAGAAACGAGGTGAGTGACGCACGATCGTCGGCGACCATCGAGGGGCGTGTGCGCTGCTCATCGTTCACCTCACCATGATGCCAAGGACACCGCCCCACAGGCCACCCTCCCGCTTCGACGCCGTTCACTCCCCGGTGCGGCGACGCGGTCCCGAGTGTGGACTGGACGCGCAACCCGACGCTCACCCGGCCTCCCGTCTCAAGCCTGGGCCGCCCCCGCGGGCGTGAGTGCCGTCGCCGTGGTCAGGAAGTGGCTCACTGGGGGGACGTCCTGACGGTCCGGATGACAGATGACGGAGACGGTGGAGAACGCGTCGGGATCGCTGAGTTCCACGTAGTGCAGTCCCGGCAGGTGAAGGGCGCGTAGGCACTCCGGCACGACGGTGACCCCGGTGTTGGCGGCCACCAGTCCGAGCAAGGTCGGGAACTGGAGGGCCTCTTGAGCCGCTTCGAGGCGGAAGCCCGCCCGGTGGCACAGGGCGGCGATGTGGTCGTACAGCCGTGAGACCTGGTGCCGGGGAAAGGTCAGGAACCGTTCCTCGGCGAGGTCGGCCAGTCTGATGGACGGCTCGTCGGCGAAGCGGTGCGATGCGTGGACGGCGACGACGAGCCGCTCGCGCAGCAGGGGCCGTACATGGAGTGGAGATGCCCGGTCAACCTCCCGCACGAGCCCGACGTCGAGCCGCCCTTCGGTGATGGCTTCGACTTGGGCGCCGGTGGTGCACTCGCTGAGTTCGAGGTGCAGGCCGGGCCAGGACTCCCGGAGGGCAAGCACCGTCTGCGGCACGGTGCTCAGTGCCGCCGAGGCGACGAACCCGATGCGCAGCAGTCCGATCTCGCCGTGTGCGGCGTGGCCGACGGCGGCCAGCGTGTGCTCGGCCTCGGCCAGCACTCTGCGTCCGTGAGTGAGGAGTACGCGTCCCGCGTCGGTCAGTTCGACGCGCCGGGTGGTTCGCCGGAGGAGGGGAGTACGCAGTTCCTTTTCGAACTTGCTGATCTGCTGGCTCAGCGCCGGCTGAGCGATGTGCAGCCGTTCGGCGGCACGGCGGAAGTTCTTCTCCGTCGCGACGGCCACGAAGTAGCGGAGTTGCCGTAGCTCCATTTCATTGATACTTGCAGCTTATCGAAGTGGTGGCAATAGATACTTCCCGGCGAGCATCCTGCTCCTTAACGTGCTCGGTGTAGCCGCCTGCTGCCGACCGAGGAGCACCGCCGTGACAGCCACCCGCACCCCCCTTGACGGACGAAAGCACCTTCGGCACCTGGTCGCCGGGGAATGGACCGACGGCGAGGCCGAGGAGACGGTCAGTCTCGACCCCGCGCACCCTGAGCGAGCGGTCGCCGTCTACCGCCCGGCGGGAGCGGCGCTGCTGGAGCGGGCAGTCGCCGCCGCGCAGGAAGCACAGCCGGACTGGTCCGCAAGCGGCCTCATACAACGCGGCCTGGTGCTGCGCCGGGCTGCCGGGCTGCTCGCCGACCGGGCGGAGGCGATCGCGCTGCTCATGACGCGCGAGCAGGGCAAGACCCTCCCGGAGTCCCGTGCCGAGGTGGGTGCGGCTGTGGAGACCCTGTACTACCACGCGGGCCGCGCGCGGGCAGCCGACGGCGCCACGTTCCCGTCGGGCCACCCGGACGAGGTGATCCGGACCGTCCGGCGTCCGCTGGGCGTCGTCGCGGCGATCACCCCGTGGAACTTCCCGTTGCAGATAGCGGCATGGAAGATCGCTCCCGCCCTGCTGTGGGGGAACTCGGTCGTATGGAAGCCCGCCAGCGACACCGTGGCCGTGGCTGTCGCCTTCGCGGAGGTGCTGGAGGAGGCCGGGCTTCCCGCGGGCGTGCTGAACCTGCTCCTCGCCCCCGGCAGCCTCGGCGCGGCCCTGGTGGCGCGCGAGGAGATCGCCGGAGTGACCTTCACCGGCTCCGTGCCCGTCGGGCGCTCGATCCAGGCGGCGGTCGTCCCGCGCGGGGCAAAGGTGCAGATGGAGCTCGGCGGGCACAACGCGGCCATCGTGCTGCCTGACATCGACCCGGCACAGGCCGCGGCCTCCCTCGTCGCCGGAGCCATGGGGAGCACGGGCCAGAAGTGCACGGCCACCCGCCGGATCATCGCGGTCGGAGCGGCATACGAGGCGCTCGTGCCGGAGCTGGAGAGCCGGGTGAAGGCGCTCGTGGTCGGCGACGGCCAGGACGAAGGCGTGGACATCGGCCCGCTGGTCTCGCCGAAGGCACGCCAACAGGTCGAGTCCGCCGTGCAACAGGCCGTGGCGGGAGGTGCACGCGTCCTCGCACGCGCTGACGCCCCCGCTTCCTCCGACGGCTGCCACTTCGCGCCGACGCTGCTCGCCGGCACCCCGGACCTGGCCATCTGCCGGGAGGAAGTTTTCGGCCCGGTCACCACCCTGTTGCGGGCGACCGATCTGGACGAGGCCGTCCGCATCGCCAACGGCACCGCCTTCGGACTCACTGCCGCGGTGTTCACGTGCGACGAGCGGGCCGTGCGGCGGTGCCTCGCCGAGCTCGACGCGGGCCTGGTCAAGGTGAACGCTCCCACCACCGGGTCGGAGCTGCACGCTCCCTTCGGCGGGCTGAAGGACTCCTCCTTCCCGGCACCGCGCGAGCAGAACGGCGACACCAGCGCGGAGTTCTTCACCTGGACCAAGACCGCTTACCTGCGGACGGGGACCCCCCGCGGGAGCGGGCAGTGACCGCCGCCCAGGGGACGCGACCGACCGAACGGCTCCGGCGGGCGCAGGAGCTGGCCCGCCCGGCCGACCAGGTCCTCGACCCGCTGGACATGGGGGCCGCCCGCTGTACGCGGCACAGCTTCGCGCGGTCCTTCCTGCGAGTGGCCGCGGCCCAGCGCTGGACCGTACGCCGTGAGGTCTGGAACCTCGATGCCCAGGGCAGGGGCGAAGCCGTCTACAAGGTGGACGCCGGCGGGCATGAACTGCGATTCGTCGCCTTCTCCACGGTGCTGCCCGAAGAGCAGCGCACCGACCGGGTGATCGCCGAGGCGTGGGACGTCACCGCGGCCTTGGTGGAAGGCCCCTGGGACGAGGGCCGCTTGGCGGGCCTTCGCACGCAGGTGCCCCGTCAGGAGGAGGGGCGGGCCGATGCCGAGACGCTGGTGTGGACGCGCGCCAACCGCAGCCGGCGGTTCTTCGACTACGTCGTGGACCGGCTTGCCCAGGGCCGTCAACCGGATCCGGCCGCGATGGGAGACGCGGCGTACGTCCTGCGCAGCACTGCTTTCTACAGCAACGGGAAGCTCGGGCTCGCCGACTTCGACCGCCTGGATGCCGGCCATCCCCTGCGGCCGCCCTACCGCGCCCAGATGCTGGCCGCGTGGCTGCTGCGCGAGCTCAGCTACGACCTGGTGGAGCACTGCGCGGCGGCGAGGAGCGCAAGCGCGGTCCAGCTCGCCGGCGGTTGGAGATGCTTCCTCGGGCTCGGCAACGCCACCGGGCTCGGCATGGTGCCGTACGTGATCAACCACCCGCAGGTGCTGGACGCGTGGTGCGCCGTACGGGAACTGCCCCTCGCCCACGCCCTGCACCAGCGCACATCGCCGCGAGACCCGCGCACGGCCCGGGTGTGCGCTCTGCTCGACCGCGCCCGCGGCTACTACCGCGAGCGTGACACCTTGGCCACGGAGCCGTATCTGCCCTGTCCACAGCTCGCTGAGCAGCTCGACGCACTGGCGGTGCTGCTGGCCGAGTACGTGGCATCGGGAACCGTCCGGGGGGAGCCGACCGACCGGGCCTGGCAGACGCTGCATGCGGCGGCCGAGGCGATCGGGCTGGAAGCCCGCGGGGTTCTCGACTCGGTGCTGGTCGAGGTCCACGACGAGCTGGACTCCGACATCGAAGCACTGCTGCGCTGCGACGAGTCCCTCCACGTGCGGCCGGCCCAGACCGGCGAAGAACTGCGCGGCATCGCACTCGACCGCTACGGATGGGCGAGGCGCTTCGACTTCACCGATCCCGCGCAGCAGGCGCACTTCTGGTTCTCCTCGGCGAACAACGAGGAACCCCGACGCGGGCGGCGGTGCAACGATCCCGGGGAGCAGCTGGAGCACCCCGTCGACATCGCGCGTGCGGTGTCCGCACTGCTGGACGACCTCACCGGGAGCGACGGGACGCAGACGGTGGCCGAGTTCCTGCTGGCCCACCCCTGGCACCGCGGAGCGGTCGCCAGGATCCAGACGCTGGCGAACCTCCCGTACGCGGAGGTGCGCGCCAACCTGTTGGCCGAGGACTTCCTCCCCCTCCATCTGCAACGGTTCCAGCTCGCGCTGTACGGCATGGACAACTACAGCCCTCAGTCCACGGACTGGCTGCGGGTCACGCTCTTCTCCGGAGCGCCCAGGGCCGCGGACGTCTCAGCCGGTACCGACCACGACTGGATCTTCACCCGCAAGCCCGGAAAGGATGCTCAGTGAGCTCACTCGACCACGACGACCTGCTCGTCATCGACGGCCTGCAGATCAACAACTGGGACCGCAAGGTCCTCCAGGAGCTCCGCGCCGGCGGCGTCACGGGGGTGAACGCCACCTGTGCCGTGTGGGAGGGGCCGGCCGAGACCACCCGGGCGATCGCCGACTGGTACCAACTGGCCAGGGACAACGACGACGTGGTCGTGCTCGCGGAGACGGCTGAGGAGATACGGGCCGCGAAAGCCGCGGGCAAGGTCGCCGTCCTGCTCGGGTTCCAGAACACCTCGCCGTTCGCGGACGACTACCGGCTCGTGGAGGTCTTCCACCGGCTCGGCGTCCGCGTCGCCCAACTCACGTACAACATCCAGAACCTGGTCGGCGGCGCCTGCTACGACGCGGAGGACTCCGGGCTGAGCGCGTACGGCCGCTTCGTCGTCGCAGAGATGAACCGCGTCGGCATGCTCGTCGACCTCTCCCACGTGGGCAACCGGACCTCACGCGACGCCATAGACGCCTCCCAGCAGCCCGTGGCGATCACCCACGCCAACCCGACCTGGTTCCTGGACCATCCGAGGAACAAGCCGGACGAGGTCATCACGGCCCTGGCCGGGCGCGGAGGCGTCATCGGCTGCTGTCTGTACCCCAACGTACTGGGCGGTGAACTGACCACACGGGAACAGTTCTGCACCATGGTCGCCCGTCTCGTCGACGACATCGGGCCCGACCATGTGGCCATCGGCAGCGACTGCACACGGAACTGGTCGCAGGACTTCGTCGCCTGGCTGCGCAACGGCCGATGGCGACCCGCATCCGCCAACCCGGTCGAACCCGAGTGGCCCGCTTGGCCCCAGTGGTTCGCGGGGCCCGCGGACTTTCCGGCCGTCACCGAAGGTCTGCAGTCGGTCGGCCTCGACGACGACACCCTCACGAAGGTGCTCGGAGGGAACTGGCTCCGGCTCTTCACCGAGGTCTTCGACTCCGCGGAGGCATCGTGACTCCCCTGACCACTGGCCGTGTCCGTCCTGCCACCCCGCATCCCGACGCTTCGGCCAGGAGCACGACGGGAGCGGACAGCGGCGCCCCATGCCGCGTCTCGGTCCGGGAAGTCCGCGAAGTCGCCTTCCGTGCGGCTCTCGCGGCAGGCGCCTCGGGCGGCGAAGCCGCCACGGTCGCCGACCTCACCGTTTCGGGGGAGATCCTGGACGGTGAGGGCGTCCGGGCGCTGATCGAAGAGCTCGACCACGTACCGCACGCTCGGGTGCCGGTCTCACGCGAGGGCGGAAGCATCGACGTCCTGCACGATCCGGCGGGCCGGGGGCCACTGCTGCTGGGTACTTTGGCAGCGGATCTGGCCGCGGCCGGCGAACGGCTGGTGCTGTTGTCAGGGCTGAGGTGGACGCGGGCTCTGGAATGGGTCCTTCTCGACTCCGCCGCCCGCACCACGACTCCGCTCCTCGCCACCGCGATGCGAGCAGACGGGTCGCCGGACGTCTCGGTACGGGCCACACCGCACGGCGCGGTGTACCGGGCAGGCCACTCCCCAGGCAGCGTCGCACGCGGCCCCCGCGCTGCTTTCTCCACGAAGATCCCCCTCTCGTGCGGCGAAGGCGTCCTGCTGAGCCGGTGGACCGAGGAGACCCTCCCGACAGGCCTCGCGCCGACCCGCAGCGCGGCGCAGCAGCAAGAACGCCTCACCACCGCGCGGAAGGACGGCCTGCACGTGGACCGTGACGTATGGTCGAGCGCCTGCGCCGCCGCACGCCGGTTCCTCCTTCCCGAACCGGCCGGAGCCGGAGTCCGAGCACCGTGAGGTCGGCGCCCGCACGCGCCACGGCACTCGACGCCACCGGTCATCTCTTCGGCCCGACCGGGTGCTACCGCGACAACCTGCCCCGGCTCGTCTCGACCTGACCGCCTGACAGGCATTCCGCCGCCGCTTCCGACGCCCCCACAGGGTCGCGCGGTGCCGAGGCGGCGAGCGCATCAAAGTCGGCACCGTCGTGGCGGTCCCGGCCGGCTTCTGCATCCCTTCGGACGGCCCCGCCCGCCGACACCGACGGCGCAACGCCACGGAACAGGACCGCATGCGGTCGCCCCGCCATGCGCCCCGGCCTCAGCGCCCCGGAAGTCCCCGCTCTCACGCACCGCGCCGAGAGCTCCCTGCGTTCTCGAACCCTTGATGGGACGGTCCCCATGAACGTCGACACCGCCAGTTCCGCACCGGACCAGGCCCGCGTCTCGCTCGACAGTGCCCGACTCAACGGATTCCACCGGAAACTGACCCTCTACTCCTCCGGGGGCCCCTTCCTCGACGGCTACGTACTCGCCATCATCGGCATCGCCATGGTGCAGATACAGTCGCTCTGGGACGTGAGCACCCTGTGGTCCGGCCTCATCGGCGCCTCGGCACTCATCGGTGTCTTTCTCGGCGGCGCAGTGTTCGGTGCGGTGACAGATCGCATCGGCCGGAAGCTGATGTACACGATCGACCTCATCGCGATCATCGTCTGCTCGGTGGCGCAGTTCTTCGTCACCAACGAGGTCGAACTCTTCGTACTGCGTCTGCTCATCGGGATCGCGGTCGGCGCGGACTACCCCATCGCCACCTCGCTCGTCACCGAGTTCGTGCCGAAGTCCTGGAGGGGCAAACTCCTCGGAGGGCTCAATGCCATGTGGTTCGTCGGGGCGACGGTCGCGGCGTTCGTCGGCTACTTCCTGCTGCGCTCACCCGACGGCTGGAAATGGATGCTCGCCTCCTCCGCTCTCCCTGCGGCGCTCATCGTGATCGCCCGTACCAGCATCCCGGAATCCCCTCGCTGGCTGCTGAGCAAGGGGCGCAGGGAAGAGGCCCTCAAGGTGCTGCGCAAGACCGTCGGGGACCGAGCCACGCTCGACGATCTCCCGGAGGAGGAAGGGACCACCTCGATCCGTGGCCTGCTCAGCGGCGGTTACCTCACCCGCGTGGTCTTCATCTCGGTCTTCTGGACCTGCACCATCGTCACACTGTTCGCGATATACGCCTTCGGTCCGCAGATGCTGACGCTCTTCGACCTGAACGGCGGCAGCGACGAGGCAAACCTCGGATACGGCCTGATCAACCTGTTCTTCCTGGTCGGCAACATCGTCGCCCTGCTCCTCGTGGACCGCCTGGGGCGGCGCCCCATCCTCATCGGCGGCTTCGCGGTCTCCGCGCTCGGCCTGCTCTACCTCGCCGTCGCGCCGGACTCGGGCCTGTGGATGATCGCGTGCGCCTTCGCCGTCTACGCCGTGTTCAACGGAGGACCCTCCATCCTGGAGTGGATCTACCCCAACGAACTCTTCCCCACCAACGTCCGGGCCACAGCCGTGGGCCTGTGCACCGGGATCAGCCGCGTCGGCTCCGCGATCGGCACCTTCGCCACCCCCTGGGCACTGACGTCCTTGGGCCTGAGCGCAACGATGTACATCGCCGCAGCAATCGCTTTGGTCGGCGCCGTGGTCAGCCTCTTGATGGCGCCGGAGACCAAGAACACGGACCTGCATGTCGCCTCCGCGCTGTCCTGACAGGCTGCGGGGCACGGTCGGTCGGACAAGGGCGGGCGCACCGTCCCGGCGTCCCGGTTCCGTTCAGCGTTCAGGTGAGGGCCGTACCGGTGAACGCGTCATGTGCGGACGTAGGGCGGGCCACGGCGGGGGACCCTGCGCCGGAGGAGCCGCGGGCCCGGCCGGCCAGGCGGGCGTCACGCCGAGTACGGAAAGAGGATCTGCCCGTGAGTGAGCGGTCTGCGGCGGAATCCGGTTCCAGGACCACGTCGGACCTGGTGGTGGAGCGGCTGCTGGAGTGGGGCGTCGACACCGTCTTCGGCATCTGCGGGGACCAGGTCAACGGGTTCTTCGAGGCGCTGCGGACCCATCCGCAGATGCGGTTGGTGCACGTGCGGCACGAGGAGAGCGCCGCCCTGGCCTGTGTGGGCTACGCCAAGTTCACCGGCCGTCCGGCTGCGTGCGTCGCCACGGCGGGCCCCGGAGCGGTCCACCTGCTCAACGGCCTGTACGACGCCCGCATCGACGGCGCCCCGGTGATCGCACTCACCGGCCTGTCGTATCACGACACGGTCGGCGCGCACTTTCTGCAGGATCTGCCCTCCGACCGGTTGTTCGAGCACGCCTGCCTGTTCTCCGAGCGGATCATGGGCCCCACCCATGCGCTCGCGGTCACCGACCTGGCGGTGCGCAGCGCACTGATGAACCGCACCCCCTCCCATGTGGCGATCCCCATCGACGTCCAGTCCTTCACCCTCGATCAGGACACGGCGTCGCCGAAGAACGTCCCCAGCCACCTGTCGCTCGCCCCGCAGCCCTTCACGGTGATCCCGCCCGAGGAGCAGCTGCGGGCCGCCGCGGAGGTGCTGAACGGGTGCGAGCGGGTGGCGATCTGCGCGGGGGCCGGAGCTCGCGGCGCCGGTGACCTTCTCGAACAGGTCGCGGACGTACTGGGGGCTCCTTTGGTCAAGGCGGGGCTGGGCAAGGACTGTGTACCGGACGACAGCCCGTACACCACCGGCGGCATGGGACTGATCGGCACGCGCGCCTCGCACGAGGCGTTCGAGAACTGCGACGGGTTCCTCATCGTCGGCTCCTCCACCCCCTACTACGAGTTCTGGCCCTGGCCCGGCCAGGCACGCGGTGTGCAGATCGACCTGAACGCCGACCGCATCGCCATGCGTTACCCCGTCGAGGTCGGCCTGGTCGGCCATGCGCAAGCGGTCCTGCAGCGCCTGCTGCCCCTGCTGGAGCGCAAGAACGACCGCTCCTTCCTCCAGCAGGCGCAGAACACCTACCGGCGGTGGTGGCAGCTGATCGGTGAGCAGGCCGCGAGTTCGGGCACACCGATGCGGCCGCAGGTGGTGACCTGGGAGCTGTCCAAGGCGCTGCCGGACGGAGCGATCGTGACCGGGGACGCGGGGACCGTCACCGCCTGGGGAGGCCGCCTGCGGCTGCGCCGGGGAATGCGGTACTCCTTCTCCGGCACGCTGTGCACCATGGGCTCCGCGCTGCCCTACGCCCTCGGCGCGCAGCTCGCCCACCCGGACCGCCCGGTGATCGCCTTCACCGGCGACGGCTCGATGAGCATGGGCCTGGGCGAGCTGGCCACCCTCGCCCAGTACGACCTGCCGATCAAGGTGGTCGTACTGCGCAACAACTCCCTCGCGCTGGAAGTCTGGGAACAGACCGGTCTGCTCGGCAATCCGCAGATGGGGTGCGAGCTGTACCCGATCGACTTCGCCGCAGTCGCCCGTGCCTGCGGCCTGCAGGCCTTCCGCATCGAGGAGCCGGCCGACGCCGCCGAGGTGTTCGCCCAGGCGATGGCCACCGACGGCCCTTGCCTGATCGAGGCGGTCACCGACCCGAACGAGGCACCTTTCGGCGAAAGCCTGCAACCCGTCCACGCCCAGCACATCGCCCAAGCCTTCCGCAAGGGTGAGCCCGCAGCCCGGGCCATGGCGAACAACCTCCTCCAGGACGACCGGGTCGCTCTCTCCCCGGCCCTGCAACAGCACTACGACGCACTTGCCCGCTACCGCTGACACGGTCCCCCTGCGGCACGGTGCCCCTCGCATGAGTTGCCGGCGGCCAGGCCCCCCGGAGCAACCGAGCCGAGGATCCGGTTCCGCCGCAACGGAGTGCGACCACCGCTGAAGGGCTTCCTGTCGACCAGGACACGTATCCTCGGCTGCATGCCTCGCCGTTCGAACAAGCCCCGTCGGCTGGTCGTCGACGGCCGGGTGTACATGTGGACCCTGCGTCACAGTCATCGAAGGGACCACGAGGGCCGTTCCGTGGACTGCCGTCAGATCCTCACGCTGTTCCCCCAGCCTCCCGGCTCCAGCGGCCCGCTGCGCATCGTCTTCGCCGACGGCCCCGGCCGGTACATACCGGGCGGGGCGCCCTCCGGTTCCGGGGACGTGGGCTTCACCCGGGGCGCCACCCTGAACCTGCACGAGCCCGGTGCTGTCCGATCGCTGCTCGACGTGGCACCGGCGCGCGACCGGCAGGCGGGAGAACGGAAGGTGACGGACATCGACGGATGGTCCCTGCTGGAGGCCGCCGCCACCGCGCGAGCGACAGGCGCCAGGCCCGAAAGCCCGCGAGAGTGATTTCACCGCTGCGAGCGCGTGTGAACGACGCCCAGGCGCTCTCCGCGCGTGGGCGCCGCGCCGCGTGCTCAACACATCCGGCGTCCGGCAGCCGTCCCGAAACGCAGCAGATCGAAGGCGCGCTCGGCTGCCCGGACCGCCTCGTGGTGACGGTCTTCGGCGGAGGAACCGTCCATGAGGCTGGTGTGGTTCATGACCGCGAGTTCGCGCTGCACCGCGAGCACCTGAGCCGCCGTGAGACGCGCGGCCAACGGGTCCGCCCCTGCCTCCTGCAACGCCTCGGCCAGCGCGTCGACACCGCGTGAGGCGTACCGGGTCAGCCGCGCCGCCAGGCTCTCGGTGTCGAGGATCATCTGGAAGAAGGCCCTGGTCTCCGGGTTGTCGTTCATCCCGGTGTTCGGGTCCCGCTGTTCCAAGGCCGTCAGCAGGGCGTCCCGGAGGGCTTCGAGCGGGTCCTGGCCGTCCGTGCGGGCGCGCACGATGCGGGCGGCCTCGCTCTCGTGGTCGGCGAACCGCTGCAGCACCAGGTCTTCCTTCGTCGGGAAGTAGGTGAACAGGGTCCGCCGGGAGACCTCCGCCGTGGCAGCGACCTCCGTGACCGAGACCTGGTCGAACCCCTTCGCCAGGAACAGTCGGATCGCCGTCTCGGCGATCGTCTCCCGCGTCCGTTCCTTCTTGAGCTCTCGCAGGCCCATCCGTGCGTTCATGCACTCAGTCTACCTTGGGGTAGACTGAGTGCATCTTTGCACTTGATGCAGAACAGATGTGGAATCGAGGGGTGGCATGCGTACCCAGGTGACAGTGGTGGGCGCCGGGCCGACCGGGCTGATGCTGGCCTACGAGCTGGCCCTGGCAGGGGTGTCGGTCGTGGTCCTGGAGCAGCAGCGCGAGCGCGGCACACAGTCCCGCGCCGGCGCCCTGCAGCCGCGCACGGCCGAGGTGCTCGACCTGCGCGGGCTCCTGGACCCGCTGCTCGACGGCGCACCGCCTCACGAACCGATCGGCGGCCACTTCGCCATGCTCCCCGTCGAGCTCGACTGCCGCCCCTGGCGCAGCCGTCACCCGTATCCGGTCCCACTCCCCCAGGCGCGGCTGGAGGCACACCTGGAACAGCTCCTGGTCGGCCGGGGCGTCCCGGTGCTGCGCGGCCACGAGGTCGCGGATGTCGCGCAGGACGGACACGGCGTGCGGGCCGGGAACATCCACGCCGACTATCTGGTCGCCTGCGACGGGGCGCACAGCACCGTCCGTTCCCTGCTGGGCGTGCCCTTCCCCGGAAGGCCGGGCCGGATGTCAGCGGTGGCCGCCGACCTGACCCTTGCGTCCGCGTCCGACACCGTTGCGACCACGCGCGGGCACTTCAGCCGCTACCCGCGCTTCGCGAACGGCTTCTTCACCATCCTTCACCCCCTGGACGACGGCCTGTACCGCATGCTCTTCGGGAAGCTGTCCGGGGACGGTCCGCGACGCGAGGCGCCCGTCACCGCCGACGAGGTCAACGAGCCGCTCCAGGCCGTGTACGGGCCGGGGACGGAACTGGGCGAGCTGCGGGCCGCCTCGCGGTTCAGCGACGCCGTACGACAGGTCGAGCGCTACCGCGAGAACCGCGTCCTGTTCGCGGGGGACGCCGCGCACATCCATATGCCCATCGGCGGCCAGGGAGTGAATCTGGGCGTACAGGACGCCGTCAACCTCGGCTGGAAACTCGCCGCCACGGTGCACGGCTGGGCGCCCGCAGGCCTGCTGGACAGCTACCACGAAGAACGCCGCCCCGTGGCCTCGCGCGTGCTGCGGCACACCCAGGCGCAGGGCCTGCTGATGAATCCCGGCCGCGACGAGGACGCCGGCGCACTCCGCGAACTGATGACGGAGCTGCTGCGCCTGCCCGACACCAACCGCTACCTCTCCGGGCTGATGTCCGGGCTCGATCTTCGCTACCCGGGCCTCGGCCCCCGCCTCATCGATCACCATCTCACCACGGAAGACGGCTCCACCCGCGCCAGCGATCTGATGCACTCAGGCCAGGGGCTGCTCCTCTGCCTCGACGGAAAGGAGAGGCGACTGGGAGCCCGCTCCGACCGGGTCCGCCAGGTCGTCGCCGCCACCGACGAGGACACGCAAGGCGCCGACGCCCTCCTCGTCCGGCCCGACGGCTACATCGCCTGGTCCAGTACGGATGCGGAAACCCTCGAAAGCGCCCTGGCCCGATGGTTCGGCTGAACCGTCCGCACGGCCACCCGCGGACTGCGCAGCCCCACCCGCACACACCCACGGCACCTGCCGCGCGGTCGCGGTCGATGCTCAGCCTCTCCTCCCCTCCTCTGCGTCTCCGGGCCCCTTCCCCGAGGCCAGCCGGGGCATGAGGCGGCAGGCGTTGGCCGAGGTGAGCGACCGCCACGTGGCGGGCTCCGGCTGGTGGGCGGTGTCCACGGAGGCGATCTGCCGTGCGACCGCCGATGCGGGGGTCCAGCAGTAGTCGCTGCCGTACAGCACCCGCTCGGTTCCGAAGGCCGTGGCGAGGGCGGGGACCTGGTGCGGAAACGGAGTCCCGGCGATGTCGAACCAGAGCTCGCCCACCTGCTCCTGCACGGTGGGACCGGCGGACGAGCCCTCGCCCAGGGCGGTGCGGAAGAGCTCGATCCGGTCGGCCAGCAGCGGGAGAGTTCCCCCGCCGTGGGTGAGGACCCACTGCACGTTCGGGTAACGCGCCAGCACACCGCCGAGCACCAGGTCGGAGACCGTGCGGGCCGAGTCGAAGAGAAACTCCAGCATCGGGCGGGGCCGTCCGACGGCGACCGTCTCCGGACACGCGGGGGAGGTCGGGTGGACGAAGACGACGGCCTCGCGGCTGTCCAGTTCGGCCCAGAGCGGCTCGAACGCAGGGTCACCGAGGTAGCGGCCGTGGGCGTTGGACTCGACGGTGACACCGTCGCTTCCCAACTCGTCCAGCGCATGAGCGAGCTCGGTCAGGCAGCCGTCCACGTCGGGCAGCGGAAGTGAGGCGAAGTGGCCGAAACGCCCTGGGTGGTCCTGGGAGATACGGGCTCCGTATGCGTTCACCTCCCGAGCCAGCGTGCGGGCCGCCGCGTCGTCGCCGAAGTGGACGCCGGGTGAGGAGACGGACAGCACGGACGTACGGATACGGTGCTCATCCATCATCCGCAGGTGCTCCTCGGCGCTCCAGGCCGGCCAGCCGGGCATGCCGTCGGGATGCAGATGACCGGCGCACCGGGCTGCGGCCACATAGGTGTCGGTGACGAAGTGGGCGTGCACGTCGATCAGTTCGTCACGTTGTTCCGCCATGAGGTGCCGGGCCTTTCGTTGTCGTACGGGGCAACGGTGCCCCCGGGACGGCGGACCACCAGGCAGCCCGCTTTCTCAGTGGGCGCGCGCGTGCTCTGCGCCGGCGCACCAGACGCGCCGGATGTTGCGGGTGGCCGTGATGTCGGTCAGCGGGTCGCCGTCGATCAGGAGCAGGTCGGCCCGGAGCCCGGCGGTGAGGGCGCCGCGGTCGCGGAGGCGGAAGTGGCGAGCGGGCAGGACGGTTGCGGCTCGGAGGGCCTCCGCTGCGGTCAGTCCGGCATCGACCAGGAGGGCCAGTTCGTGGTGGAGGCCCGTTCCATGGGGGACGGGGTCGGGTACCGGGGCGGGGCCGGCGAAGGCGTCGGTGCCCGCCAGAACCGGCACCCCCGCCCGATGGAGTGCGGCGACGCTCTCCCGGCTGCAGGAGTAGTCCTCGCCTTCCGTACCGGCTCCCTTGATCACGGCCTTCATCATGGCGAGGGTGGGCACCGCGACCTGGCCCTGTTCCACCATCTGCGCGACGGTCTCCTGGTCGAGGACGCCGTCCCGTGGCACGTGGGTGACGACGTCGACGCCGGAGCGTACGGCACGCCGGAAGGAGGCGAGGGAAGCGGCGTGGGCGACGGTGAGCTTGCCGCTGCGCTGCCCGGCGGCGACGAGGGCGTCGACCGTGGCCTGACCGAGCCGGTCGCCGTCGACGACGATCTTGATGTAGTCGACACCGTCCGCGACGCGCCGGGCCACGAACTCCTCTGCCCCCTCCGGTCCGTCCAGAACGGCTTCCCGGGGCATGCCCGGCATGTGGGAGTGCGGCCCGCCGGGGCCGATGGCAGGCGTTCCGGCGCTGCGGATGTCGGGAGCCATGCCCCGGAAGGAGCGCATCTTCTCGGCCGGGAAGCAGGCCATGTCGAGAGCGGTGGTGATGCCGTGGTCGAGGAGCTCGGCCGGCTCTCCGGGGGCGTTCATGTGCACGTGGGCGTCGAACAGGCCGGGCAGCAAGGTGCCGCCCCCGCCGTCGAGAATCTCCACGCCCCTCGCGTCCGTGCCGATGACCGGCCCGTCGACGACCACGGTCGTGGGCCCGGTCAGGTCCACGCCGTCGAAGACGCGCACGTTGGTGAGGGCCGTCTTGTCGGCCATGCGTACTCCAGACGAAGAGGGCAGGTGTCAGGCGAAACGGGGGAAGAGCCGCAGCGCGTTGTCGCGCTGCACCGCGGTGAGCTGTGCGTCGGTGAGGGCGCCGCCGGTCATCAACTGCTCCGTGTTGCGGAGCGCGGTGGACTCGGGGGCTGCGGGCCAGTCGGTTCCGAACAGGAGCTGCTCAGCGCCCGTGACCTCCAGCGTCGGCAGGATCGAGTGCCGCGCCCCGGCCAGAGCGGTCTCGTAGTGCAGCCCGGCAAGCACGCTGGTGACGTGGTCCGGGTCGACGCCTGCGTCGTCGGGGCCCTGGCCCATGGTGCTGTGCTCGGCGATGCGCCAGCCCAGGGTCGGCAACGGCCCCCCGCAGTGGGCGAGGATCAGCTTCAGGTCGGGACAGCGCCGGAAGACGCCGCGGTAGAGCGCGTTGACGATGTTGCGCGCGGTGTCGAAGGGGAACTCGCACACCGAGCTGGGGCGGCCGAAACCGAGGTTGTCCACGATTGTGGGGCTGTCGGTCGGGTGGAGGAGGACCGGTACCTGCCGCCGGTTCAGCTCGGCCAGCAGCGGCTCGGCCCACTCCTCGCCCAGATAGCGGCCGGCCGTGTTGGACGTCAGCAGCACACCGTCCAGGTGGAGGGTGTCGAGCGCGTACGCCAACTCCTCCAGCATCGTCTCCGTGGAGTCGCCCGGCAGCGCGGCGAAGGCGCCGAACCGGCCTGGGTATCCCTCGATGAGCTGCGCGTACTCCTCGTTCACCGCACGCGCGAAGCGACGGCCGAAGTCGGGGTCGTCCGCGGTGCCGGTGCAGATCCAGGGCGTGGAGAGGATCTGGGTGGCGATGCCGAGGCGGTCCATGTAGCCGAGCGCCTCCTCGGGCGACCACGAGACGCTCATCGTGTAGCCGCCGGCCAGGGCGAAGCCCGAGCGGAAGAGCTCCGCGACGGTCCCGCCGAGGTAGTGAGCGTGTACGTCGATACGCGGGACCACCACGGAAGGGAACACCTCCGAATAGAGAACCAAAATGTTCACTACTGACTGTACGCCCTGCTCCCGACTGCGCGCGTTCGCCGCACCCGCCGTCGGAGAGCTATAACCATGGGCATGCCTTCCGACCGCCGGCCCGCCGACTCGCCCCGACCCGTTCCGCCGGAACCCGGCAGCACCACCACCCGCCGGCGAGGGGCCGCGCTCACCCGGGCGATCTTTCTGGCCACTCTGGAAGAGCTGGCCGAGACGAGCTTCGAAGAGCTGAGCTTCGAGAAGGTCGCCGCCCGAGCGGGCACGGGCAAGGCCGCTCTCTACCGCCGGTGGTCCTGCCCCGCGGAGCTCGTCCTGGCGGCGCTGTCCGACCCGGCCACCGGCTTTCCCGCGGCCGACGCACCGGAGACAGGTTCGCTCCGCGAGGATCTGCTGATCGTGCTGGGCGCCTTCGCCCGCGCGCTGGAGGAACCCCGCGGACGGGCGCTGCGACCGCTGATCGCACAGCGCCCGCGGCACCCGGAGTTGTTCGACGAGGTCTTCCGTACCTTGATCGTGCCGCACCAGCGCCTCCTGCTGGGCATGCTGCGTTCCGCCGCCGACCGCGGCGAAGCCCGTCCCGATGCGGTCACCGGGCGCATCGCCTCGGTCGGCCCCCGCCTGATCGTCGCCGAGTCGATGCAGACCGGCTCGGTACCCCCGTCCGAGGTGGAGGCCGTCGTGGAGGAGATCCTGCTCCCGCTGACAACCACCCGCACCCGGTAGCAGCCGAAGCGGGGACGCGGGAGCCGGCCGTCGTCCGGCGACAGCCGACGGGGACGGGATACTGGTCCCGAGCACAGCACGGACAAGGAGCACGCCAAGTGGCCGACGACCAGCGCACAGCACCGCCCCGTTCGGGCGGCGAACGCGACACGCTGCGGGCTTTCCTCGACTATCACCGGGCAACCCTCGCCATGAAGTGCGAGGGGCTCACCGACGAGGAACTGCGGCAGCAGTCGATGCCGCCGTCGACGCTTTCGCTGCTCGGTCTGGTGCGGCACATGGCAGAGGTGGAACGTGCATGGTTCCGCCGGGTCTTCGAGGACAACGACGCGCCCATGGTCTGGTCGGACACGGTCGACTTCCAGGCGGCGTACGACGCGCGCCTGTCGACCAGGGGCGAAGCGTTCGCAGTCTGGGAGGCCGAGGTGGCGAACTCACGCCGCATCGAGGGGGAGGCCGGGTCCCTGGACCGGGTCGGCCGCCAGCCCCGATGGGGAGAGGAAGTGTCACTGCGCATGGTGATGGTGCACGTGCTCTTGGAGTACGGCCGCCACAACGGGCATGCGGACTTCCTGCGTGAGGGTGTCGACGGGACCGTGGGCGCCTGAGCGAGCGGGCGCGTTCCGCACGCCGGATCAGCGCTCTGGGACCTGCGCGCTCCGGGCCACGGCCAGGAGGCGGATCACCCCGGGGTCGGCGTCGGAGCGGTGGAGAGCGTGCACTGCTGTGTCGAAGTGCCCGGAGGGTCCGTGGAGCGGTGCCGGGCACACCCCGCGAAGGCGAGGTGGCGCAGCCGTTCGGGTACGAGGCTGACGCGGAGGCCCGCGCCGACCTAGCTGAACAGGCCGCTGAGGTCGTCGGCGACGGCCACCCCGCGCGGGGTGAATCCGGCTTCGCGGCAGGCGACGCGGAGTTGCCCGGCCAGTGCCGGCAGCGCGGTCGGGTCGGGCAGCACGAAGTCCTCGTTTGCGAGCTGGGCGAGATCGATCCCGTCCCTCCCGGCCAGACGGTGACCGTGGGGCAGCACGGCGCCGATCCGCTCGGTGGCGATGACGGTGCTGACCAGTTCGCCGGTGAGCCGGGCCGGGTCGCGGACGAATCCGGGATCCAGGGTCCCTTTGCCCGCTTGGTCGACCACCCCGGCCGAGGAATCGTGCTGCAGGTGAACGCGGATTCCGGGCAGTTGCGCGACGGCGGCCCACAGCATGGCGGGGAGGCAGAGGCAGCTCAGGAGGCTCACGTAACCGCCCCGTACCGCTCCCGTCGACACCGGGTACCTGGGCGTCAAGTCGGGCCAGGGCTTCTGCACCTACGACGGGCCTGACCGGGACGCGTGATCAGATGCAGACCACCGCGGTGCCCGGAGAACGCTGTACGGCACACACGTGTCCGAGTCACGTCGCCCTGCCGTCCCGCACAGGTGCGGATCATGCGGCCGGCCTGGTTGCCGCGAGCAGGGCGGGCAGGTCGGCCACCGAGTCGAGTACCTGGTCGGCTCCCGCGGTGCGCAGGGCCGCGGGGGTGTGCCCACCCGTCCGCACGCCGACCACCAGGCCCGCTCCTGCGGCGCGGCCCGCCAGCATGTCGTGCGGGGTGTCCCCCACGACCGCGACGGAGTCGACCGAGGGGGCTCCCGTGCGCAGCAGTGCCGTCAGCACCATGTCGGGGTAGGGCCTGCCACGTCCGGCGTCGGCGGGAGACAGCACGGCGTCGGCGAGGTGGGACCAGCCCAGGGAGGAGAGGAGTTCGTCGCGGGTGCCGGGCGAGAAACCGGTGTTGAGGACGACGGCGCAGCCGTGGGCGCGGAGTGCCTCGACGGCCTCGCGGGCGCCGGGCAGTGCGGAGCAGCGGCCGGCCGCGACCATCTGCCCGTACGCCTCCTCGAAGGCGGTGTTGGCCCGTTGGGCCACGGCCTCGTCGCCGGGGAAGAGGTGCCGGAACACACCGATCTTGGACTCCCCCATGGTGTCGCGGACGTAGCGCATCATCTCGTCGTAGCGCGTGTCCTCCCGGCGGACGCCTGCTCCCGCGAGTGCGTGGGAGAAGGCGTCCTCGACGATTCCGCCGTCGGTCACTGTCGTACCGGCGAGGTCGAGCACGGCGAGGCTGATGGTGGTCATGACGTCTCCTGGGCGGCGGTGACGGCCTGCACACCGCCCGCGAGGGCGAGGGCCGCGATGTCGGATCCGGTGCAGCCGCGCGACAAGTCGTGCAGGGGCGCGTCGAGTCCCTGGAGCAGCGGGCCGATGGCGGCGCAGCCGCCGACGCGCTGGGCGACCTTGTAGCCGATGTTCCCCGCCTCCAGGGAGGGGAAGACGAAGGTGTTCGCCCGCCCGGCGACGGGCGAGCCGGGGGCCTTCGCCGCGCCGACGTCGGGGTCGGCGGCCGCGTCGTACTGGAGGTCGCCGTCCACGGGCAGTTCGGGGACGGAGGCGCGCAGTTGCGCGAGGGCTTCCCGCACCGCGTCCACACGAGGGTGGGCCGCGCTGCCGCGCGTGCTGAAGGAGAGCAGCGCGACTCTTGCCCGCTCGCCGGTGAGGGCGTGGTGCGTGGCCGCTGTCGCACGGGCGATGTCGGCCAGTTGTCCGGCGTCGGGGTCCACGACGACGGCGCAGTCCCCGTAGGTGAGCACGTCACCGTCAGGCCGCACCATGAGGAAGCTGCTGGAGAGGGTGCGGATTCCCGGTGCCAGTCCGACGACGTGCAGTCCGGCCCGCAGTACGTCGGCAGTGGGACGGTTGCTGCCCGCCACGCACACGTCCACGTCCTTGCTGCGGAGTGCGGCGGCGGCGAGGAAGAGGGGGTCGGTGCAGGCGTGGGCCGCGAGCCGGGGCCGTTCGCTAAGCAGCCCCTGGAGGGTTGCGGTGTAGCGGGAGGGTTCCAGTATCTCCAGCAGCGACGGGTCCTCGGGGAGCTTCAGGCCGAGGTCGGCAGCGCGGTCGCGGACAGCGGCGGGATCGTCCGCGACGAGTACGGGTGTGACGGCGCGCTCCTGGGCGAGGCGGGCGGCAGCCCACAGCACGCGGGGGTCCGTTGATTCGACGAGTGCCACGCGAGGCCTGCGCTCCGCACCGCCGAGCTGATCCACCCACCTTTGTGCCAGTCGTCTGACAGCGGGTCCGGCGGCACCGGGGAAAGGGAGGGGGTCGTGCGGTTCGACGAGCATCAGTGCTCCTGATGGGTTTCGACGAGCGTCGGTCCTCCTGCTGGGCGGTGACGCGCTCGGTGCTGCAAAACGGAGGGGCCCGGAGAGAACGGTGCTGCGGAGGGGACGGGCCACTGGGGCAGACGGCCGGCCGGACGCACGGGAAGGGGCGGCGGTGAGGGAGAGCCGCCCCTCCCGCTCCCGGCCGGATCGGGAGGTCACCCGTCCGGATACCGCGGCTTCTACACGTAGTCCTGGTACTTCTCCAGGAAGCGCACGGGCTTTTGCAGTGCGTCCCGCCGGAACGGGTCGCCCAGCTCACGGGTGCACATGATTTCCAGGACCGTGGTCTTCCCCTCGTTCATCTGCAGGTCCACGGCGCGCTGGAGTGCGGGGCCGACCTCTTCGAGTTCGTCGACGACGATTCCCTCGGCGCCCATGGCCCGGCCGATGCCCGCGAAGCTCTCGCTCTCCAGTTCACCGGCGACGAACCGCCGGTCGTAGAAGTCGACCTGGTTCTTCTTCTCGGCGCCCCACTGGCGGTTGTGGAAGACGACCGCGGTGACGGGGATGTCGTGGCGCACCGCCGTCATGACCTCGCCCATGCTCATGCCCCAGGCGCCGTCGCCGGCGTAGGCGATCGCGGGCCGGTCCATGGCAGCGGCCTTGGCGCCGATGATGGTGGGCAGCGCGTAACCGCAGTTGCCGAAGCTCATCGGGGCGAAGAAGGAGCGGGGTTCCTCGAAGCGCAGGTAGCTGTGGGCCACCGAGTTGATGTTGCCGATGTCGGTGGAGACCATGACGCGCTGCGGCATGGCCTTCTCCAGCTCGCGGAGCACCTGCCGGGGGTGGAGCCAGTTGCCTTCCTCGGCGTCCTGCTCGGCGATCATGTCGAGGCTGTAGGGGTCGCGTTCGTGGGTCCACTCGGCGAGCTCGGTCTCCCAGGCCTCCTTCTCCTGCGCGGTGTGCGCCGCGCGCTGCTCACGCGTGGCGTCGCAGGCCAGGTTCCTGCCCTCCAGCCGCCGTGTGAGGGCGTCGGCTGCTGCGGCGGCGTCACCGCAGATGCCGACGGTGATCTTCTTGACCAGGCCGAGCATCTTGTGGTCGGCGTCGATCTGGATGATCTTCGCGTTCTTGGGCCAGTAGTCCATGCCGTGCTGAGGCAGGGTGCCGAAGGGGCCGAGACGGGTACCGAGGGCCACCACGACATCGGCCTGGGAGATCAGCTTCATCGCGGCCTTGGACCCCTGGTAGCCGAGCGGGCCGCACCACTGGGGGTGGCTCGCCGGGAAGGAGTCGTTGTGCTGGTAGCTGTTGACGACGGGTGCGCCCAGCCGCTCGGCGAGCGCCTTGCACTGCTCCACGCCGTCGGCCATGACGACGCCGCCACCCGAGATGATCACGGGGAACTCGGCCGTGGCCAGGAGTTCCGCGGCCTCGTTGAGGCTGCGTTCGCCGCCCGCGCCCCTGTCGACGCGCATCGGCTGCGGGATCTCCGTCTCGATCTCGCCGTAGAAGTGGTCACGGGGGATGTTGAGCTGGGTGGGCCCGATCTCGGACATCGCGCGGTCGAAGGCGCGTGCGGTGAACTCGGCCATCCGCCGCGGGTTGTTCACATGTGCCTGGTACTTGGTGAACTCCTGGAACATGGGGAGCTGGTGGGCCTCCTGGAAGCCGCCCAGGCCCATGCCCATCGTGCCGGCTTCCGGCGTGATCATGACGACCGGGCTGTGCGCCCAGAAGGCGGCGGCGACGGCGGTGACGCAGTTGCTGATGCCGGGGCCGTTCTGGCCGATGACGACGCCGTGCCGTCCGCTGACGCGGGCGTATCCGTCGGCCATGTGTGCGGCGCCCTGCTCGTGGACGACCGGTACGAGGCGTATACCGGCGGGCGCGAAGATGTCCATCGCGTCCATGAACGCCGAGCCCATGATGCCGAAGATGTCGGTCACGCCGTTGGCGGCCAGCGTCTCGACGAAGGCTTCGGAGGGGGTCATCTTCTGCTGCTCGCTCATGGTCCAGCTCCTTCACTGAAGTGCGGCGCGCGATGTCGGCCCGGTCCGTGCGGCAGGCCGGGCCCAGAGGCGCCCCGGGGCACGGGCAACCCGCTGCGGCAGGCAAGGAATCGGTACGTCGTGTTCCTGAAAACGGAATCTTTCCGGACCATAGGGAGCCGGTCTCAGGCCCGTCAACCATGCGTTCCGTAAATCGGTACCTGCTAGCTTGTTTTTCGGAACGCGGTCGTCACCGGGCCGGTCCCGGTGACCCGCACCCCTCGCCCGCGCAGCACCCGTCACGGAGGCACGTCCCATGGACGCACTCAACGGCGACACGCCCACTCTGCGGCTGTTCGCCCTGCTGGAACTGATCGCCGCGAAGGACCGTCTCGTCACCCTTCAGGACCTGGTCGACGAGACGGGCATGCCGAAACCGACGCTGCACCGCATGCTCCAGCAGATGGAGGGCGCGGGTCTGCTGGTGCGGCAGAGCGACGGACGGCACTACGGCACCGGCGTCCGGCTGCGCAGACTGGCCGAGAACCTGCTGCTCAACGCCACGCACCACGGCGCCCGGCACGCGGTGCTGCGCAGCCTGGTGGAGGAGATCGGCGAAAGCTGCAACATCACGGCCCTCTCCGGCAACGAGGTCGTCTACCTCGACCGCGTCGAGACCCCTGAGCCGCTGCGCTTCTACCTGCGCCCCGGCTCGCGCGTCCCCGCCCACTGCTCGGCGAGCGGCAAGATGATCCTTTCCCAGATGAGCCCCGCCCAGCGCGGAAAACTCCTCTCGCACGCCCCGCTGAAGCAGTACACGCCCAGGACGGTGACCGCCCCGGGGCCGCTGGAGGAGGAGTTCACCCGCGTACGCCGGGACGGTTTCGCGGTGGACGACGAGGAGTTCCTGCCCGGCCTGGTGTGCGTGGCCGTGCTGGTACCGACCCCCGAAGGCCGCTCCAACCAGTGTGTCGCCGTCCAGGCACCCGTCATGCGGCTCACCGCCGACAAGGCGCTGGACCTGTTGCCCGCGCTCCAGCGCGCGGCCGAGGCCATCGCCCGCGTCGAGCACGAAGGAGGACAGGAATGAACGACGTGGCATCGCAGGCGGCAACCGTGCACGAGGGGACGGCTCCGGACACGTGGGTGAGCGCCCGGCAGGTCTTCGGCGTTCCCACCGACCTCAAGGTCCCCGCGTACCGCGAGTCCTCCGCACATGTACCGGAGCGGGACCCCGCATACCGCTTCGACCCGGACGCCACCCTCGCGCTTCTCGCGGGCTTCACGCACAACCGCCGGGTACTGCTCCAGGGCCCGCACGGCACGGGGAAATCCACCCACATCGAGCAGATCGCGGCGCGCCTCAACTGGCCCTGTGTCCGTGTCAACCTGGACGGGCACCTCAGCCGGCTCGACCTGGTCGGCAAGGACACGGTCACGCTGCGGGACGGCAAGCAGGTCACCGCGTTCCAGGAGGGGATCGTCCCCTGGGCACTCCAACGGCCGGTCGCACTTGTCCTGGACGAGTACGACGCGGGGCGGCCCGAGGTGATGTTCGTGATCCAGCGGCTGCTGGAGCGCGACGGCAGGTTCACGCTGCTCGACCAGAACCGGGTCCTGGAGCCGCACCCGGCCTTCCGGCTCTTCGCCACCGCCAACACCGTCGGCCTCGGTGACCCGTACGGCCTCTACCGGGGTGCGCAGCGGCTCAACCACGCGCAGATGGACCGCTGGAACATCGTCGCCACGCTCGGCCACATGGCCCCGCACGAGGAGGCCGCGATCGTGAGGGCCCGCGTCCCCGGACTCGGTGACCCCGCTCTCGTGGACGCGATGGTCGCGCTCGCCGGGTTGACGCGCTCCGGGTTCCGGGCCGGCGACCTTTCCACCCTCATGTCGCCCCGGACGGTCATCACCTGGGCGGAGAACACCGAGCTGTTCGACGACACGGCGCTCGCCTTCCGGCTGTCGTTCCTGAACAAGTGCGAGGAGGACGAACGCTCCCTCGTCGCCGAGCTGTTCCAGCGCTGCTTCGACCAGGAGCTGGAGGAGGCATGACGGGGCCCTTTGCCGAGGAGCTTTGTGCGGCAGCCGTACGGGCGCTGAGCGGCACTCCGGGGCTCACCTTCCGCGGCCACCGGCTGCATCAGGGCCGCACTCCGGTGCGGGTGCACGCCCCTCACCTGCGGCACTCCCCCGACGACGGCGCGCAGGCGCTGCGCGGGGTGGCGGACGGGCTGGCCCTGCGGCTCCTCCGCTCCGACGCCGCGCTGCACGCCAGGATGCTCCCCGAGGGGCCGGTCGAGCGCCTGCTGTTCGAAGCGCTGGAGCAGTACCGGGCCGAGTCCCAGGTCCCGCCCGAGCTGCCGGGCGCAGTGCGCAACCTGCGCCGCCGCCACACCGAACAGGCCCGTGCCTTCCACCACGCGGGGCTGACGGAGACGGCGCGCGGCCTGCTGCTCCACACCACCCTGGAGGTCTGCCGCTCCCGGGTGCTGGGGACACCGGTGCTCGCGGAGACCGAGGACCTGATCGAGGCCACACGTGCGGCGCTCGCCGCACGCCTGGGCCGGCACCTCGCGGCGCTGCGGCGCCACCGCGCGGACCAGGCCGCGTACGCGCCGCACGCGCTGGCCGTGGCCCGTGGGGTTGCCGCGATGCTCGACGAGGGTGCCGCCGGACGGGAGGGCCGCAGCCGGCCCAGGTCGGAGCGGGATCCGCAGTTCGCACTGCTGCTGGACGACGACGCGGAAGGTGACGGGGGCCCGGCGGAGGGAGTCGTCGTCTCCGGCTGCGGCACCCAGGGTGAGCACGGCGCACAGGGCTACCGCGTCTTCACCACCGCTTACGACCGGGAGTGCGCCGTGCGCACGCTCGTCCGCCCGGCGCTGATCGACGCCTTCCGTGCCCGACTGGACCAGCGCCTCGACGAGCAGCGTCCGCACACGGCACGGCTGGCCAGAGAACTGCGCACACGCCTGTCCCTGCCCGGCACCGACGGCTGGACAGGGGGCCGCGAGGAGGGGCTGGTCGACGGGAGGGCGCTGGCCCGGCTGGTGGTCTCCCCCGCCGAACGGCACGTGTTCCGCACCGAGCGGACCGGGCCGCTCATGGACACCTCGGTGACCTTCCTGCTGGACTGCTCCGGCTCGATGAAGCAGCACAGGGAACAGCTCGCGGCCCTGCTCGACGTGTGGGTCCGCGCTTTGGAGCTGGCAGGCGCGGCGAGCGAGGTCCTGGGATTCACCACGTCCTCCTGGCACGGCGGGCGCGCTCACCGCGACTGGCTCCGTGCGGGGCGGCCTCCCCTTCCCGGGCGGCTCAACGAGCGGCTGCACCTTCTCGTCAAGGACGCCGACACGCCTTACCGCCGTGCGCGGCCGGCTCTCGCCGCGCTGCTGCAACCCAGCCTCTACCGCGAGGGCGTGGGCGGCGAAGCGGTGGAGTGGGCCTCCCGCCGTGCAGCCGGGCGGCCGGAGAGACGCCGCCTGCTGATCCTCGTCTCGGACGGCGGGCCGATGGACAGCGCCACGGTGCAGGCCTGCGGACGGCACCTGCTGGACACCCACCTGGCGTCGGTCGCCGCACGGATCGAGGCGGAGGGGATGGTGGAGCTGCACGGGCTGACGGTGGGCGGAGACCTGAGCCCGTATCTGTCCCGGACCTCCTCCCTGGATCCGGCCGACCCGCTGACCCGTTCGACACGGCTGCTCCCCGCAGCCTGCGACCGGCCATCTCACTGAGGGGGACGCCTTCGGCAGAGGTTTCTGCGCAGACCTCACGGCATCAGCGGTACGTGGCGCGTGGTGCCCCGCTCGCACGGGCGCGAACAAGCCCCGCCATCCGTGCCGTGCCGGTCACGTCACGCGTGGTCGGTGGCTGCCTCCACCAGCTCTCCCAGGAGGGCGATGCCCGGGTCGATCATCGCGAGTTGGGGCGCTGCCAGGCCGATGCGGAAATGGTTGCGAGGGGGACGCTCCCCCAGGAAGTAGAGGTCGCCGGGTTCGATCAGCACCCCCCGCTGCTGGGCCAGCTGTGCCAGGCGGCGCCCGTCGAGGCCGTCGGGCCCTGTCATCCAGAGGCTGACACCGCCCGGCGGGGGCGAGCAGCGCCACAGGTAGGTGTCGGCGGCCGCACAGGCCGCCTCCCATTTGCGCATCAGCCGCGTGCGGTAGCGCCGTACGGCCCGGTGGTACTCGCCGGAGCGGATGAACAGCGCCAGGGCCCGCTGTGTATGTCCCGAAGGGTGCCGTACCGAGTAGCGGCGGATGTCGCGCAGTTCGCGGATCAGTTCCCGGGAACCCACCAGGTAGCCGAGGCGCAGCCCGGGTGCGAGGAACTTCGAGAAGGTTCCCAGGTAGACGACCTGCCCTGTCTCGTCCAGAGCCTTGAGCGCCGGTGTGGGCCGGCCCTGGTAGCGGAACTCGCTGTCGTAGTCGTCCTCGACGATCACGGTGCCCGACTCGCGGGCGAGCGCCAGCAGTTCACGGCGGCGGCCGATACCGAGCGTGACATTCGTCGGGTGGTGGTGGCTGGGGGTGACGTGCAGCAGGTCCGTGCCGTGGAGGGTGGCGGGTGGCTGCAGGCCCGAGGCGTTGACGGGGAGCGGCAGCAGGTCCGCCCCGGCGCGGGCGAAGATGTGCCGTGCGTCCAGGTAGCCCGGGTCCTCGACCGCAACGTGCGAGCCGGGCTTCAGCAACGCCCTGCTGAGCAGATCGAGGCCCTGCTGCGACCCCACGGTGACCAGGACCTCGTCCGGTTCGGCACGTACGCCCCTGGCGGGCAGCAGCCGGGTGCACAGCGTCTCCGCCAGCAGCGGGTCGTCGGCGGCGATGCTGTCCTGGAGGCTGAACTGTGCGTGGGGGTGGTACAGCGCATCGTTGAGGGACCGGGCCCAGGCTCGCGCGGGGAAGGCCCGGAAGTCGACCTGCCCCGCCAGGAACGGATACGGGTAGCCGACCCAGTCGCTCTGTTTCTCGATGTGTGGGAGCGGGTCCGCCCGGCTCGGGAGGTTGCGCAGGCGGGAGGCCCAGTCGTAGGGCCGGGCCACGGTGTCCGGTTCGACGGCGCAGTGCGGTCGCATCTCCCGGTTGACGTACAGGCCCTGTCGGGCGCGGCTCTCGACGAACCCTTCGGCAACCAGCTCCTGGTAGGCGGCGTTCACGGTGTTCCGGGAAAGCCCCAGTTCACGGGCCAGTTCACGGGACGAGGGCAGCCGGCCGCCCGCATCCATCAGGCCGGACCCTATGCCGTGCTCGATCGCCTTGCGGAGCTGCCGGTAGAGGGGCTCGTCCGAAGCCCTGTCCACCTCGAAAACCGTGCGTGGCATGCCGCCTCCCGCAGTCTGGTCCCATCAGAGCCGCCGGTCCTGGCACTTTCCACCGGACCAGGCGGACTCGCAAGGTAAACCCCGTCGCCGCCGCTGGACACAGCCGCACAGATGGGAGTTCGTCATGAGGATCGGCATCCCCCGCGAGGTCAAGAACCACGAGTACCGGGTGGCCATCACCCCGTCCGGGGTCCACGAACTGACCCGCGCGGGCCATGCGGTGTACGTGGAGGAGGAGGCAGGCGCGGGCTCGTCCATCGCCGACACCGACTACAAGGCTGCGGGCGCCTCCGTGTTGCGCACCCCCGAGGAGGTGTGGGGCGAGGCCGACCTGGTCCTCAAGGTGAAGGAACCCGTGGCCGAGGAGTACCCGCGGATGCGGGCCGGACAGACGCTCTTCACCTACCTGCACCTCGCCGCCTCCCGGGAGTGCACCGAGGCGATGCTCGCCTCCGGCATCACCGGGGTCGCCTACGAGACGGTACAGCCCGCGGACGGTTCGCTGCCGCTGCTCTTCCCCATGTCCGAGGTGGCCGGTCGGCTCGCGCCGCAGGTCGGCGCCTACCACCTGATGCGCGCCGCCGGCGGACGCGGCGTCCTGATGGGCGGGGTCTCCGGTACCCGTCCGGCGAAGGTCACGGTCATCGGTGCGGGCGTCTCGGGAATGAACGCGGTCGCCGTGGCCACCGGCATGTGGGCCGACGTCACGCTCCTCGACCTCGACGTCGCCAAGCTGCGCGCCGCCGACCGGATGTACCAGGGCCGCATCACGACAGTCGCCTCGAACGCGTACGAGCTCGAACGGGCCGTGAAGGAGTCCGACCTGGTCATCGGGGCCGTGCTGGTTCCGGGGGCGCGGGCACCCAAGCTCGTCACCAACCGGATGGTCTCCGGCATGCGCCCGGGATCGGTGCTGGTGGACATCGCGGTCGACCAGGGTGGGTGCTGCGAGGACTCGCGCCCCACGACACACGCCGACCCCGTGTACCACGTGCACGACTCGCTGTTCTACTGCGTGGCCAACATGCCCGGCGCCGTGCCGAACACCTCCACCTACGCCCTCACCAACGTCACCCTCCCCTACGTCCTGTCCATCGCCGCCAAGGGGCTGCCGGCCGCGGCCCAGGCCGACCCCGCCCTGCTGCGGGGCGTCAACGTGCTGGACGGCCGGGTGACGTACCGGCCCGTCGCCGAGGCCCACGGCCTGGAGCACGCCGACGCCGCTTCCCTTCTGCACTGACCAACAACCCTGCCTCCGGAAGGAGCACCTCATGACCGTGACCACCACCACCGGGAGCGCGCTGCGCACCAAAGCGCAGGCGCACCTGGGCCAGCACTTCACCCGGCGGGACGTCTGGCAAGGGGACGAGCTGCCCGTCTTCGTCCGCAGCGAGGGCTGCCACCTCTACGACGAGCAGGGACGGCGGTTCCTCGACGGGCTGGCCGGCCTGTTCTGCGTGAACATGGGCCACAGCCGCTCCGACATCGTCTCGGCCGCCGCCCGGCAGATGGAGACGATGGCGTACTCGACCAACTGGGGCGCCGCACACCCGCCGTCTGTGGAAGCCGCGAGCCTCGTGGCCGAGCTGGCACCGGGCGACCTGGACGTGACGTGGTTCGTGAACTCCGGCTCGGAGGCGGTCGAGACGGCGATCAAGTTCGCACGGCAGTACCACAGGAGCCAGGGACAGCCTGGGCGCACGAAGATCATCAGCCGCCACATGGCCTACCACGGGGTGACACTGGGAGCCCTGTCCGTCACCGGGTTGCCGAAGATCCGGGAGCCGTTCGAGCCCCTGCTCCAGGGCGTGCGGCACGTACCCCACACACTCGGTGTGACCGGCGATCAAGGACCGGCCGCGGAGCTGGAGTGCGTGCGCGCCATCGAGCAGGCGATCATCGAGGAGGGTCCCGGGACCGTGGCCGCCGTCTTCGCCGAACCGGTGCAGAACGGGCGCGGCGCGCTCGTGCCGCCCGACGGCTACTGGCGGGAGCTGCGCAGGATCTGCGACCGCCATGGAGTGCTGCTGGTCGCGGACGAGGTGATCTGCTCGTTCGGCAGGCTGGGGCACTGGTTCGGGAGCGGCGCCTTCGGCGTCGTACCCGACATGATCACCTTCGCCAAGGGCGCGACCTCGGGCTACGCACCGCTCGGCGGCATGATCGCCCGTGAGCCGCTGGTGCGCGCCCTGTTCGACTCACCGCTCGGCGGCACGTTCACCCACGGTGCCACCTGGGGCGGCCACCCGGTGTCCACGGCCGTCGCGGTCGCCAACATCACCGCGATGCGCGACGAGCACGTGCTCGACAACGTGCGCACTCTCGGCCCCGAACTGCGCGCCGGTCTTGAGGAGATCAAGCAGCGGCACCGGGTCGTCAAGGAGGTCCGCGGCATGGGCTTCTTCTACGCGGTCGAGTTCACCGCCGACCGTGAGGCGGGCGTGGAGTTGAGCGAGGCGCAGTCCGGGCGGATACTGCGGGAGGTGCTGCCCGCCGCGTTCCGGAGGACCGGAGTGGTGCTGCGGCCCGACGACCGGGGCGCCACGATGCTGATGATCTCGCCGCCCCTGGTGGCCGACCGCGAGGTGCTGGACGAACTGCTGTCCGGTGTCGCGGTGATGGTGGACGACGTGGCGCACAGCGTCCACGGCTGAGGGGGCTCCCTGTGCGACAGGACGGAACGGCCGAGACCACACCGCAGCCGCCGGGCGCGCCCGAACCGGTGTCCGGCGCACCCGAGCGTGCCGAGGACCCCGCATCTCCCGGCGGGCCGGACGCCGCCACCGAGCCGAGGGGGCCCGGTGAGTCCGGGAGCGTGGGAGGCAGCGCGGGGCTGCGCGACGGGCTCAAGCAACGCCACATGACACTGATCGCGCTGGGCGGGGTGATCGGAGCCGGGCTGTTCGTCGGCAGCGGTGTCGTCATCGGCGAGACAGGACCTGTTTCCATCCTCTCGTTCCTGCTGGCGGGCGGGCTCGCCATCCTCGTGATGCGGATGCTCGGCGAGATGGCGGTGGCCCGCCCGGCGGTGGGCTCGTTCTACGCGTATGCGCGGCTCTCCCTCGGGTCTTGGGGAGGGTTCACCATCGGCTGGCTCTACTGGTATTTCTGGGTCAACGTCGTCGCCTTGGAGGCCGTCACCGGAGCCACGATCCTGCACGCCTGGCTGCCCGGCATCGACCTGTGGGTCATCAGCCTGTGTCTGATGGTGCTGCTCACCGTGGTCAATCTCTTCTCGGTGAAGTCCTTCGGCGAGTTCGAGTACTGGTTCGCCTCGTTGAAGGTCGCCGCGATCGTCGTCTTCCTCGTCGTCGGACTGGTCTTCGTCGTCGGCCTGTGGCCCGGAGCCCATGCGGACGCGAGCAACCTCACCGGGCACGGCGGCTTCGCGCCCAAGGGGCTCGGACGTGCCCTGACCTCCGTGATCCCGGCCGTCGGCTTCTTCACCGGCGCGGAGATCGCGGCGCTGGCCGCCGCTGAGTCCACCGAACCGCGCCGGGCGGTCGCCCGCGCCACGCACTCGGTGGTGCTGCGCGTCCTGCTGTTCTACGTCGGCTCGATCTTCCTCATCGTGGCCATCGTGCCGTGGAACGCCGAGAGCATGAGCGACGGTCCCTACGTGGCCGCGCTCCAGCAGATCGGGATACCGGCAGCCGCCGACGTGATGCGGGTGATCATCCTTGTCGCCGTCCTGTCCGCGCTCAACGCCGGCCTCTACAGTGCGTCCCGCATCGTCTTCGCGCTGACCCGGAACGGCGACGCCCCGCGCGGCCTCACCAGGCTCAGCCGCAACGGGGTGCCCCGCCGCGCCATCCTGCTGGCCACCGTCCTCGGGTACGTCTCGGTGGTCTTCGCCTACGTCTCCCCCGACACCGTCTTCTCCTTCATCGTCCACTCGTACGGAGCCGTCGCGCTCTTCGTCTACCTGCTCGTCGCGCTGTCCCAGGTGCGGCTGCGGCGACGTCTGGAGCGCGAGGACCCGGGAGCGCTGACGCTGAAGATGTGGGGGTACCCGTACCTGAGCTGGTTCACGGTCGCCGCGATGGGCTGCGTGATCCTGACGATGGCCTTCCTCCCCGACACCCGGATGGACTTCGTCGCCAGCACCCTGACCCTGGCGGTGGTTCTCGGGGCGTACGCCCTGCGCCGACGCCGAGGGCAGAGCTGACCCACCTCGTCCGGATGACCTGCTGCCTCCTTCCGCACGACCTCGCACATCCGGAACGGGGCTTGCGCACACCACCGTGACGGCTCCGCGCACCGAGAGCCGCCCGTCCGGTGGAAGGCCGGGCCGCTGAGCCGCGGAGCGTTCCCCGCGGCTCAGCGGCCCGGCTCGGCGCGCCGGTGTGCCGACTGCATCGTGCGGTCCGAGGGGACGACCTGGGCCACCTGGCCGGCCGCCTCGACCAGCCGCGGCGCAAGCTTCTCGATACGTGCGTCGGGCAGGCGTACGGACGGCACCTGGATGACCACGGCCGCATGGGCGTGGCCGTGCACGTCGAGCACCGGCGCACCGATGCAGCGGACTCCCTCGACGTTCTCCTCGTTGTCGATGCTGTAGCCGCGTGCGCGTGTGCGCTCCAACTCCTCGGTGAGCTGCCGGGGCGTGGTGACGGTGTGCGGGGTGACCGCCTCCAGGCGTGCGGGGAGGGAGCGGACGTACTCTGCCGTGTCGTGCGCGCGGCTCATCATCGCCTTGCCGGACGCCGTGGAGTACAGCGGAAACCGTGCGCCGGGGTGCTGTTCGAAACGGAGCGGCAGCGTCGACTGGACCCGCATCACCACCACCGACTCGTCACCGTCCCTCACGACGAGATTCACCGACTCGTTGGTCTCGGCGTTGAGCTGTTTCAGCAGCGGCATGGCACGGTCGGCGCCCAACGTCCGCTGAGCGGCCTGGCCGAGGAGGATGGCGGTGCTGCCGAGGTAGTAGCCGTCCGTGGCGGGGTTACGGACGAGGAAGCCTTCGGCCGCCAGGGCCCCCACGATGCGGTGGGCGGTCCCCGGGGTGAGGCCGAGACGCTGGGTGATCTCGGCGATCTGGACGTCGTCCTCAGCTTCGAGGAACAGCCGCAGGACGGCAAGAGCCCGGCCGACGGCCTGCGTTCCGGCCGGGCTGTCGGATGTTCTGCGCCCGTGCCGCTCCGAGGTGTCTCCCACTGCAGGCGGCCTCCGTCCTCTCGCCCCTACGGTGCTTCGGGCCCGCGCCCCCGTGCAGCCTACCGGCGCTACCGACCGGCTTCTGCAAGACCCTTGACGCTCCCTGCGGGCACCCTTAGCGTGCCACTCACTCCACAATGTGGATGGCCTTCCAAAACCGTCGCTCCCGGCGGTGGCCACGGCCCGGCTCTCGGCCAACGACCGGTCCGCCGCCCCGGAGCACGGCTACCGGCCCACACCGTCTCCGACTACGAGGAGGCCCCGTGCCGTCCTTCGACCACCCGACCGAGTCCGTCTTCACCTGGGCCGCACCGCCCCTGAAGTTCGGGCTCGGCGCCCTCGCCGAGATCGGCGAGGACCTGCAGGCCCTCGGCGTCCACCACCCCCTGATCATCACCGACCCGGGTGTCGCTGCCAGCGGTGTCCCCGACCGGGTCGCCCACGCCGTCAAGACGGCCGGGCTGGACGTCGACATCTTCGACGGCGTCGCCGTCGAGCCGACCGACGCCAGCATCGAGGAAGCCGTCGCCTTCGCTCGCTCGGGGCCCTGGGACGGCTACGTCGCCGTGGGCGGCGGCTCGGCCATGGACACCGCCAAGGCCGTCAACCTGCTCACCACCCAGCCCGGCACCCTCATGGACTACATCGCCCCGCCCATCGGCGGCGGCAAGGTCCCCGACCAGCCGGTCCGGCCGCTGATAGCCGTACCGACGACATCCGGCACCGGCTCGGAGGCGACCACCATCTGCGTCGTCGACCTGCTCAGCCTGCGCCTCAAGGCCGGCGTCAGCCACCCACGGCTGCGGCCCGCGCTCGCGGTCGTCGACCCGCTCACGACACTGTCCGTGCCGTCCGCGGTCACCGCTGCCAGCGGCATGGACGTCCTCACCCACGCGGCCGAGAGCTACACAGCCCTCTCCTTCGACGCCCGTCCCGCCTTCCCGCACGCCGCGGCGCGCGCAGCCTTCTGCGGGGCCAACCCCGTCAGCGACGTGTGGTGCGAGAAGGCCATGGAACTGGTCGGCACCCACCTGCGCCGCGCGGTGATGAACGGCAACGACCTCGACGCCCGCTACGGCATGGCCTACGCCTCAGCCGTCACCGGCATGGGCTTCGGCAACGCCGGAACCCACATCCCGCACGCCAACGCCTACCCGATCGCCGGCGCCGTCGAGAACTACCAGGCCGAGGGCTACCCGCCCATGCCCATGGTGCCGCACGGGCAGGCCGTCGCCTCCACCGCGATGGCGGCGTTCCGCTTCACGTATCCCTCGAACCCGCAGCGGCACCTGCGCGCCGCCGAACTGATCGGCGGACGCCCGGTCGACCCCGACGAGGGCGCCGAAGCCCTTCCCCGCGTCCTGCGCGAACTCCAGCAGGACATCGGCATGCCGCAGGGCGTCACCGCCTTCGGCTTCAGCGACGACGACCTCGACACCCTCGTGTCCGGCACGCTGAAACAGTCCCGCCAACTCTCCGTCACCCCCCGCCCCCTGACGGCGGAAGCCGCCCACCGCATCTTCTCCGAGTCGCTGCGCAACTGGTGACCGGCACGCCCCTGCACGTCCCGCACCCTGCGCCATCCCTCCGGAGGCATTCGCATGCCCGCACCCGCGCAGACTCCGACCGGTAAGGTCGCCCTGGCCGGCGCCATCGGCACCACCATCGAGTGGTACGACTTCTTCCTCTACGGCACCGCCGCCGGAATCGTCTTCGACAAACTCTTCTTTCCCAGCTTCGACAGCGCCGTCGGCACGCTCATCTCCTTTGCCACCTTCGCTGTCGGCTTCGTCGCCCGCCCCCTGGGCGGCATGATCTTCGGCCACTTCGGCGACCGGATCGGCCGCAAGACCGCCCTCGTCACCACCATGTTCCTGATGGGCATCGGCACCTTCCTCGTCGGTCTCCTCCCCACCTACGACACGCTCGGGATCTGGGCGCCCGTACTCCTGGTCGTCCTGCGCATCGTGCAAGGGATCGGCATCGGCGGCGAGTGGGGAGGGGCCGTGCTCATGTCGGTCGAGCACGCACCCGAAGGCCGCAAGGGCTACTACGGGAGCTGGCCCCAGATCGGCGTCCCGGCCGGACTGATGCTCGGCACCGGTGTGTTCGCCCTGCTCTCCAGTTCCCTCTCCAGCGAGCAGTTCCTGTCCTGGGGATGGCGCATCGCGTTCCTCCTCAGCGCCGTCCTCGTCCTCCTCGGGCTCTGGATCCGCCTCCAGGTGTACGAGACCCCCGACTTCCAGGCCGTCCGGAAGGACGAGGGGCAGGCCCGTATCCCGGTCGTCGAGCTCCTGCGCACCTGCAAGCTCAACCTGCTGCTGGGCATGGGGACCCGCATGGCCGAGGGCATCGCCTTCAACACCTGGGGTGTCTTCGCCATCTCCTACACCACGACCGAACTGGACGTGCCCAGAACCCATGCGCTCATCGGAGTGATGGTGGCCTCGGCGGTGTGCGTGCCCATGATCCCGCTGTGGGGAGCAGCCTCCGACCGGTTCGGCCGGCTGCGTACCTTCGGGCTGGGGGCCGTGCTCTTCGGGGCCTCGGCGGTACCGGCCTTCGCTCTCTTCGACACCGGGTCGGCCCTGGTGATCGGCGGCACGCTCGTGGTGGCGCTCGGCCTGTTCTACGGCGCCATGTACGGGCCGCAAGCGGCCTTGTACGCCGAACTGTTCCCGCCCCATGTCCGCTACAGCGGCGTGTCGTTCGTCTACCAGATCTCCGGGGTCTTCGCGAGCGGCTGCACGCCGCTCATCCTCACCAGCCTCCTGAACGCGGGGGACGGCAGCCCCTGGCTGATGGTCGCCTACATCGTGGGCATGTCCGTCGTGAGCCTGGTGTCGGTGATCCTCATCGCCGTGCTGGTACGGCGCCGCCCCCGAGCGGATGCTCGCGAGCCCGTACCCGCCCCGCAGAGCCGACCGCTCCCTCCGCCCGTAAGGCAGTGACCGTGTCCACCTCCACCTCCCGCCGCACCGACGAGATCGCCGCCGCCCTGCGCCGCACCGGCGTCGCGGAGACCGACGACTCGCCACTCGCACAGTCCCTGTACGCCTCCGACGCCTCTCTCTACCGCATTCCGCCCCGCGCCGTCGTCTTCCCCCGCCACACCGACGAGATCGCCGCCGTGCTGTCCGTGTGCAGGGAACACGGTGTCCCCGTCACCATGCGCGGCGCCGGCACCTCCATCGCGGGCAACGCCGTCGGCCCCGGTGTCGTCGTCGACACCAGCCGGCACCTCGACCGCATCCTGGAGATCGACCCGCACACCCGCACCGCACTCGTCGAACCCGGCGTCGTCCAGGCCCGTCTCCAGCGCGCTGCCGCCCCGCACGGCCTGCGTTTCGGCCCGGACCCCTCCACCCACAACCGCGCCACCCTCGGCGGCATGCTCGGCAACAACGCCTGCGGCAGCCGGGCACTGGGCTACGGGCGCACCAGCGACAACGTCCTCGGTCTCGACGTCCTCACGGGCACCGGCGAGCGGTTGCGCCTGGGCGACGTGCCCGAGCCGTCGGCGCGCTCGGCCCTCCTGGAGCGGCTGACGGAGACCGTCCGCGCGGACCTGGCCGTCATCCGCACCGAGTTGGGCCGCTTCCCCCGCCAGGTCTCCGGATACTCCCTCGAACACCTCCTGCCGGAGCGCGGGTTCGACGTCCCGCGCGCGCTCGTCGGCAGCGAGGGCACGCTCGGCCTCACCTCGGCCGCACGTGTGAGACTCGTCCCCGACCCGCCGGCCCGCCTCCTGGTCACCCTCGGCTACCCGACGATGGCGGCTGCGGCGGACGCCGTACCCACGGTGCTCGCGCACGCGCCGGTCGCCTGCGAGGGGATCGACGCACGCATCGTCCGCGCCGTCACCGACCGGCGGGGCAGCGTACGGGTCCCCGAACTCCCGCACGGCCAGGGCTGGCTGCTGGTCGAGCTGGCGGGCGAGGAGACGGCGTCGCTCACCGCCGCAGCGTCCCGGCTGGTCAAGGACGCCGGGGCACTGGACTCCCGCGTGGTCGCCGATCCCCGACAAGCCGCTGCCCTGTGGCGGATGCGGGAGGACGGCGCCGGGCTGGCCGCACGCACGCCCGACGGCGCACCCGCGCACGCCGGCTGGGAGGACGCGGCCGTGCCGCCCGAGCGGCTCGGCGCGTACCTGCGGGACTTCGAGGCGCTGCTGGACGAGCACGGGCTGACCGGCCTGCCCTACGGCCACTTCGGTGACGGCTGCGTCCACGTGCGCATCGACTTCCCGCTCGGCGCCCGGGGCGGCACCGACGCGCTGCGAGCCTTCCTCTTCGCGGCCGGTGAGACGGTTGCCCGGCACGGCGGCTCCATGTCCGGCGAACACGGTGACGGGCGCGCCCGCGGGGAGCTGCTGCCGCTGATGTACTCCCCCGCCGCGATCGACCTCTTCGCACGCGTCAAGACTCTTTTCGACCCCGACGACCTGCTCAACCCCGGTGTCATCGTGCGGCCCGCCCGGGTGGACGCCTCCGTGCGCCTGGCAGACGCCCGCCCCCTTCGCCGCCAGGAACTGCCCACCCTCTCCCTCGCCCACCGGCACGACCGCGGTGACCTGTCCATGGCCGTGCACCGCTGCACCGGAGTCGGCAAGTGCCGCGCCGACACCTCGGCCGCGGGCGGCGTGATGTGTCCCAGCTATCTCGCCACCCGCGAGGAGAAGGACTCCACCCGCGGCCGCGCCCGCGTGCTCCAGGACGTCGTCTCCGGGCGGCTCGGGCCCGACGGCTGGCGGTCGAAGGCGCTGCACGACGCGCTGGATCTGTGCCTGTCCTGCAAGGGCTGCGCCTCGGACTGCCCGACCGGTACCGACATGGCCGCCTACAAGGCCGAGGCCCTGCACCAGCGCTACCGCCGACGGCTGCGCCCCCGCAGCCACTACTCCCTGGGCCGGCTGCCCGTGTGGGCCCGCCTGGCCACCCGGCTCCCCGTGCTCACCCGGCTCGTGAACAGGGTGCTGCGCTCCCCCACGCTGCACCCGCTCCTCACCTGGAGCGCCGGCGTGGACGCCCGCCGCCCGCTGCCCGCCTTCGCCACCACCTCCTTCCGGCGCTGGTTCGCCCTGCGGCCGGACGCAGGGGCGGCGCGGCACGGCGACGTCGTCCTGTTCGTCGACACCTTCACGGATGCGTTCTCACCCGAGGTGGGGCAGGCCGCGGTCACCGTCCTGGAGGACGCCGGCTACCGGGTCACCGTCACCGACCGGCCGGTGTGCTGCGGACTGACCTGGATCTCCACCGGCCAGCTGGACGGCGCACGCAACCGGATAGGCGCGACCGTGCGGGCGCTGGCACCTCATGTCCGCGCGGGAGCCCTGGTCGTCGGGCTCGAACCCTCCTGCACCGGTGTGCTGCGGGCCGACGCCACCGAGTTGCTCGACGGTGACGACGCCGCCGCCGCGACGGAGGTCGCCGCCGCGACCCGCACCCTCGCGGAGTTGCTGGAGAGCACTCCGGGATGGGCGCCTCCCGACCTGTCCGCGACCACGTTCGTGGCCCAACCGCACTGCCACCACCACGCCGTCATGGGCTGGGAAACGGACCTGCGCCTCCTCACCCGGGCGGGCGCCGACGTCAGTCGCCTGGGCGGCTGCTGCGGACTGGCGGGCAACTTCGGCGTCGAGCGCGGTCACCACGACGTCTCCGTCGCCGTCGCCGAACACGCTCTCCTGCCCGCCGTCCGCGAGGCTGCGCAGGACACGGGCGTCCTGGCGGACGGCTTCAGCTGCCGTACCCAACTGAGCGCCCTGGCCGACCGCCAGGGCGAGCATCTGGCGCAGCTGCTCGCCCGGCGGCTCTCCTCCCCCGCCCCGGAGTCCGCCGCGGCCTCGCAGCAGGAGCGAAGGCAGCTCGGGGCATGACGCCGTGGGCACCGACGGCGGCCGTCTGCTCTCCCCTCCGCGACCGCGCCCCCGCACCTGTCGCTGCGAGTCCACAGGGCCCCGCAACCGACGTAGAGTGCAGCCGCCGTGCGGACGGCCCGCACGGCGGACGAAGGGCGGGCGGATGGTGCGGCGGACACAGGGACCGGTACGTCGGCTGCGGGAGGCAGGGTGGCCGGTCGGGCGGATGACGCCGGGGCCGTTCAACGCGGTCACGGATGTGCCCGGGCTGCTGGTCGGCCATACCACGCTGGAGGACGGAGACCGGGGCGTGTACTCGGGGGTGACGGCGCTGGTACCGGTGGCACTGGAGGACGCGCGGGCGGTCCCGGCCGGCTTCCACATGGTCAACGGCTATGGGAAGTTCATCGGTGCGACACAGATGATGGAGCTGGCCGAGCTGGAGACCCCGGTGCTGCTCACCTCCACGCTCTCGGCGTTCCGCGCAGCGGACGCGCTGGTCGGGTGGGTACTGGACCGGGCCGCTGCGCCGGTGACGTCACTGAACCCGGTCGTGGGCGAGATCAACGACTCCTGGCTCTCGGCGGAGCGCCGGCCGGTGACCGGGGCACACGTGCGGGCGGCACTGGAGGGAGCCGACGAGGGCCCGGTGGCGATGGGCAACGTCGGGGGCGGCACCGGAGCGTGCGCGCTGGGCTTCAAGGCAGGCATCGGCACCGCGTCCCGGGCAGTGCCGCTGAGCAGCGGACCGGCGACCGTGGGGGTCCTGGTGCAGGCCAACATGGACGGTGATCTGCGAGTGGCGGGGCGGACCGTGCTGCCCGAGGAGCTGGGGCTGGAGCGGGCCGGGCACTCCTCCCCGCGAGGCTCCTGCGTGGTGGTCGTGGCGGTGGACGTGCCGTGCACAGGCCGCCAGATGGAGCGCATCGCGGCACGCGGGGTGCTGGCGTTGGGACGGGTGGGCGCCGCGTTCAGCCACGGCAGCGGCGATTACGGGGTGGCGTTCTCCACCCGGGTCGCCGAGGCGCCGGTGGTGCTGGCGCCGGCGGACCTGGATCTGGTGTTCACGGCGGTTCTGGACAGCGTGGAGGAGGCGGTGGTCGACGCGCTTTTGGCGGCGCGCACCGTGCGGACACCCGGCGGGCGCGTCGCGCACGCCCTCCCGCACGAAGTGCTGCGGAGCTGACGCCCTGCACGGCGGACACCGGTCTCGGTACGCGGTGGGAGGACGGTGCCGGCCGGGAAGCGGAGCCGACAGGGGCGTCGGAGGGGATGATCTACGATCCGGACATGGTGGACGCTCCCCTTCTGCTCCGGGTGCTCGGCAGTGCGCCCCCCTGCCCGAGGGCGGACACCGCCTGCTCCGGCTACCTGGGCTCCCGCGGAGAGACCGGGTTCCTGACGCACTCCGCGGCCCGCAGCCCGGTCGAGTCGGCCTTCGCCGTCACCGGGTCGGGAGACGGACACCAGGTCGACGTCGACTTCCACTCGGGGCGGGCTGCGGCCCGGACCGGGGTGACGCCGCGGGCTGCAGTGCAGCTACGAGGTGGGAGCCGTTCGGGCATCCCGGCCCGGCGCGCGACGGGAGACATGGAGGTCCGAGGTTGACCACGGACGACAACGACATGCCGCTGTCGGCACCACGTGTCGACGTCGGTCCGGACGGGCGCCTGCGCGTCCCTGCCCAGGACGTCACCGCCCTGCTGCGCTCCATCGCGCGGTCCTGGGAGTACAGCACACGCCATGGGGCTCCCGTCCGCACCAGCGACAGCCAGGAGACGGTGCGCCTCGACACGGCCACCGTCCACGCTCCCACCGGCGCCCTGGATCAGGTCGCCGACGAACTCGACGTCCAGTTCATCGGGATCGCGGGCCGTACTCCCCCGCCTTCACCGCCCGCAGCAGGCACCGAGGACTGACGCAGCGCTCCTGCTCCTTCGGCCCCCACGTGCGGACAGGCGTGCCGTCATCCACGCGCCGGACCCACGCCGGTCGGGGCGTCGGCGTCCTGGGACTCGAACGCCGACAGGGTGGCGTCGTAGTCGGTCGGTACGTCGTACATGGGCGTCATCCAGTGGAAGAAGTTGTCACCACGGTCCCGCAGAAGGTGGTACAGGCGGTGCATCAGGTCCGTGCGCACTCCTCGTAGCTCCGGGTGGTCGTAGCGGTTGAGCAGCTCGTCAGGGTCGGTTTCGAGGTCGTAGAGCTCGTTGCAGGACTCCGGGTTGACCACCAGCTTGTAGCGCCGGGTGCGCAGCATGCGCTGCGGGTAGGGGAAGTGGTGACCGTGGTATTCGGCCACGTGATGGTCGTCCCACGGGGGACGCTCGCCACAGGCCAGCGGCACCAGGCTCCGGCTGTCCACGGCGGGCGCCGGGCTGCTGCCGGCGAGTTCCAGGATGGTCGCGGTGCAGTCGGTGAGGGAGACGAACTCGTCGCGCACCTGGCCGGGGACACCGCCGGGAACCCGCAGCAGCGCGGGGATGCGGTAGATGTCCTCGTACATCGCCGGACCCTTGTCGTGCAGCCGGTGGGCTCCGGTGAACTCTCCGTGGTCGGCGGTGAAGCAGACCGCGGTGCGCTGTTCCAGTCCCAGCTCGCGGCAGGCGTCCAGGATGCGCCCGATCTGTTCGTCGATCAGCGTGACATATCCCCAGTACGCCGCGATCAGCTTCCGGCTGTCCTCGATCGGCATCGTGTCGAACGCCCACAACTTGCTGTAGTTGCTCTGCACCGGCGGCTTGCCCGCGAAGGTCTCCCCCACGGAGGCGGGCATCCGCACCAGATCCGGGTCGTACATGTCGAAGTACGCGTCGGGGAGGATGTACGGCAGGTGCGGGCCGAAGAAGTGGGCGGCGAGGAAGAACGGTCGGCCCTCGCCTGCGCGCTCGGCCCCGGCGAACCGCTGGAGCATCTCGATGGTGCGCGTCGCCAGGTAGTACTCGAAGGTGGCCTCGACCGGCTGGTGCAGGCGGGCCGCGAGAAGGTTGCCCGGGCTGCCGTTGGGGGTCGTGCCGCGCATCCGGTCGCTGATGCGGTAGTCGGGAAGGCCGTTCTCCTCCAGGTAGGCCAGGTAGTCGGGGTGATCGACGGGGTTGTGCCAGCCGGCCAGGTCAGGGCCCTCGAACCCGTAGTCGGCGGCGGTCCGCCGCACACCACCGTGCCACTTGCCGAGCAGGCCCACGTTGTAGCCCTCGCGGCGGAGCTGCTCGGAAAAGGTGAACTGGCCCTCGGCGAGGTCTTCGCTGTACCCGACATTGCGCTCGCGGTTGGCGAGGAGCTTGTGCCGGAAGGGAGCCGCACCGGTCAGCAGGCTGGCACGCGCCGGGGTGCAGATGGCGGTGGGGGTGTAAGCGCTGTCGAACCGGGTGCCCTCGGCGGCGAGACGGTCCAGGTTGGGGGTGCGCACGTGCGGGTTGCCGTACGCCCCCAGGGTGTCGACCCGGTGCTGGTCTGTCATGAGGAAAAGCATGTTGTGGCGCACGGCGGTGCCTTTCGGGGTCGTACGTGTGCGGTCGGGCAAGAAGGCCGTCAGGACGCCGCCGTGGCGGGGGCCGGTTCGGGGGACGCGCCGGGGGCGGCCGCGTCGGGTGTCGGGTATCCGGCCAGCAGCGGGGACTCGTGGAAGACGAGAGCCAGCGCGCCGAGGGCTCCGGCCCGGTCGGCCAGCGCGGCCGGCACCAGCCGCACGCCGCGGTGGACACGCGTGGGTGCGTACCGGCGGAAGACCGACTCGACGGGGCCGAGGAAGACGCCGCCCAGTGCGGCGACCTCACCTCCCAGCACGACACGCTGCGGATTCGCGGTACTGCAGGCGGCGGCGAGCGCGCGGCCGACCGCGTGCGCGGCACGTTCCAGGGCAGCGCACTCCGTGTCCGCACCAGCGGTCACGGCTGCTGCGAAGCGGTCCCAGCTTCGCCGTCCCGCTGCACGCAGCAGCGCGGGGACGGCAGCGATCTGCTCCACGCAGCCGCGCCCGCCGCACCAGCAGCGGGACTCTTCCGGGTCGACGCTGATGTGGCCGATCTCGCCTGCCGCGCCCTGCGCGCCCCGGAAGAGCCGGCCACCCACCACGAGGCCGCCACCGACGCCGTGGGACAGCGTCACGTGCAAAGCGTCACCGGCGCCGCGCGCGGCACCCCAGATCGCTTCCCCGAGCGCGGCGAGACGGACGTTGTTGTCGGCGAGAACGGGCACGTCGAGAGCCTCGGCAACCGTGTCCGCAACCACCTGACGGCGCCGCGGCACTCCGTGTCCCGGGTCGGTCGAGGCGCCGCCGCCTCTCCCGCCGGCGGTCTCACCGGGACCGGGCGTTCCGATGCCGACGCCGCCGAGTCCGGCGAGCTCGATCCCCTTCCGGTCGGCAAGGTCGTACAGCAGCTCCAGGGAGGCCGCCGCCTGCTCCCGCGCGCTTGTCCGCCGAGCACAGTGGATCCCCTCGAACGCGGTGACCTCATGGGCCGCGTCGGCGATCGCGACCTTGATCCGCTCACGGCCCAGTTCGATCCCCACGGCCTGCGCCGAGTGTGGGTTGAGGGCGAGCTGCTGCACAGGACGTCCGCGGCCCGCGGGACCTGTATCCGACGGAGCGGGGCGCTCCGACACGACCTGATCCGCCAGGAGTTGTCCGATGATGCCGGACAGCGTGGTACGGGAGAGCCCGGTGGCCGCGGACACATCGGCCCGGCTGCTGGGTCCTTGCCGACGGAGCACGTCGAGCACGCGGTTGACGTGACCGTAGCGCAGTTGGCGCAGCACGGTGAGGTTCTCGTCCACTGCCATGGGGGTCATCGTCCCCACCCCTCGCATTTTCGTCAACACTCAGAACATTAATCCAAGGAGTGTGCGCCACCCCCTTGATTTCCGACGGGCTGTTGACACTAATGAGGCGCAGCCGTCAAGCAAGGGAGCTCGTCATGCCTGCCGTCACGCCGGCCACGGAGCACAGCGCCACGGGCCTGAGCACACGTTCGCGCCGCACCTTCCTGCTGTACCTGTGCGGCGCGTTCGGCGGCCTGCTCTCCGGTTACGACATGGGCATCGTCGCCGGCGCGCAACTGTTCCTCACCCGCGACCTCCACCTGAGCCCCTGGATGCAGGGAGCGTTCGTCAGTTCGCTGATGATCGGGGCCGTCGTCGGCTGCTTCGGCGCGGGCCCCGCCACCGACCGCTGGGGGCGCCGCCCGGTGATGCTGGTGACCGCCGTGGTGTTCGGCGGCGGCGCGCTGGGGATGGCCCTGTCCACCACACCCTGGATGCTCATCGCCTTCCGCGCCGCGACCGGTGTCGGTGTCGGCACAGCGTCCGCGGTGATTCCCAGCTATCTCTCCGAGTTGGCGCCCACACGCATCCGTGGCCGGGTCTCCACGCTCAACCAGATGATGATCGCGGTCGGCATCTTCGTCTCCTACCTGACCTCTTATGCCCTCTCCGACGCGGGTGCGTGGCGGTGGATGCTCGGCCTGGCCGTGGTGCCCGCAGCCGTGCTGTACGCGGGCATGTGGCCTCAGCCGGAGACCCCGCGCTGGCTCGTCGCGCACGGCCGTGACGACGAGGCCCGCGCCGTCCTGCTCAGGCTTCGCGGCCCGGAAGAAACCGAGGCGGAACTGCGCGACATCCGCGCGGCCGCACAGGCAGGACGCGAACGCCGGGGGCGCGTACGCGAACTGTTCGCCGACCGCCGTGTGCGCCGCGGCCTCGGCATCGCCGTCGCCATGGCCGTCATCCAGCAGGTCATCGGCTCCAACACCATCGTCTTCTACGCTCCGACGATCCTCAAAGCCGCCGGCTTCGGCGACTCCGCCGCGCTGCTCAACAGCGTCGGACTCGGCGCCCTGTCGATCTGCACCACGTTCGTCACCGGCCGCCTGGTCGACCGGGTGGGGCGCAAACCCCTCCTGCTCACCGGCCTCGTCCTGATGGTCGCCAGCATGAGCACCCTGTGCGTCGTCTTCTCCCTCCACCTGCTGGATCTGAATGCGGGCAAGGCAGCCGCCGTCGCCGCCCTCGCGGTCTTCAAGGTGGCCTACTCGCTCAGTTGGGCTCCGCTGCTGTGGGTCATGCTCCCCGAGCTCTTTCCGCTCCGGGTGCGCAGCATCGGCGTCAGCGTCGGCTCCGGCACCAACTGGGCAGCCAACTTCGCCGTCTCCCTGGTCTTCCCCGTCCTGCTCACCGCCGGGGCCGGGGCAGCCTTCGCCCTCTTCACCGGCATCTGCGTCCTGGCCTTCGCCTTCACCGCCGTCTTCATACGAGAGACCGCGGGCCGCTCCCTGGAGGCCCTGGAGCGGGCCACTGTGTGAGCCGCCCCGCCTCGTGGTCTCCAGGTGACTCCTGCACCGCACCCGCACGTCGCCTGGACCCACCACGCCCGCCCCGCGGCGCCGACATCCAGGAGCCAGCCGTGAAGTGGTGCGCCGACCAGGTTCGACAGCTCGCTCGGCTCCCCTCTTCGGACGACGGCGGCCTCGTTCAGGGTCTGCTCCTTGTCAGCCACGAAGTCGACGGGCCAGGGAATGGCAGGTCCCCGAGGGGCACCTCCTCAGCGCACCGGCCGACGTCGGACATCGGTATCTCGACGCACAGCCGGATGCGGGGCATGCAGGGCCGGCCGGTGCGGCCTTGCAGCGGACGGCCGGCTCGGAGGCCATGGTGGGGCAGCGGTAATCTTGGCCGACATGAGGCGTGCCTGGTCTGTGCCCGCGCTGTTGGTGCTGTGCGGTCTTGCCGTTGCCACGTGGCTGATGTCGAGGGGAGAGCCCGGCGCAGCCACAGCGCTTCTGCTGGCGTACGTGCTGTTCGCAGGCATGAACTCGCCTCTGTTCTTCCCCAGGTCCATCGGTGCGGCCGAGGCACGGCGCCGCAGCACGGTGGACGGACGGCCAGTCGTCTACTGGCGGCCTGGTTGCACGTACTGCCTACGGCTGCGCATCCGGTTGGGCCGCAGCGCTCGCACGCTCCACTGGGTGAACATCTGGCGTGACTCGGCCGGTGCAGCAGAGGTGAAGGCAGCCAACGGTGGCAACGAGACCGTCCCTACTCTCGTCGTGGCGGGCCGGCCGTACACCAATCCCGATCCCCGGTGGGTTCGCACGCTTCTCCCCCGCTTGGACAGCGAGGTCTGACGGCTGTCGCCCCCACCCCCTGCGACCCCGGCAGTGGTTGGCGCCGCACGGTCGACAGCCCGATCCCCCTCCCGGTACGGCCTCGTCCCGCTGCCGCCCGCCAGGGAATGCGGCATGCCCGCCCCGGACGGGGGAAGTCGTGACGGAGTCGACCATCTGACATCCATGGGGAGTGGAGACGTATGGGGTTCGCGAATGCCGTTACTCAGCGCATGGTCGCCGGCGGAGCAGGCCTGGTGACCGGAGTTCTCCTGGTGACCGGCTGCGGGGGCGACGGAGGTGGCAAGGAGGACCAGAAGGAGGACGGGTCCGCCGCCACCCAGCAGAGCACTGCCAAGGCCGTGCAGACCACGCACAAGAGAACCGCGGAGGCGAAGACCGCCAAGATCGACCTTACGGTCACGGCCTCGGGAAGCCAGAGCAAGACCCTCAGCGGTGACGGTGTCATGAACTTGCAGAACGGCGCCAGCCGCTTGGAGATGGGAGTCGGAGGGGAACGTCTCCAGCAGCGTGTCGTCGGCAAGACCCTGTACCAGAAACTTCCCAAGAAGGCTGCCGCCCAGCTTCCTGACGGCAAGACATGGTCGAAGATCGATCTGAAGAAGTTGCAGGCCAACAGCGGCGACGGCCAGGCGGGCGTGCAGAATCCGGCGGACTCCCTCGCCTACTCCGAGTCCCTTTCCGACAAGGACGTCAAGAAGCTCGGCACCGCGGACGTGAACGGCACCAGGACCACCCACTACCGGGTGCGACTCGACCTGTCGAAGCTCGCCAAGGGCGATGCCGCGCAGGAGAAGAAGCTTCGTCAGCAGCTCGGCGACGACGTGCCGGTCGAGCTGTGGATCGACGACGAGGGACGAACCCGGCGCCAGCAGGTAGAGGTGACCGTCAAACCCGCCAAGGGCGAAGAATCCGCCAAGTCGACGAAGGTCAAGACCGTTGTCGACCTCTCCGACTTCGGCACCAAGGTCGACGTCGAGGCACCGCCGTCCGGTGAGACCGCCGACATGACCGACGAACTGGCCAAGGGCAGCGGCCAGTCGGCATGACCCCGCCCTCATCGCCCTCTCCGCACGAGCCGCTGCCTTTCCGGTAGGCCGAACGTTGCGGTGAACGATGGGTTGTCGCAGCCGCAGGCAGGCTCCGACGACGAGGCTCCCCGCCCGGTGCAACCACTGACCGGCGGGGAGCCTGCGCAGTTTCCGCCGCCGTGAAGCTGGAGGGAGAGCGGGTGGTCGGCGAGTTCAGTTCGTGTCGCCCGCGGAGGAGGCGTCACGATGCAGCGCCACGCCCGCGACGACAAGAACCACGCCGACGGTTTCCGGCAGCGACGGGAATTGGGCCAGCACGACGACTCCGACAACGACGGCAGTGGCGGGGAGCAGGGAGACCAGCAGCGCGTAGGTGCCGCGCCGCAGGCGGGCCATCGCCATCTGGTCGCACGCGTACGGGATCACGGACGAACACACTCCCACCCCGACCGCGGCGGCCGCCAGCCGTGGATCCGTGAAGGCCACCGACGCCTGCCGCACCCCGAAGGGCAGCGCGCACGCCGACGCGACCAGCATGGCCAGGGCCAGCCCGTCGATGCCGCTCACCGCGGGGTGCTGCGCGGCGCGGTGGGCCAGGACGACGTAGACCGCGAAGAGCACGGCGTTGGCCCCGGCGAAGGCCAGGCCCACCGGTTCGGCCACCAGGTGCACGTCGGTGACGAGGTAGACGCCGCCGGCGGCCGCGATCAGAGCCACCAGATTGCGCCACTCGCGGACGGCGTAGGCGGCCAGGACGACGACGGGCAGGAATTCGATCGCGGCGACGGTACCCAGCGGAAGCCGGTCGATGGCGAGGTAGAAGCAGCTGTTCATCACCGCCAGCACTGCTCCCCACCAGACCAGCAGACGCCGGGTGGCCGCGTCCGCGTCACGCCACCCGCGCCATGGTCTCCGCCACAGCGCGAAGACAGCAGCCGCCGAGACGATGCGCAGCCACGCCACCCCGAGCGGCTGGACCCGGGTGAACAGCATCACGGCGAACGCCGGGCCGAGGTAGTGGAAGACGGCACTGCCCACGAAGTAGGCGTGCGCGGGAAGGCGGGAGCGTGGCAAGCGGGCAGGTGGCGTAGCTTCATCAGCCGACATGGATGCCACCCTAAGAAGCCACGAGCGACAATCACATGAACAGTCGACGGCTTGCATCCCGAATCGTTTTCCAGGAGGAAAGAGAATGCGCGCACCTGCTTCCAAGAGCGAAAACGCCGCTTCGGTGCTGGACGAGCTCGGGCGCGCCCTGCTCCGCCGGCTCGCCGAGGATCCACGCCGCAGCGCCTCGGAACTGGCTCGCGACGTGGGTGTCTCCGCTCCCACCGTGCGAGAGCGCATTCGCCGGATGGAGGAGACGGGCGTGATCCGCGGCTACCGCCTCGATGTCGATCCCGCGGCGCTCGGGCTCCCCGTGACTGCGTGGGTACGGCTGCGACCGGGGCCCGGACAGATGAGCCGCATCGCCGAGCTGGCCGAGCGAACGCCGGAGGTCAGCGAGTGCCATCGCATCTCCGGTGAGGACTGCTTCCTTCTGAAGGTTCACGTGGCGGAGGTCGCCGGCCTCGAAGCTGTCCTTGACCGCTTCCTCGTCCATGGGCAGACAACCAGTTCCCTCGTCGTCTCCACCCCTGTGCCACCGCGGCCTATGCTGCCCGTGTGAGACCCGCCGCCCCGGAGCGGAGTGCAGCCCCGTCCAGCGAGTCCCCTCCACCTGTTGATCAGACCGGCAGCGTTCGGGGAACACAGGGACGCATGACTCTTCAGCACCCCTCGGATCGTGGCGGGGAGCACCGCGACCGCTTCGCACGCCTCGCGGAGACCGCCTCGAACCTGACCAGCTCCCCCTTGTTCTTCTTGCTGTGCCTGGTCCTGATCACCGGCATGCTCATCGTCCATCTGGTGCATCTCCCGGTGCCCTGGCTGATCTTCGCGGGCGACGTGCTGACCTCCGTCAACCTCCTCATGCTGGCCCTGTTGAAGAACTCGGAGCGGCGCGCGGAAGCCGCTCTCCAGCGCAAGCTGGACGCGATTGCGGCGGCACTGCTGGAGTCGCAGGAAGGCGCGTCGCACCAGGCGCGGGACTCCTTGCGTGAGGCGATCCGTCTTGAGGAGGAGCTGTGAACCGGGGGCTCCGACCCACCGCCCGGGAGCATGAGACAGGAGGCGGGGAACCCGCGCCGCAGAGCGCCTGGATACATGTGTCCGATCAGCCGACGGTGTGCTGCCTGCGGTGCTCGCACGTGCGAATGAAGCACTGATGAATAAGACCAGTGCTGACGGGAAACCGGGACCTCCAGCAACAGACGCAGAGCGACTGAGAGGTTTCCATGCGCGACGACGAGTTCCTGGCACTGGTCCGGGACCAGGGCGGCTACACCGATCAGGACGAGGCCCGGAAGGTCACGGAAGCGGTCCTGGGTGTGCTGGCCTCACGCATCACCGCCGACGAAGCCCAGGATCTGGCCGACCAGATGCCCACACCGCTGGACCGGCCGTTGCGAGGCAGCGGAGTCGATGCGGAGGCCAGCGGCGAGGCGTTCGGCGTCGAGGAGTTCTACCGACGTGTCGCAGAGCGGACCTCGTCGAGTGCGGAAGCCGGGCGGACACACACCACGGCGGTCCTTTCCGCTCTACCGCAGGCGGTGTCCGCAGGACAGGTGCGACACGTCGTCACACAGCTCCCCGAGGACTTCGCCGTCCTCTTCAACCGTTAGACCGCGCTCCGGATGTCGACACGGAGACGTCGCCGCACCCCGTAGTCCGACCGCCCCACACCTGCCCGTAGGCGGTGGCATACGCTTCGCAGGCAGTTGCATGGCAACCAGGGGGGCTCGTGAAGCGTACGGCGTGTGAAACAGTGGCCGCGAGGGTGGTTGCCGGGCTACTGACCGGCACATCGGCGGCATGCGGATCCGAGAAGGAGTCGCGGGACGACGCAGGTGAGGGGACCGCCTTCCCAGCGCCCACGCCGCCTGCTCGTGCGGATCGCGTACGCGACATACCGCAGACCGTCGCGTAAGCACGTCCCAGTCACTCACGGAGATACCCATGAATCCCGCTTCGCCCCCGCCCGCCCCCAGTCAGAGCGGCTCCGGGCACCGTCCGCCCGGATACGGGCCGACGCCGATGCCTACGAGTGTGCGGGCAGCCAGGATCGTGGCCTTCGTCGTCGCGGTGCTCTCCGTTGCCGCCTCCGTACTGGCCGGCGTACTCGGCGACTCCCGACTCGCCGGAGCCGTCATGGGCGCGAACCTGCTGAACCTTGTGCTCGGGATGCTCGCCTTCGGCTTCTCCGCGGGGCGGAACGGGCTGCGCATCACCTGCATCGTGCTCGCCGCGATGCAAGTTCTCTTCACCTTCGGTGCGTTGACCCGCCTGGCCGGAGGTGGCGGTCTCCTGCCCTTGGCCGCCGACATCGCGCTGATCGTTCTGCTGGCGCAGTCGTCGGCGAAGACCTGGTTCAAGCGGGACCGCTAGGCGACCGGCGGACATGACGGTCACCTTCCGATGAAGCTCACGGTTTCCGTCATGTCCGCCCGCCCGGTGCGCAGCCGGGACACGCCTTCCTTCTCGAACCCGATCGACACACCGCACAACAGCACCAGCCCGTCGTCGGCTCCGACTGTCCGGCTGACGGTCTTGCGGTACATCGTCCACATCACCTGCGGGCAGGTGTGCAACCCTTCCGCTCTCGACAACAGCATGACCGTCTGCACGTACATGCCCACGTCCGCCCACTCTCCGGGCCCCATCGTCCGGTCGAGGTAGCAGAACAGCACGACCGGCGCCCCGAACGCCTCCGAGTTCAAGGCGGCAATCCTTCTGGGCCTGTCGGGGTCGTCGCGCTCGATTCCCAACGTTTCGTACCGCTGGGCGGCAGCCGCGGAAAAGCGTTCCAGGTACGGTGAGGTCAGTGCGGCCGGATACATCGGATACTCCCGCTCGTCGCCCGGGTCTCCCGCCAGCGCCCTGGCCGTCGCACGCTTCTTCAATTCGGCCAAGGGCTCGCCGCTCACCACGTACACATGCCACGGCTGAAGGTTCCCACTCGACGGGGCCCGGGCCGCTGCCGTCAGCACTCGTTCGAGTACTTCACCGGGTACCGGCTCATCGCTGAACGCCCGCACGGCCCGGCGGCTGTCCACGGCCTCGTACACGTCCATGGGGTTCTCGTCCTCTCGCTCATCGACAGCTACCAGCCCGCCCGGAGGGAGCGGATGTCAGCTCTCCTGGGCCACTGCCCGGCGGACGTGGTAGCCCCACCGTGTGAGGGCACGGACGACGGTCTGCGAACCGATGGGGTTGGCGCTGTGCACGTAGACCGTTCCGATGAGGAAGGGCCGTCCCTCGAAGGCGGCTTCCTCCAGGAGAGTCACCACGGGCAGGATGCTGTCGTCCCCGCCGAGGTCGTGGTCGAGCCAGAGTTCGTCGACGTAGCGGCCGCGGTGTTCCTCAAGAAGGTCGACACCTTCCCGGCTGGTGCGGGCGATCCGTGTGGCCCTGGGAAGGGGGCGCAGGTCGTCGATGCCGAGAACGACGTGCGCCGGCGTCGAGGCAGTGTCCTCTGTCACCGGGCCATCATCTCCCAGAAGCGGCCGCGGAGGGCAGCCGGAGGCGGGCGGAAGTCATCGGGTCAGCAAACCTGCCGACCGGTGGCCGAGGGAGCGATGAGTTTTCCCGAGCCGGAGAGTCTCATTCATGTTGTACGACAGCACAGGAGGAACACGTGGCTCAACTACTCAGAGTCCAGAATTTCACCGTCTCCAGCGACGGCATCGGGGCCGGCGAGGACCAGACCTTCGAGAGGCCGTTCGGCCATGTCGATCCCACGCAGCTCTTCGCATGGGCCGGTGCCACAGCGAGCTGGCCCATGCGCACGGATTCTGGTGGGAGCCGGGGTCTGGACGACTACTTCACTCGGGACTTCTCGCGCAACATCGGCGCCGAGATCATGGGGCGTAACAAGTTCGGACCCCAGCGCGGCCCTTGGCGCGACCACGAGTGGCGCGGCTGGTGGGGGGACGAACCCCCTTTCCACACTCCGGTGTTCGTCATGACACACCACCAGCGTCCGTCGTTCACGCTGTCCGACACCACCTTCCACTTCGTCGACGGGGACCCGGCCACGGTTCTCGACCAGGCGCGCAAGGCGGCACAGGGCAAGGACGTGCGACTCGGCGGCGGGGTCACCACCATCCGGCAGTTCCTCGACGCCGACCTCGTCGACACCCTGCATGTGGCCGTCTCGCCGGTGCAGCTCGTGTCGGGACTGAAACTGTGGGAGTCCCCCGATGACCTGCTCGACCGATTCCATCTGGAGGTCGTGCCCAGCCCGAGCGGCGTCTCGCATCACCTGTTCTGGAGAAAGTGACCCGCTCTTGCAGCGGCTGACGCAATGAGGTGGATGGGTCCTGGTCGCGGTGTCCTGGGCCGGAGTTGAAGGTGTGCTCCGGGGTGCGGGTACGCCGCGTTACGGCGTGTCGGACGAGCTGTGGGACCGCCTGGCGCCACTGGCGGCCGCAGCGTGAGCGCGGGTCCGGTCTCCCGGCCACACGTCTGCTGCCGGACCAGAACCGTGCTGTGCCGACATCTTGTACGTGGTATTGCACACCGGGATCCATCCCCCGTGTCCCCGTCCGCCGGCACTTCCGCCCGACCGAACAGCGCGAGCACGTGCCGCTCGGTGCGGTCGTTGTGTTCGGGACTCCGGATCCCCACGTGAGACGTGCGGGTCATGGCGTGATCAACTCTCAAGGCATGCACCTCCTCCACGGGGCGGAGACGACCAGGTGCCGCACCGTGAGCAAGAAGCGCTGGCCGTAGCGCAGTGCCCGTGGACGCGCACCATCCCGGTGCCCACACGTCGACCACGGGACTGCGAGGCCCGCGATCGACGGGAAAGACAGCTTCTCCAGCAGGAGCGGGCCTGTCCTCGACAAGCGGCATCCTGGTCGTCATCACGCACCTTCTCCTACCGGCCTGACGGCCCGGCCTCACTTCAGGTGTCGGCCGAAGAACCGGTCCCCGTCCTCCACCTCGAACCACGGGGTGCCGGTGTGCCCGCCCAGGTTGGCGTGCAGCGTCTTCTCCCGGCTGCCGAAGGTGTCGAACAGCTCCAGGGCCCGTTGCCGGGGGTTTCCTTCGTCGTCCCACTGCAGCAGGAACAGCAGCGGAATGGTGACCTGCCGGGCCTCCCGGCGCTGGGCGCGGGGCACATGACCCCCGGCGAAGAAACCGGCAGCCGCAATGCGCGGCTCGACCAGCGCCAGCCGAATGCCGACGGCGGTCCAGCCCGAGTACCCGACGGGGCCGCCGATCCCGGGCAGCACAAGAAGGGCTTCCAAGGCGGTCTGCCATTCCGGGACCGCTTTCTCGACCAGTGGGCCGATGAGGGACTCGAAGATCTCGTCGGTCGGCCCACCCGACCGCACAGCCCGGCGGAGGTCGGCACGGGCCTGCTCGTCAGCGGCGGAACGGGGCCGGTCACCGCATCCGGCGGCGTCGATGGTGGCCACCGCGTATCCGCTCGCCGCGGTGTGCCGGGCTCGGGCCACGAGTCGGGGTTCCGCCTTGGGGAGGCCGTTGTTGTGGGCCATCAGGATCAGCGGAGCCGGAGCGGAGCCGGGCGTCCACAGAGTGCCGGGGATCTCGCCGAGGGTGAATTCGCGTGCGAGGACGCCGTCGTCGAAGCGTCGTGCGGAAGTGAACTGCATGGTCGTGCCTTTCGGGAGAGCTCTTGGACGGCGCTCCCGGACGACCTATCGCCCGACCGTGACCCCGAAGGGGAGCACCCATGTCGATACTGCGTTCACGGGTACCACCTCCTCGTTCTCTCGCACGGCCTCCGGGAAGCTAGCAGCGGTCACCGTGGTCCGCCAAACGATTTCTGCGCAGGCGCCGTTGCCGACGCCGCGAGCACATCGGCGACCGCACCTCCGGGCCCACCAGTCGGCCCGCCACCCGCTCTTCCCACTCCCCTGCCACCCCCGCCCCGGGCGCCATCGCACGGACACCACGCGGAGCGCGCACCCGGTCGTATTACAGTCGGTGTGCATGGATGCAGGCCTCCCCTCCAGGCGTCAGCTGTTGAGCGTGGTCGCCCTCGCCGGAGCCACAGCGCTCCCCGGTTGTGCGACGAACAGCCCTGACAGGTCGAAGGGCGGTGGAAAGGGAAAGCCGTCACCCACCCCTTCCACCACCGACCTCGCCCGCCTCGGCAACGGCCCGCCTGCCGACGCGGCCGCCTCCGCGCGCTCACCGGCGGACGCCTGGCGCTACACGCACCTTGCTGATTCCTGGAACGGTTCGTACGAGGCGCTCGCTGCCACCTCCCGCGACGACGTGTGGGCGCTGGGTATCCGCGGCAAGCGGAAGGACAGCACGAAATTCACCCTCCTGTTCCTGGACCACTGGGACGGTGAGCGGTGGCATCATCGGCCGCTGCCCGATGGTTTCACCGCGAAGAGCGGGCCTTACGCACTCGCTGCGGGCGGTCCGGACGATCTCTGGCTCGCGAGTGGCTCGACAGACGGAGCCGGCCCCTCCGCACACCACTGGGACGGCAGGAAGTGGCGGACCCTGCCCACCCCGCCGGCGGTGAAAGGGCAGGCCACCGGGGGCGACGAGCTCTCCGGGTCCTGGCTCGCCGCGGCCGGCTCCCGGCTGTGGCTCTGCGTCGGCGGTAAGACGCTCCACTGGGACGGGCATGCCTGGCACGTGCCCGAACTCCCCTTCCGTGCGGCGGCGCTCACCTCCGCCCGTCCTGAGGGACCGCACGACGCGCCCCGGGCCTGGGTCGTGGGACTGGTGGACACCGACTGCGGGTCCGGCGAGTGCTACCCCCAGCCGGCCAGCGCTCGTTGGGCGGACGGCGGCTGGCAGCGACTGGACACACCGGCCTACCGCTTTCCCGACCCCGTACCTCCGGAGGCGAGCGCTTCCCTCGACACAGTCGTCCACGACGCCGAGCACAAGCGCCTGTGGGCCCTCGGCCGCACCGACTTCAACCACGGCGAGGTCGACGAGGAACCCGATACTCAGACCATCGTGCTGACGGGCGACGGCAGCAGCTGGGCCAAGCACCGTGTGCCCCGGATGAGCCGTGGCATCGACACCGCCACCACGGTTCCTGACGGGACCGGCAGTCTGCTGCTGGACTCGCAGAACCGGCTCACGAAGCACGGGAAGGTCAAGCGTCTGGACGATCCTGACAGGCTCCCCGGCCCGCCCGGACACCCCTCGCCGACCCGGGAGAAGTACGACTCCGGACAGCCGATGGAGTGCGCTGCCGTGTGTCTGGTCCCCGGCACCCGCACGGTGCTGGCGGCCGGCGCGGTGCGCTTCTTTCTGCCCGACAGCGGCGATCAGCCCCTCCGCCCCATGCTCGCGCGGTACGACGCGGAGGGTAACGACTGAGCCGGCCCAGGAGACCGGCCTCGCGGTGAGGTGCCCTCCTGCCGCCGAGGGCCCCCACCTCGAAACCCGGGCCGGGCCGGAATCGACTCAGACGACCATCACGCGGCGCCCGCGCGCGTGGCCGGCCTGGCTGTCGATGTGCGCCGCCGCGGCGTCGGCGAGCGGGTACGACTTCTCAACCGGGATGTGCAGCTTCCCCCGTGAGATGAGACCGGCGGCCTCGGCGAGTGCCTCCGGCACGCTTCCGGCCACGCCGGAGAAGCGGACGCCGAGCTCCGGCGCGGCGAGATCGGCGATGGAGATCACCTTCCGCGGATCCCCCGTCAGCTCGACGAGTTCGCGGATCACGCCCGAGCCGGCCAGGTCGAGAGCGGCGTCGACAGGGCCGAGCTGTCGCACCCGCTCGACCCAGCCCGCGCCGTACGTCGTGGCGACGGCACCGAGGCTACGCAGATAGTCCTGGTTCCCGGCCCCGGCCGTGCCGATGACGGTGATGCCCCGCTCGCGGGCGATCTGGAGCACCGCGGAACCGACTCCCCCGGATGCGCCGCTGACCAGCAGAGTCTGTCCCGGCTGCACACCGACCTCCCGGATGATGCGCAGCGCGGTCTCCACCACGGAGGGGTACCCGGCTGCTTCTTCGAAGCTCAGCCCCTCGGGCATGCGCGCCCAGGCCGACAGCACGGCGAACTCGGCGTAGGTGCTGGTTCCTTCCCCGAACACGTGGTCACCGACCTCGATCCCTTCGACGCCCTCACCGACCTCGTCCACCACGCCGGAGGCGTCGAGCCCGACTCCGGCGGGCAGCACGGTCGGATGAGCCCCCAGGATCTGGCCTTCCCGGACTCTCCAGTCGACGGGGTTCACACCCGCCGCCCGCACGGCGATACGTATCCGTCCGGGGCCCGCATGGGGCTCCGCGGCGTCGATGAGGTGCAGCACTTCCGGACCGCCGAACTCGGCGTAGCTCACTTTCTTCATGCGGCCGACCATAACACTAACTGTTAGCTTTTCGAATCCGTTCCATTCTTGGCCTTGATAGTGTCGACGCATGACCGTGCCGACCGGACGCCGTGAGCGCAAGAAGGCCGCGACCCGCCGAAAGATCGCCGACACCGCTCTGCGGCTCTTCCTTGACCGCGGGTACGACGCGGTGGGCATCCGTGACGTGGCCGCCGAGGCCGACGTAGCCGTCACCACGCTCTTCTCCCACTTCGCCTCGAAGGAGGCCCTGGTCTTCGAGCAGGACGACGACTTCGAGCAGCGCCTCGCGCAGGCCGTCAGCCGGCGGGCACCTGATGAGCCGCTCATCCCCGCACTGCGCCGTGAGGTCCAGGCCCTGGTGCGGCACTGCACGGCGGACAGTGCCGCACCGATCTGGCGCATGATCGACGAGTCACCCGCCCTGCGGAAGTACGAGGAGTCGATGAGGCTGCGCCACGCGGAGACGCTGGCGGCTGCCATCGCCGCCGATCCGGAACCGGCGCAGACCGCGACGGCGAGCCGGACGATCGCGAGATTCGTCATCGATGCCTATGCGCTGGCCCGTGAGGCGGCCGAGCCGGAGGCCGCGGTGGACGAGATCTTCCGGATGATCGAGGCCGCCTGGGCTGCCGCCGCCCCCTCGCAGTAGCCGGGGCGCCCGGCCAAGGGCCGCCGACGGTGCAGCCGGGCTCCGGATGCCGACACCGAGGCGGCCGCTTACGCTCGAACCACCCGGACCGAGCTGGTCACCGCGGACCATCGCGCGAACGACCCGTCCTGTGGGGTGACGAGACTCCGGTGCCCGGATGCCGTCCGGCGGGACTCGGCTCCGAGGTCCTGGTCGAGCACATGGCTGTCGAGCGTGGAGGAGTCAGTGATGTCGCCGGACGAAACCAGAAGCAACGCATTTCCCGCACCGAGTGAAGGCATGGCCCTCACTCTCTTCCTCACCGTGAGTGACGTGGCCCGCTCACGCCGGTTCTACAGCGAGGTGCTGGGAGGAGACGTCGTTCTCCAGGAGAACCCCTGCACCATCAAGCTCGCCAACAGTTGGATCATCATGAACCCGGGCGGTGGCCCCACGCCCGACAAGCCCGACGTGAGCCTGCGCCCTCCGGACGACCCGCACACGGTCTCCAGCTTCATGAATCTGCGTGTGGCGGACATCCACTCCGTGTACGCGGAGTGGACGGCCCGGGGAGCCGTCTTCCTCACCCCGCCCATCGACCGTGAGGCCGAACTGCGCTGTTACCTGCGTGATCCCGACGGCTACCTGATCGAGGTCGGTCAGGCCACCGGCATGCTGCACGGCCGTTTCGCGCGCACCACGGAGCCGACCTGAGACCGCTGACCCGCACCGACCTGAGCCCCACCGCGAGGCTGCGAAGGCTTTGCGCAGGAAGGAAGCCGACAGCACGCCCCGGCCGGCGGCTCCGCGGACCGTCAGCGCATGCTGACCACGACGCCTGCGGCTGCTGCCGCTGTCCCGACGAACCACCCTGCGACAGCAGCGAGCCCGGCTTGTGCGCGCGCACCGCTCTGCGCGAGGCGCACTGTCTCGTAGCCGCACACGCTGAACGCGGTGATCGCTCCAGCGAGGAGCACGGTCACGGACGAGAGGTCACGCGCGACCGCAGTTCCCGTCAGAAGGCCGAGAAGGAAGCACCCGCTGAGGTCGACCCCGAAGGCCGGCACCCAGCGGGAGAGCAGCCCGTGCCGCAGCCGGAGGGCTCTTTCGGCTTGGTAGCGCAGAACGGCACCCGCCGCTCCGCCCACGAGCATGGCCAACAGGGACATGACGAAACTCCCGTCGTGCGCACAGTCGGTGCTGGAGAACAGTCAGCAAGGGAAAGGGGAAGGAGCACGCGGTCGGCTCGGAGAGACGCTCTACCTGTTCCGGGAGCACGAGATGCGCGAAAGAAGCGGGGCATACGTCTCCTACCTGGGTTTTCCCTGCTGGCAAGCAGGCTTCAGGTAGGGACCGTTGGCGGTACGCGACGACCGCGGTTTCGGCGAGCCCCTCCGCCGGAGTGCAGGAACACCGTAGCCGGGACGGTGCGGCTGCGGAATCCCTCGGACGCGGGCAAGAGCGTCGGGCCCGCGGAAGGACGACGCTCGGTGGCCATGCCCGCACTTCACCGCCTCGCCCCATGCCCGATGCCCGGTCCGGCGGTTGTGCTGCGCGCAGATGCGGGGCCCCGCCCGGCACGGGAGGGCACGGAGTCGGTCCCGCCGCGCAGGCAGGTATCTCCCGAGACCCTCGCGCCGGCAGATCGGGGACGCCCGGAAGTGCCCCCTCGCACCGCCTGATCTCCCGGTCCGTCAAGGAGTTGTCCATGGCACTGCGTTTCTCCACGCTGCACGCCGTCGAGATCCTCGACTCACGCGCCCGCCCCACTCTCAGCGTCCACCTGACTCTCCACGACGGCACTTCGGTGAGCGCCGCGGTTCCCTCTGGTGCCTCCACGGGCACCCGCGAGGCTGTCGAGTTGCGCGACACAGAGACAGCCCGGTTCCGGGGACAGGGGGTGCGCACAGCCGCCCAGCACGTGAACGAGGAGATCGCACAGGCGCTGTGCGACCGCCGCTTCGACTCCGCCGCCGAGGTGGACGCCGTCCTCATCGAGCTGGACGGGACACGGACGAAGTCCCGGCTGGGCGGCAACGCTCTCGTCGGGGTCTCCATGGCCGCCGCCCGCGCGGAAGCGGCGATCAGCGGCAGAGAGCTGTGGCAGTACTTCTCCGAGCGTGCCGGCACCACACCCCGGCTGCCGGTCCCGCACTTCAACGTCGTCAACGGCGGTGCCCACGCGCGCGGCGCACTGGACTTCCAGGAGTTCATGCTGGCCCCGCTGGGCGCTCCGTCGCTGCCCGAAGCCGTACGGGCCGGTGCCGAGATCTACCAGCGTCTGGAAGCCCGCCTGGCGGACAGCGGACATCCCACCGGACTCGGCGACGAAGGCGGTTTCGCGCCCGACATCAGTCACCCGGAAGACGTCCTCGCGCTGCTGACCGCGGCCATCACCGACGCGGGCTGCACACCCGGTCCGGACGGCGTCGCGATCGCCCTCGATCCGGCCGCCGGCGAGCTCGGCCACGGCGGACGCTACCGCCTCGAAGGGGAGGAACTCACCTGTGATCAGCTCATCGACCGCTACCGGACGATGAGCGATCAGTACCCCGTCTGGAGCATCGAGGACGGGCTGGGCGAGGACGACCTGGCCGGCTGGGCGCGGCTCACCGAGCGGCTCTCTTCCCGCCTGCAACTCATGGGCGACGACATCTTCGTCACCGACCCGGCGCTCATCGGAGAGGCCGTCGAGCGGCGGATCGGGAACTCCGCGCTGATCAAACCCAACCAGGTCGGCACCGTCACGGAGACCCTGGAAGCCATGAAGGTCTGCCGCGACGCCGGCTGGGCCCAGATGGTCTCCCACCGCTCCGGAGAAACACCGGACACCTTCATCGCCGACCTGGCGACAGGGACCGGATGCGGGCAGATCAAATCGGGCGCGCCCGCACGAGGCGAGCGCATCGCCAAGTACAACCGGCTCATCGAACTGGCCGCGGCCCACCCCGGGGGGTTCCCCTTCGGCTGCACGGCCACGACGCCGCGGTGAGGCAGCCCCTCCCTCGGCAGGAACCGCGCGGGGCGGGGCGTTATCCTGGTGGGCAGCGGTGGCCTCGGGCCACGGCGACGGCGGTGGGGCCCGCCGTACCCGAACCGCGGCGACGACGCCGCCAACGGTCCCTACTTGTGACGCGCGCGACGGCTCTCAGTCGTGCCCGACGAGTAGGAGAGGTGAACGTGGCCAAGGCCCGCCCCCACGTGCTCAACGAACCCGTCGACCCGGACATCGACCTCCACGTGCCCGCCCAGCGCACGGAGGCACGGCGGCGGCAGGCTCCCGTCGTGGCTGCCGTCTCCCTCGGCGGGGGCCTGGGAGCCGCTGCCCGCTACGGGGCCTCGCTGCTGTGGCCCACGCCACCGGACGCCTTCCCCTGGACCACTCTGCTGGTCAACGCCACCGGCTGCGCGATCATCGGCATGTTCATGGTCGTGATCACGGATGTCTGGGCGGCCCACCGGCTCGTGCGTCCTTTCTTCGGCACCGGCGTACTCGGCGGCTTCACCACGTTCTCCACGTACGCCACCGACATCCAGCGCCTCACCCAGGAAGGCGCACCCCGCACCGGCCTCGCCTACCTCGCCCTCACGGTCGTCACCGCGCTGGCCTCCGTGTGGGCGGCAGCGTTCCTGACCCGTCGCGTCCTCGCGTGGAGGCAACAGTGAGACTCACCGGTTCCGCCCTGCGCGTCACGATCTTCGTCGGCGAGAACGACACCTGGCACCACAAGCCGCTCTTCACCGAGATCGTGCACCGCGCCCACAAGGCCGGCCTGGCCGGCGCCTCCGTCTTCCGGGGCGTCGAAGGCTTCGGTGCCTCCTCCCTCGTCCACACCACGCGGCTGCTCTCCCTGAGCGAAGACCTGCCCGTCGCCGTCGTCATCGTCGATGCGGAGGACCGCATCCGCGCCTTCCTCCCGCAACTCGACGAACTGGTCACCGAGGGGCTGGTCATCCTCGACGACTGCGAGGTCATCCGCTACAGCGGCCGCGGCGCCGGGGAGGAGTCGTGAACTGGCTGCTCGTGATCGCCGGAGCCATGGTCGGAGCGCCTCTGCGCTACCTGACCGACCGCACCGTGCAGTCCAGACACAGCACCGTCTTCCCCTGGGGCACCTTCACGGTCAACGTCGCCGGCTGTCTGATCATGGGCTTGACCACCGGGGCCGTCGCTGCCGGAGCAGCCTCTTCGCACGTACAACTGCTCCTGGGCACCGGCCTGTGCGGAGCCCTGACCACCTACTCCACCTTCTCCTACGAGACCTTGCGCCTGACCGAGGACGGCGCCCGCTTCTTCGCTGCCGTGAACGTCACGGCCAGCATCGTGGCCGGCCTCGGAGCCGCCTTCACCGGCGCAGCGCTGGCCCAGGCGATCTGGGGCTGAAGGCTCACACGTGAGGCGTCCGGGTCGTCCGGTGACTCGTCCGGCAACGGGACCGGCGCGCGGCGGTCGGTGGGTCCGGCTGTCACTTCCGCGACGGTTGCTGCGGCGGTCGGTCCCGCTCCGGACATTCTGTGTCCTCTCCTTCTGCTCTGCCGGAGGGATACCCCGCGCCTGACAGATGGAGAGCCGCAGGGGCGTAGCCCCCCGATGCGCCCCTGCGGCATGCCCAGTCTGAGGCCTCGGAGCACCCGCATGGAACCATTTTCTAGAAATTCATTCCAGAAAATGGGAGGGCGCATACGATTGCGCCATGAGCGGCAAGCAGCACCGCGGGGAAGCCACCGTCGAACGACTCATGGACGCTGCCTTGCGGGTCTACCTCGCCGAGGGCGAGAAGGGTTTCACCGTCACGGCGGTCCGGGATCTCAGCGGTGTCAGCATGGGGAGCCTCTACCACCACTTCGGCAGCCTCCAGGGCCTGCGGACCGCGCTCGCGGAACGCTGGACGGGCGCGCTGATCACGGAGATGGCCACGGCCCTCCAGCAGCACGACAAGGCCCGGGACGCCGTACACGCCCTGGTCGAAGCGTACATGCGCTTCGTACTCGACAACCGGGACGCCGCACTGTTCCTGCACATGGCCGACACCGACCGGGACACGATGACCCGCGGCAAAGAACTGCGCGACCTGCAGGAGGCCCGTCTCTCCCCCCTGGAGCAGTGGGTCCGGGCACACATCGCCTCCGGCGAACTCGCCGACCTGCCTCCGCCCCTGATCGAGTCCCTGCTGCTCGCGCCGATCGTCGGAACCGCACGCCGCTGGCTCGCCGGCATCCATGACTTGGACCTCGTCGAGGCGGCACGCATTCTCCCCGAGCGCATCTGGCTCTCCGTCAGTGCCGACCCGACAGCCGCACAGGCGTAGACAGTTGCCCGCTCACCGGACGAGGGGCAGCCACGGTGCCCCCGGGCGGCCGCGGGGCACTCCGCCGCCGCCCCGTGGGTTCGCCGGGGAGTCGGTCCCGGCCTGATCCCGGCCGAGCGGGTCCGCGACCGACAGCGGACGCCGGTCTCGGCGCCGCCGTCGGCGGACAGGGTCCCGGGGGGGGGGCGAGCCGGGGCGAGGCGGCGTTCAGCCGAACGCCGCCTCGCCCACACCTCTCAGCGGCGCCCTACCAGGACGACTTGGTCACCCCGGGCAGGAAACCGGCGTGCGCCTGCGCGCGGACTCGGACGCGGGACAGCCCGAACTTGCGCAGGTGCCCACGGGGGCGGCCGTCCACGCTGTCGCGGTTGCGCACCCGCGTCGCGCTGGCGTCGCGCGGTTGGCGCCGCAACTCCGCCTGCGCCGCGTCCCGCTCCGCCTCGCTGCTGCGCGGAGAGCGCAGCACGTCCTTGAGGTGGGCCCGACGCTCCGCGTACCGGGCGACGACCTCCCTGCGCTTCTCGTCCTTGACGATCTTGCTCTTCTTGGCCATCAGACGCGTCCCCCTCGGGCTCGAATACGGGCGACGGCTGCCTCGACACCGATCACGTCGACCGTCTTGATCGCCCGCGCACTGAGGGTCAGCCGCACATGGCGGCCCTCGCTCGCCAGCCAGTAGCGCTTGCGCTGGACGTTCGGATCGAACCGGCGCGAGGTGCGGCGATGCGAGTGGGAGATCTTCTTCCCGAACGCCGGTTGCACGCCTGTCAGTTGGCAGTGAGCAGACATCGGTACCGTCCTTTCTCGCCCTGTGGGCGGTAGAGAAAATGAAAACCGTTGTCGTATAGTACCTCGCATGGCTCGCACCGACGTACGCCCGGTCATCAAGCTCCGCTCGACCGCCGGGACCGGCTACACCTACGTGACCCGCAAGAACCGACGGAACGACCCCGACCGCCTCGTGCTGCGCAAGTACGACCCGGTCGCCCGCCGGCACGTCCAGTTCCGCGAGGAACGCTGACGCCCACCGGCGGCGTGCGCCCCCGACAGGCATCCGCCGACCGACCGCCCCCGGCCCGCTCCCCCGCTGCGGGCCGCTGACGAGGAGCTCTCATGCAACCCGGTATTCATCCCGCCTACCGTCCCGTCGTCTTCCGTGACCGGGCGGGCGACTTCGCCTTCCTCACCCGCTCCACGATGACGAGCGACGACACCGTCGAGTGGGAGGACGGCAACACCTACCCCGTGGTCGACGTCGAGATCTCGGCGGCGAGCCACCCCTTCTACACCGGCAACACCCGGGTCGTGGACACCGCGGGCCGCGTCGAGCGCTTCGAGCGCAGGTACGGCCGACGCGGGGGGCGTGAATGAGCCGCGAGGAGTCCGCCATGCCCGTGGTGGTCGTCGGCGGCATGCACGCCGACGCCCGCCGAGACACCGTCGACCACCTGCTGCGCGAGGTACCGGGAAGCGTCGTGCTCCACCACGACATGTCCACCGCCGCCCTCGGCGTCGTCACACGCGTCGTCCGCGACCTCTCCGGTGACCAGTCGGAGGAGGAGAGGCCCCTGGTCAACGACTGCGCCTGTTGTGCCCTGCGCGAGGACCTGGTGCCGGAGCTCCACCGCCTCGCCGACGGCGGGGCCACCCGTATGGCTGTTGTCGAACTGTGGGACTCCGTCGAGCCCCAGGGCATGGCCGAGGTCGTCTCCGCCCATGGTGACGGCGCCTTCCGCCTGACGGCCGTGGTGACCGCCGTCGATCCGGTGCTGGTCCTGCCCTGCCTGGCCAACGGCGACGACCTCTTCGACGCCGGGCTCGCCGCCGCGCGGGCCGACCAGCGGACCGTCGGGGACACCTGGGCCCGGCAGCTGGAGTACGCACCGGTCCTGGCCCTGGTGGACGGCGAAGCGACGGACTCCACCGACCTGGCCCTGCTGCGGCAACTGCACCCCACGGCCACCTGGGTACGGCCCGAGGCGGAACCGGGCCGGCTGGCCGAAGTGGCTCTTGCCGGTTTCGACGTCGCGGCTGCCGCGGCCGCCACCCATCCGACAAGTGCCCGGCTGCCGCACGACTGCGACGAGGAGGGCGTGAGCACCCTGGTATGGCAGTGCCGTCGGCCGTTCCATCCCGTCCGCCTCTACGAAGCGCTGGAGGACCTGTGCTGCGCGGCGGCGCGCAGCCGGGGGCGGTTCTGGCTCGCCGACCGGCCCGACACGCTCCTGGCCTGGGAGGCCGCCGGCGGGGCACTGTGCGTGGAGAGCGCCGGACCCTGGCTGGCCTCCCTGCCGGACGCCGCCTGGGAGTTGGTGTCCGCCGAGCGGCGGGCGGCCGCGGCCCTGGCGTGGCACCCCGAACACGGCGACCGCGGCCAGCATCTGGTCTTCACCTCACCCGAGCTGGACCGCGCCGGTCTGACGGCGCTGCTCGAATCCTGCCTTCTCACCGACGCCGAACTCGCCGCCGGAACGCACGCGCTGAGCCGCGCCTCCGGCTTCGACCAGTTGCTCGACCCCGTTGCCTGACATCCGCCCGCCGAGACGCGAGGAGCCCACATGACCCGCCGAACACCCCGGGAACAGCGCAAGAGCCGCCCCAATCCGCTCGACGCCGCCGGCATCACCTACGTCGACTACAAGGACACCGACCTGCTGCGGAAGTTCATCTCCGACCGCGGCAAGATCCGCAGCCGTCGCGTCACCCGCGTCACCGTTCAACAGCAGCGCCGGATCGCCACCGCGATCAAGAACGCCCGCGAGATGGCTCTGCTGCCCTACTCCAGCCGCTGACCCCGACCACCCGCCGCGGCCCACCCGTCCCACCGAAAGGCACCCACCATGGCAGTCCCCAAGCGCAAGATGTCGCGCAGCAACACCCGCCACCGCCGCGCACAGTGGAAGGCGACCCGGCCGCAACTCGTACCCGTCACGGTGGGCGGCCGAACGCAGTTGGTGCCGCAGCATCTGCGGAAGGCCTACGAACGCGGCCTGCTGCGGCTGGAAGGCTGAGTCGACGTGCCTCCCGCCCGGCTGCCGGTGACCGTGCTCTCGGGTTTCCTGGGGGCCGGCAAGACCACGCTGCTCAACCACGTCCTCGCCAACCGTGAGGAACTGCGTGTCGCCGTGATCGTCAACGACATGAGCGAGATCAACATCGACGCGGCGCTCGTCCGCGGCGGTGAGGCGTCCCTCTCGCGCACCGAGGAGCGGCTGGTCGAGATGACCAACGGGTGCATCTGCTGCACTCTTCGCGACGACCTCCTGGAGGAGGTGGACAGGCTCGCCCGGGAGGGGCGCTTCGACTACCTCCTCATCGAGTCCAGTGGCATCTCCGAGCCGATGCCGGTGGCCGCCACGTTCGCCTTCGAACGGGACGACGGCGCGACGCTCGGCGACGTCACCGCCGTGGACACGATGGTCACCGTGGTGGACGCGGCCAACTTCCGCGGGGAGCTGGAGGACGGTGACGACCTCGCCGCGCGCGGTCTGGCCCAGTACGAGAACGACGAGCGCACCGTCAGCGACCTTCTGATCGACCAGGTCGAGTTCGCCGATGTGATCGTGCTCAACAAGCTCGACCTCGTGGACGAGGAGGGCGCCGATCAGTTGTGCTCGGTCCTGAGCCGGCTCAACCCGGCCGCCCGCATCGTGCCGGTGACCCGTGGCCGGGTGCGCTCCGCCGACGTGCTGGGCACCGGGCTGTTCGACATCGACCGGGCTCAGCAGGCCCCGGGGTGGGTGCGGGAGCTCAACGGCGACCACGTACCGGAGACGGAGGAGTACGGCATCTCCTCCACCGTCTTCCGCAGCGCGACGCCGTTCCACCCCGGCCGGCTCTGGCAGCTGGTGACCGAGCAGCTCGACAGTGGGCGGTTCGGAAAGGTCCTGCGCAGCAAGGGGTTCTTCGCCCTCGCGGGCCGTCCGGGAGTCACCGGCCTCTGGTCGCAGGCGGGTTCCGTGGCCCGCTTCGAACCCTCCGGGCGGCGGGAGGCGGATAACCCGGCAGCACAGGAGCTGGTGTTCATCGGCACCGCCCTGGACGCTCCCGCGCTGCAGTCGGCGTTGACCGCCTGCCTGCTCCGCGACGGCGAGCCGGTACCGGCCGAGGATCCCTTTCCCGCGTGGGACGCACCCGATGTCGCCGAAGCGTGTGCACACGAGCACCACAGCGCCGCGGTGCACGAGCTCACCGGCTCTGCCGTAACCGTCTGAAGACCCCGGGCCGGGTGGTGGTGCGGCCACGGCACCACCCGGCCCGGCCGCCCGGTCCCCCGTTCGAGCCTGCGGCGCCCCGGTGGACACCGTTCTCCGCGTCGGGTACCGCGGGCGCCACCACGTCACCGAGGGAGGTGCAGTCCGTGCGCGGATCCCCGGTCGGTGCGTGGCGTGTGACCCGCCAGCGCGAGGCCATCGTCCGCATCCTGCAGGACACCCCTGACTTCGTCTCTGCCCGGGAGCTGTGCTCGGCGGCGCAGTCCGCGGGCGTGCCCGTCGGCCTCACCACCGTCTACCGCACACTCTCCATGCTGGAGCGCGCCGGTCACGTGGATGTCGTCCGCGACAAGAACGGTGAGCGGCTCTACCGCTCCCGGCCCGCCGACGGCCACCGTCACTACCTCGTGTGCCGGGACTGCGGCGTGAGCCAGGCCGTCGACGCAGAACCGGTGGAGGCGTGGGCAGCCGGCCTTCCGTCCGCGACGGGCTTCACGCGGATCGAGCACACCGTCGAGCTGACCGGTGTGTGCGACGACTGCGGATGCGGTGCGGCGGAGCGTCTGCACGAGTGAGAGCAACGGACTCCCTTGTGACGGGCAGTCGCCACTGCCGCGTGGCCGTCACCGCTGCCAGGTCAGCACCGCTGCGAGGCCAGGTCAAACCTTGACAAAGGAACGTCGGGGACGGCACTTCAGTGCGCTTTTGATAGTCATTTTCATTTAGTCTGGTGTCCGGCCGCCGGGTGCGTCGATTCACGGACGTCGCCCGTACGCCCTTGCCCACGTCGGCCTCGTGACGGGCCGTCGGCGAAGAACGGGTGCAGGCGGCCGAACCTCACCCCCTTGCACTGCCGCCCGGCCCCGACCGGCCGCCCGAACCACGGAGGACCCGTGCCCACACCGCTCACCCGTCCGTTGACCGTCATATCCGGCATCGCCGCCGCTCTCGTGCTGGCGGGTTGCAGTTCCTCCTCCGGCTCCGGGAGCGGGAGCGACAAGGGCGACACCGCTGCGGACTCCGACTCCGGCAAGATCTCCGTCGTCGCCTCGACGAACGTCTGGGGCGACATCGCCCGGCAGATCGGTGGGGACAAGGTCTCCGTCACCTCGATCATCAGCGACCCGGACCAGGACCCCCACTCCTACGAAGCCAGCACCCGGAACCAACTGGCCCTGTCCAAGGCCGAGATCGTCATCGAGAACGGCGGCGGTTACGACGACTTCGTCAAGCGGATGGCCAAGAAGAACACCTCGGCCGAAAGGATCGACACCGTCGATGTCTCCGGTCACCAGGCGCCTGCGGATGGTGGCGAGCTCAACGAGCACGTCTGGTACGACCTCCCCACCGTCGAGAAGGTCGCCGACCGCATCGCGGACGGGCTGGCGAAGGCCTCACCCGACGACGCCGCCACCTTCAAGAAGAACGCCGAGTCCTACAGGACGAAGCTGAAGCCGCTGGAGAAGAAGGAAACCGCCCTCAAGAAGAGCCACTCCGGTGACGGCATCGCGATCACCGAACCCGTTCCGCTCTACATGACCGACGCGTCCGGACTCACCAACAAGACGCCCGAGGAGTTCAGCGAGGCGATCGAGGAGGGCGACGACGTCTCCCCGAAAGTCCTGCGCGCCACTCTCGGACTCTTCTCCGGCCACCAGGTGAAGGCCCTCGTCTACAACGAGCAGACCTCGGGGGCCGAGACGGAGAAGGTCAAGGCCGCGGCCAAGAAGGCCGGCGTCCCGGTGGTTCCCGTCACCGAGACCCTGCCGAAGGGCAAGACCTACCTGTCCTGGATGTCCGGAAACCTGGACGCACTCTCCGCGGCGGTCGACAAGTGAGGCACTCCGCAGCGGCACATGTCCCCCGCCCTGTCGCCACGGGGGACGGCCATGTCTGAGGTGAACCCCGTCGTGCGCGTACGCGAGGCGGCGCTCGCCTACGGCAGCCGCACGGTCTGGCGCGACCTCGACCTCACCGTGCGGCCCGGCGAGTTCCTCGCGGTTCTCGGACCCAACGGTTCGGGCAAGACCAGCTTCATGAAGGCCCTGCTGGGACAGGTGCCGCTCGCCTCCGGCACGGTCACCGTCCTGGACAAGGCCCCGGGAAGAGCCAGCCGCCACCTGGGATACGTCCCCCAGCGGGCCACGCTCGCCGCCCAAGCCACGCTGCGGGCCCGCGACCTGGTCCGCCTCGGCATCGACGGCCACCGCTTCGGTCCAAGCCTGCCCTCGCGCGCACGCGGGCAGCGCATCGCGGAGATCCTCGACGCCGTCGGGGCTTCCGACTACGCCGACGTGCCCCTCGGCATGCTCTCCGGCGGCGAGCAGCAGCGCGTGCGGGTCGGGCAGGCCCTGGCCACCGACCCGCGTGTGCTGCTGTGCGACGAGCCGCTGCTCTCCCTCGACCTGCGCCACCAGCGTGCTGTCACGGAGCTGATCGACGCCCGCCGCCGCTCCCACGAGACCGCGGTCGTCTTCGTGACCCACGAGATCAACCCGGTACTCGGCATGGCCGACCGCGTCCTCTACCTGGCGCGTGGACGGCACCGCGTCGGCGCCCCCGACGAGGTTCTCACCTCCGACTCGCTCTCCGAACTGTACGGAACCCACGTCGAGGTGGTCAGAGCCCAGGGCAGAGTCGTGGTGGTGGGGGTCCCGGACGAACCGGGGAAACCGCATCACCCCGCGCGGTCCGCACGGGTCCACGCAGTGCCCCGACAGCGGCAAGGAGCAGTCGGATGACCGTCGCAGCCGACCTGTGGCCGCAGCTCTTCAACTTCGACGACTACGCCGCGCTGCTCGACCTCGTGCGCAACTCCCTCGTCGTCGGGGCGGCACTCGGCCTGATCGGAGGGCTGGCGGGCGTCTTCGTCACCATGCGCGACCTGCCGTTCGCGGTGCACGGCATCAGCGAGCTCTCCTTCGCCGGCGCCTCGGCCGCGCTGCTGTTCGGCGTCAACGTGGTCGCCGGGTCGATACTCGGATCTCTGGTGGCCGCGGCGCTGATCGGCGTCCTGGGGGCGAAGGCCCGCCACCGCAACTCGGTCATCGGTGTCCTCATGCCGTTCGGCCTGGGGCTCGGCGTCCTCTTCCTCGCGCTGTACAAGGGCCGGGCCGCGAACAAGTTCGGCCTCCTCACCGGGCAGATCGTCGCCGTCGACGCGCCGCAGACGACGCTGCTGCTGGCCACCTCCGCCGGCGTCCTCGTGGCACTGGCCGCGATATGGCGCCCGCTGACCTTCGCCAGCGCCGACCCGGAGGTCGCACGCTCGCGCGGCGTTCCCGTACAGGGGCTCTCCCTGGCCTTCATGCTGGTACTCGGTGTGACAGTCGCGCTCTCCGTCCAGGTCGTCGGTGCGCTGCTTGTTCTCACCCTGGTCGTGACGCCGGCTGCGGCCGCCTCCCGCGTCACCGCCTCCCCCGTCCTGCTTCCCCTGCTCAGTGTCAGCCTGGCGGTCGTCGCCATGGAGGGCGGCATTCTGCTCGCCCTCGGGAGCAACATTCCCATCAGCCCCTACGTCACCACGCTCTCCTTCCTGCTCTACACCGGTTGCGCCCTCCTCGGCACCGTCCGCCGCAGAGGCTGGGGCCGTCGCGCCTCCGCCGGCGAGTCCGCCGTCCCCGCACCTGACGCGGGCGAACGCCAGGAGTGCGCTGCGGTCCGCTGAGGAGAGGGACCCTGCCCCTCCGAGGCGGCCGGCCGAGCACACGCGCCGTCCCCGCCGCCGTACTGCTGTCAGTGCTTGTGCCGACGCTCGGCGCCGACCGCCGCGTCCCAGTCGATCCGGTGCAGATGGAGCGGGCGGTAGGTGTCCTCCAGCGGAGGGAAGGGCCGTGCGGACGCGTCGCCCTTGCCTGCCTTCTTCTCGTTGACGGCCGCAGCGGCACGACCGATCGCCTCCACGCGCGGGCGTCGCAGTGCCTCGTAGGCGGCGAACGCCTCGTCCGGCCCGGGCAGATCGCGCAGGCAGCGGGCCAGTTCGACGGCGCTTTCGACGGCCAGCGAGGCGCCCTGTCCGGAGCTGGAGGACGGTGCATGCACCGAGTCCCCGACGAGCACCATCCGGCCGCGGTACCAGTGCGGCACCGAGGGCAGACGCTCCATCGGGCCCACCATCATCAGCTCCTCGGCGCGCGTGTGCCGCAGCAGCCGTTCGCCGGGGACGTGACCGGCGAAGAGCTCACGCAGCCTGGCGAGCCAGTCCTCGGCGGTTTCGCGGGCCGGACCGGCCGGGCCCGGCGGGGTGTGCGCGGGCAGTCCGGCGAACCAGACGATCCCGCCGTCCGGGCCCTGCCAGTACCCCATGAAGGCACGGCCGAACGCGAAGTACATCACGCCCACTTCGGCTTCGGGCGCGCTTTCGGCCGGAGCCGAACCCCCGAAGCTCAGCACACCGTCGTACTCGGGTGCGGGTGCGCACGGATCGATGAGGGAGCGGACGGTCGAGCGGATGCCGTCGGCTCCGATCAGTATGTCGGCGGACGCGGAGGTGCCGTCGTCGAAGTGGGCGGTGACGTGGTCGGGCATCTCCGCGACCGTCACCAAGCGCTTGCCGTAGTCGCATCGCACCCCTGCGTCGGCCGCACGCTCGGCCAGGGCCCGGGCCAGCCGATCCCGCCGCAGTGCCAGAGTGGCCGGCAGTCCGCGGAAACCCTCGAAGCCTGCCGTGCGCCCGCCGGCGCCGTCCGTGAACACCACTCCGGGTACGGGCTGTCCGACGGCTCGCACCGCCTCTTCGGCGCCGACCGTGGCCAGCGCGCTGCGGCCGTTCGGCGCCAGCGCCAGCCAAGCGCCCACGCCGTCGGCCGCGCTGGGGTACGCCTCGTGCACCGTCGCCGTGATGCCCGCTCTGCGCAGTGCGAGCGCGGTCACCGGGCCCGCCACACCACCGCCGATGACCAACGCTGTACGTACCCGAGAACCGTTGCCGCTCATGTCGCTGACGCCCTCCCCTGTGCCGACCGTGGCCTCATAGTTGCATCATTTCTAGTATCAATGCAACTAGTTATCAGTTGTCTACGATGCCGACATGACCACCTCCGTGAAGAGCTCGCCACTGGGGCTCACCGTGCTGGCACTGCTGCACCACCGGCCTCTGCACCCCTACGGGATCCAGCAACTCCTCAAGGAATGGGGCAAGGACCAGGTGGTCAACGTCAGCCAGCGGGCCGGTCTGTACCGCACCATCGATCGGCTCCTCGCCGGCGGACTGATCGCCGTCCGGCAGACCGAACGCGCCCAGCAGTACCCGGAGCGGACGCTCTACGAGGTCACCGACGAGGGCCGGGCAGTCGCCCGGGAGTGGCTGGAGCAGATGCTGTCGTCCCCCAAAGCGGAGTTCCCGGTCTTCCCCGCGGCACTGTCGAACCTGCTCATGCTCAGCCCGGCCGAAGCCGTACCGGTGCTGGAGCGGCGAGCTTCGCGGCTCCTCGCACAGCGCGCGGACCTGGAGCGTCAGACCGACGAGGCCGCGACCGAACTGCCCCGCATCACGCTGATCGAGGACGAGTACCGTCTGGCACTGCTGGATGCCGAAGTGCGCTGGCTGCAAGCAGTGCTCGACGACATGAGGAATGGGGACCTGTCCTGGTCCCCCGAGGCACTCGCCTCCGCACAGGAAGCCACCGAGGCCAACCGGCCGACCGCCTGATGCCGCTCGGGGCCGGTGCCGCAGGTACGGGATCTCACCCACGCTGCCCGAGAAGGCGGCGAGAGGGGGTCACCTACCGTCCGGGCTCGGTCCGTCACACAGTCGCCTCGCCCGGCTCGGAGGTCTGTCCGCCTCGGCGCGTCCGCTGTGCGTCATGGTCAAACGCTGTCGATGAGTTCGAGTACGTCGTCGGTGGACCGCACATCGCCGAAGCTGCGGTAGACCGTGTGGAGCGTGGCGTTGTGGTCTTCGTCGCGACGGGCGGCGTTGGCGTCGGCGACCATGACGACCCGGTATCCGAGGGTGCTCGCGTCGCGCGCAGAGGACTCGCAGCACACGTTGGTGACCGTTCCCGTGACGAGGACGGTGTCGATGCCGCGCTGCGCGAGGAGTTCGGGGAGGAGACACCGCCCCGGGAAGAAGGCGCTGGCGGCGGTCTTCTCCACAACAAGGTCGGAGTCGTGGACCCGAAAGCGGGCCAGAGCCGCTCCCGCAACGGCCCGGCGCCGGCACAGTGGCCGAGCAGCTCAGCAGCGCGGGGACCGAAGAAGTCCTCACGCGCGGGAGTACCCGCCGGCAGGACCCAGGCCACCGTGGCTCCGGCCGCGCGCAAGGCGGTCGCCAGGCGCGTGATGTGGGGGACGATGCCCAGCGCATAGGGCGCCTCGGCCACGAAGAACGGCACCATGTCGACCACGATCAGCGCCGTCCGCGCGGGCGTGAGGTGTGCGTACGCATGACGCCGACCACGCCGCTGCTCCTGGCGGACGTACTCCCGCTCCTCGATCCGCCAGGCATGAACTGCGGGCTGCACGGTCACCGGGGCGTTCCCCGACGTGACCCCGTGGAAAGGGGACTTGGGCGGCGCGGACGAGGGCGGCGAAGTGTGGAGCGCGGCTCCTCCCGGCACGTGACGTCGGTCCCCGGCGCCCGTGAGGTGACCGTTCCCATGATGCTCAACTCCTGCCTGCCGTCCGCTGCTTGGTCAGCCGGGAGCCGGAGCTGCCAGGCCCTACGTGTCGATACCGCCGGTTTCGCAGACACGCCGGGCGATCTCCCGCAGCTTGATGTTGCGCTCCTGGGACAGCCGCCGCATCACAGCAAAGGCATCGACCTCGCTGAGCTGATGCCGTTCCCGCACGATACCCATGGCCTCACCGATGGTGTGACGGGTCTCCAGTGCCTGCTCCAGCTGATCGGCGTTGCGGGCGCTGGAGAGGGCGACGGCCGCGTGGGAGGCCAGCAGCCAGCCGGCCGTCTCGCTCTCGTCGCTGAAGGCGGCAGGACGCCTCGCATAGAGGTTGAGTGCTCCGAGCTGCTCGTTCTCGGTGTAGAGGAGGAAGCCCATCATGCTTCCGATGCCGAGGTCGCGGGCTTCGGCCGTGAAGCGGGGCCACCGGTCCTGGTACGCGGTCAGGTCCTCGATGCGGAATATGCGCTCGTGGCCGCCGCGGCGAGCCGCTTCGAAGCAGGGGCCTTCGCCCAGGCGGCCCTGGGCCTCGTCACTGAGGACGACGCCGGCCTCGGTGGGGGCGAGCGTCTGGACCCGACTGCCCTGGATGATCAGGATGCCGGCGGCGTCGCAGCCCTCGACGATCTCCGTCGCGGAGCCCGTGATCCGCTCCAGCGTCGCGTCGACGGAGTCCTGCGCGAGCAGATCCCGCGCCATCGAAGCCATCCGCGTGGCGAAGTCTTGCCAGTCCATCGGTCCACCTTCCAGGTCCCGGCGCCTACTCTCCTGCCCGAGGACGGACATGTCCACCGAGTCCCCCGACTCGTTTCCGCGGGGAGCACGTCAGCACAGCATCGCACCCCTTTTCGGGAGGCGTGCGCCGCCCACGACTCCCCTGCGGGGGGCCGGGACCGAAGAAGCGGCTCCCCGACGCCGTGGGCGAGGTGCCACCTTCGTCCACGTTGCTCGCTGCGAAGGCGCACTTGTCGGCGTGGGCGGGTCGCGCATGCGTACCCTGCCTCGTCGTCAGGGCGAACCCTCCCGCTTCGTGCACCTGGGAGCCTGCGGGCGGTGGCATGGGAACGGTGATCGGGCAGGGGCTTTTCGTGGGCACCGACGGAACAGGGGCTCCACCGGATCGCCGCAGGCGGCAGCCCGTGCCCGTCTCCCGGACGGCCCCACCGGCGGGGGTTGCGTCCTACGGCTCCGGCACCGGATCGCGCTGGTACCGGGCGCCTGGCTTGCCGCAGAGGCGAGCCGGGTCGGCGGGGCCGACAGGGACGAACCCGGCTTCGGCCAGCACTTTTCGGGGCGCCGCATCCTGCTGAACGGTGGCGGCCCGCACTGTGTGCAGCCCATGCCGCGACGCCGCCGGCAGGCACAGTTCCCGAACGGTCGCGGACGCCGCCAGCAGGGCGTTGTGCCGGTCGGTGAGCCGGTCGAGGAAGTCGTCGCCGCGCTCGGGGACCGAGGCAGCGAAGTAGGCACGGTTCGCCGACGCGAAGGCGAGGGCCGCCGGTACGTGACCGGCGTGCAACTGCTTCAACTCGGGCACGGCCCGACGCTGTGCAGACGGCGTGCCGAGGCCATATGTATTTCCGCCCGCGGCAGCACGAGTGTCCGCGGGTGGCAGACAGCCGTGAGGCCGGGCCACACCTCACACACTACGGCTGGAGCACCGGCTTCGTCCGTGGATGCACTCGGCCACGGCCGGGGCTCGGCATGAGCTGGGTGGGGCCGGTCCGGCGAGCGGGTTTCAGCGGAAGTAGTGCCCCTTGTCCATGTCTTCCAGGAGGTTCGGCCGGGTCGGGCGCCACTCGACGAGCTCGCGGGTGAGGGTGCTGGACGCCGGCTGGTCGGAGGTCATCACCGTGGCCAGCCAGCCGAAATGGTCCTGGGCCTCCGCCGGTGGGACGGAGACCACCGGAAGGTTCAGATGGCGGCCGATGACCTCGGCGATGTCGCGCAGGGACACACCCTCGTCGGCGACAGCATGCAGCGTCGAACCCGCTGGAGCCGATTCCAGCGCGAGGCGGAACATGTGCGCCGAGTCCAGACGGTGGACGGCCGGCCAGCGGTTGGTGCCGTCGCCGTAGTAGCCGGCCGCACCCTTGTCGCGGGCCGTCCCGATCCAGGTCGCGATGAAGCCGTGGTCGCCGTCGCCGTGATTGGTGCGCGGCAGACGTACGACAGCGGAGCGGACCCCGTGATCGGCGCAGCCGAGCACGTACTCGGCAGTGGCCATACGGGCCACCATGCCGGCGGCCCTGTCCGGCACGGCGTCGAGCGGCGGCAGGTCGTGCCCGTCACGCTCGGTCGCCACGCGGCCACCGGATTCGACGGGCGTGCCGGAGGCGAGGACGAACGGCTTGTCGGTGCCGGCCAGTGGCGCCGTCATCGCCTCGACGGCGGCGCGGTCGGTTTCGGCGGCGGCCATGAAGTCGCCTTGTGCGAAGGCGACTTCATGGTTGAACGCCAGATGGATCACACCGTCTGCCGCGTCGGCGGCCGCACGCAGTGTGTCGAGGTCCTGGAGCGAGCCGCGAACCACCTGTGCTCCGGCCGCGGCGAGGGCATCGGCGGATGCGTCCGACCGAGCGAGGCCCACCACCTGGTGACCTCCGTCGATCAGGTCGGGGACGACGGCGGAGCCGATCCAGCCGGACGCACCGGTTACGAGAACGCGCATAGGACGAACCTCCTCATTCAGTCACTGTCAGTGCCGCGGCGGGAGGCGACAACTGGAGAGGTGATGACAGTGACTGTCGTCAGACTAACAGGTGACGACAGCGACTGACCTCATCTGTGCTCCGGGTCCCCGTACGATCTGGAACATGGGTAGATGGGAGCCGAACGCGCGGGGGCGCCTGGAACAGGCGGCGCTCGCGCTGTACAGCGAGCGCGGGTTCGACGCGACCACCGTGAAGGAGATCGCCGGTCGGGCGGGCCTCACGGAGCGGTCCTTCTTCCGGCACTTCGCCGACAAGCGCGAGGTCCTCTTCGGCGGGAACGCCTTGCAGGACAGCCTGGTCTCCGCCCTCACCGAGATCTCACCGGAGGCGGCGCCACTGGACGCGGTGGCCGCCACGCTGGAATCGGCCGCGGCGGTGTTCGACGAGCGCCGCGAGCGCGTGCGGCAGCGACAGGCCGTCATCGCCGCCCATGCCGAGCTGCAGGAGCGCGAACTGATCAAGCTCGCCGCGATCGGCTCGGCGCTCGCCGGGGGCCTGCGTGACCGCGGCACCACGGAGCCGACTGCAAGCCTCGCCGCCGAGACGGGCGTGGCCGTCTTCAAGGTCGCGTACGGGCGCTGGCTCACGGACCCGGACGAGCGCCGCTTCGCGCGGCACCTGCGGGACACGTTTGCAGAGCTGAAGATGTTGACCTGAAGCCCGTCTCCGGCGGACCGCACCTGACGGACGGCACCCGACCCGGGCTGCGACAGTTGGCCCCTTTCGAATCCCGGGCTACCGATGCCGGAGTGCGGATTCGTGCCGGTGCAGGCACTTGAACACTTCCCGCAGGAGCAGCGAGAACAGGATGACGCCCGTGCCTGTGACGGAAAGCCGCACAGCGGAAGGAGAGTTGTGGAACAGCTCACCCAGCAGTGCGACGGCGTCGAGAACGATCGCGGCGAGGTAGAGCCACCTGCCGATACGCAACTTCCGCACCCGGTCCGCCGGCAGGGGGTAGGACTGCTGATCGGTGAAACGCATGACGAGTACCTACCCCGAGCGCGACGCGGCATGGGCGACACGGGCCGTTATGTCCCGTGGGCATGCACCCCTGAAGCCCGGACAGGATGAGCAGCGCGACCGCGCCGCCGCCTGCGCTTCCCGCTCTCCAGCAGGGACAGGGCGCTCTCCGGCACGCCGGTCGTCCCTGTCACAGGTCGGAGGGGGACATGCCGCCGTCGCGGCACAGCGTGTGAGGCCGCGGCCCCACCGCGTCGAGCATGTCGTCTTCTCTCCCCCGTCGGCGCACGGGCAATCCTTGCCATATCGGCAACTTCGCGTGCCGGAGTGTGGGGTTCCTGGCAAGACTGGCCGCACCCCGACGCAAGGAGACTTGATGAGCAGCACCGATGCAGTCGCGTTCTGGGACGGCGTCTACGCGGACCGGCAGGCACCCAGCGGTCCCCGGCCGAACGCGCGACTCACCGAGATGGTGACGGGCCTGCCGCCCGGGAACGCGCTGGACCTGGGATGCGGCGAGGGTGGCGACGCGCTGTGGCTCGTCGGCCAGGGGTGGCACGTCACCGCCACCGACATCTCAGCCGTGGCAGTCGAGCGGCTTGCCGCCCTCGCCCGCTCCCGCGGCATGGACGCGCGCCTCGACGCCGTCCGGCACGACCTGCACGCATCCTTCCCGTCCGGTCCGGCCGGCGGATACGACCTGATATGTGCCCACTACCTGCACACCCCCTTCACCCTGGACCGGACGGCCGTCCTGCGCTCGGCCGCGCACGCGCTGCGCCCGGGCGGGCGGCTGCTGGTCGTCGACCACGGCTCGACGGCCCCGTGGTCGTGGATCCAGGACCCCGACATCCGGTACCCGGGCCCGCAGGAGGTCGCCGCGGACATCGGTCTGGACCCGGCGACGTGGCGGACCGAACGGGCCGACGCGCCCCGCCGCATCGCCACCGGGCCGGACGGGCGCACCGCCGAGGTCACCGACCACGTCCTCCTCATCCGCCGCACGGCCTGACATCAGGGCCGGACAGCCGGTGCTTCTCGAAGAGGAAGGGAACCTCCTGTGCCCAGCACGGCACGCCGCGTCCGCCGCGGCGACACCCCGCCGCCCCGCACCGGGGACAGCGAGATCGAGGTCCTGCGGGGCTTCCTCGACCACCTCCGGACATCGATCGCCGCGAAGGTCGAGGGGGCGTCCGAACCGGAGGTGCGCACGCCCGCCGTACCGTCGGGCACGAACCTGCTCGGCCTGCTCAACCACCTGACGTCCGTCGAACGCTCCACGTTTCTCGGGGAGCACGTCACCGACTGGCAGACGACCTTCCGAGCCGCACCGGCCGAGAGTGTGGCCGAGGTCGTGGCCCGCTACCGGGAGGCGGTCCGGTACGCGAACGAGGTGCTCGACGGATGCACCGATGCCGGCGCCCCGGTCCCCCGGCCGCGACCGGTCCGGCCCGCTCCCAGCGTCCGCTGGGCCCTGGCGCACATGATCGAGGAGACCGGCCGTCACGCCGGCCACGCGGACATCCTCCGCGAGCAGGCCGACGGCTCGACGGGCCGCTGACACGCCTCCTCCGAGGCCGGACTCCAGCCACGAACCGAGGCGAGGGCGTGAACTGCTGCCGCGGGCACGGTTCCTGGCACGGGGCACCGCGGCACCGGGGACCGAAGCGGCTCAGCAAGAAGGGGACTGACAGACCACGGGCCAAGTGGTTACGATGCCGACGATGATGAACTTCTCCTCGTACGGATTGGGGGACTCGTCCGCGCAAGGTGAGTGCTGATGGCACCTCACCTCCCGGACGACTTCCCGGCCCGACTCCTGCTGTGGCAGCGCGTACGTGAATACGCCGTGCCCCCTTCCATGATCGAGACCGCGACGGCGCGCCGCGAGGCCGGTGACTGGGCAGGGGCTTGCGCCGCCGCCCGGATCGACATCGACTTCGACCTGCACGCCGTGCGTGACCGTCACGGCTGCGGTCTCCTCACCCGCCTTCGCGCGGATCTGCGGCGACTGGCACCGGACCTCCTCCGCTGGCACATGCCACGGATCCTGCCCGACGGTCGGCTCCGCCCCGGCCTCACCATCTGTCTGGCCCGTTACCGGGACCTCGGCGCCACGCCGCTGCAACTGATCGTGCGGACCCCGCCGGCCCGGGCGGACGCCGGGCAACGGATGTCTCTGGGGCTGTGGGAGGAGACGGGCAAGCACGCTCCGGAGCCGTGCGGACGCCCACCTGCGCACCCGGTCCCGCGCCCCCACCCGCACCCCCATCCGGACCGGCGTTTCCGGCTCGACCTGCACCGGCACCTCTGGGACGCCGCACGCAGCGGCGAACTGACGACGCGGTGCGGTGCGGCCGGCGAACCCTCCATCACGCCGCCGGACCGGTCGGTCCGACTCGGCCAACTCACCGCGCACAGCTCACCGTGGGCCACGGCGCGGTGGGCCGCCGAAGCGGAGTTGCTGTTGCGGGACGGGGGACGGCACCGCGGGCCCTTCACCGTGCGGCTCGGCGCCGGGAAACGGGCCGCACTCGAACTCGTCGCCCCCGACGACAGTCATGCCCCCACTCTCCGGCCGCTGGAGGACACGGTGCCGCCGCAGGAGGTCGCGAGGCTTCCGGTGCTGCCGGAGGCGGCGGCCAGGGTGCTGCCCGATGTGGAACTGCTGCGCTCCGGGCTCGTCACGGCGGAGCGGCTGCATCCGCTCGTCGCGGCGGCACTGGCACCGTCGTACCCGGCGGCGGCCGGTCCTGTCCCCGAGCCCGGCGATCCCCACCGGGTGGAGTGCCGGGGTGAGGTGCACCGGATCGCGCTGCGGGACGGGGCGCTGGCGGCGGTCGACCACGACCCGGCGCAGCTGCGGCGCGAGGAGCTGCTGGTGGCGCTCGGCGGGCCACCGCTGCCCTGCCTGCGGGCGATCGACGCGGTGCACCGTAGCCCGGAGGCCCTCCCGGCCGTCCGGGAGCGGCTGCGCCATGGGGACATCACCGGGGCCCTGACCGTGGTGGAAGGGCTCCTGGGTCCCGGCGCGGTCCTGCGCGACGGACCGCTGCGGAGGGAACTGGAGTCGGCTGCGGCCCGCCGTGTCGACCACGGGCTGTGGCGCACGGGGCTGGTCCCCGCACACCCCGGCACCGGCACCCGCACGGGCACGGCGGGAGGCGGTCGTCGTGCCCGGCTCGACCGCCGTACGCCTGGCGCAGTGCTCCGTAAGCGGAACAGCCGCGCCCGGCCCCGCACCGGCCTGCACTCCTGACTCCTTCCTCTCCCCGCTGTCCCGGCCTCTCTCCACGGCTTCTGCCGATGCCCTGCCCCAGCCGCGTGTCCCACGCCCTGCGCCCACAACAGCCGGTACGGGCCGCCCCGTCTGCCCGCGCCCTTCTCCCCTCCCTAGGTGATGCCCATGACTTCCTCTGCTTTCGTCACGGCCTCGGACGGCGTCCTGGCCGATGCCCCGAACGAGCCTGCCCGCCTCCACGAGTCCGGTGCCGGAACCCACCTGGACCTCGCCGACGACCTCCTGTCGCTGCTGCGGACGAGTACCAGCGAACCGCGCGCCGACGCGCAACTCGAAGCACTCACCCTGGCCGTCGCAGCCGACCTGCCCGTACTGCTCTGGGGCGAGCCGGGCATCGGCAAGACCGCTGCCCTGACGCAGCTCGCCCGCTCGCTCGACCTGCCGTTGACGACCGTGATCGCCAGCGTCCACGAACCGTCCGACTTCTCCGGGCTGCCCATCGTGGGTGACGACCCGGCGGCCCAGGGGGTGCCGATGGCACCGCCGCAGTGGGCCGTGGACCTCGTACGGGCCGGGCGGGGGCTGCTCTTCCTCGACGAACTGTCCACCGCCACCCCGGCCGTGCAAGCCGCGCTGCTGCGGGTCGTCCTGGAACGCAGGGTCGGTGCGCTGCAACTGCCGCCCGGCGTACGGATCGTGGCCGCAGCCAATCCGCGCGCATCGGCTGCGGACGGGTGGGAGCTGAGCCCGCCGTTGGCCAACCGGTTCGTCCACCTGCACTGGGTGCACGACCGGGACGTGGTGGTGCGCGGGCTGGGTGGGGTCTGGCCCCGCGCGCAGCTGCCCCGCCTGGAGCCGGACCGGCTGTCGGATGCGGTGGCCTTCGCCCGGCGTGCGGTGTGCGGGTTCCTGGAAGCCCGGCCCACGTTGATCCACCGGCTGCCGAGCACGGAGACGCGGCGCGGCGGCGCCTGGCCCTCGCCCCGGAGCTGGGAGGCCGCGTTGACCCTGCTGGCCTTCGGTACGGCGGCCGGAGTCTCCCGGGAAGTGCTGGCGCTCGTGGTGCGGGGCGCGGTCGGGGACGGCCCCGGGCTGGAGCTCCTCGCCCATCTGGACCGGATGGAGCTGCCCGACCCGGAGTCGATGCTGGCCGACCCGGCCTCCGCCGACCTGCCGGAGCGGGGTGACCTGCGTCAGGCGGCGCTGGAGGCGGTGGTGGCGGCCGTCGGTACGAGGCCGCGGCGGCAACGGTGGGAGGCCGGTTGGGCGGTGCTGGTCCGGGCGCTGGAGACCGGCCCGCCGGACCTGCTGGTCGCGCCGGCGACCGCGCTGGCCGCGCTGCGGCGCGACGACTGGGAGGTGCCGGAGACGGTGGAGCGGCTGGCCGGGGTCGTCGGTCTCGCCCGGCGGGCGGACCGGTCGGTGACGCAGGCCACGGCCGCCGACGGTGCCGGACACGAGACGGAGGCGGTCCGGTGACGCGGGCACGGGGCGAGGACGTTGCGATCACGAACGCAGGAGGCGAGGACGTCCCGATGACGGGGGCGGACACGCGCCCGGGGCCGCGCCCGAGACCGCAACGGGTGCCCCGCCCGTCCCCGCCACGCCAGGCGCGGCCCCGCGGGCCGAGGCCGACCAGCGCGGGTGGGCCGGCCGCCGGGACGGGGGCCCCACTGGACCGGGAAAAGCTGCTGGGCGCCCGGCTGCACGCGGTCAAGGTCCGTCCCTACCTGGCCGATGCGCTGTTCGCGCTGCATGTGGTGGAGGACCGCTCCGTACCGACGATGGCGGTGGACGCCTACTGGCGCTGTTACGTCTCCTCCGGTTTCGTGTCCCGCACCCCGGTCGAGGAGTTGGCGGGCGTGTGGGTGCACGAGGTCTCCCATCTGCTCCGGGACCACCACGGGCGCGGCGAACGGTACGCACGGGACCACGAGGAGCAGGCACCGGGCGCACGGAGCGGGGCAGGGGCCTGCGCGGCGGCCGACGGCGTGGCGAGGCTCCGGCGGAACATCGCCGCCGACTTCGAGATCAACGACGACATCTACGGGTACGGGCTTCCACGCCCTGCCGGGGCGGCGCTGCCGTCGATGCTGCGGCTTCCCGAAGGGCTTCTGATGGAGGAGTACCTGCGGACGGCGTCGATGTCCGGACCGCCCACGGAGCTGGCCTGGCTCGACTGCGGCAGCGGCGCCGACGGGCAGGTCCGGCCGTGGGAGCGGGGGCCCGGCGGGGCGCACGGGCTGACGAGGCAGCAGCAGGACGCGGTCCGCTTCCGGGTCGCGGAGGGGATCAAGGGCCGGCCGGGCGACGCCCCGAAGGGCTGGCGCCGATGGGCGGACGAGGCGTTCCATCCGCCGCAGCCGTGGCGCCAGTTGTTGGGGGCGGCGCTGCGCTCGGCGGCGGCTGCGCCGGGCGTGGGCGAGGACCACAGCTACCGCCGTCCCTCCCGGCGCTCGGCAAGCGTGCCCGGGGTGCTGCTGCCGAGTCTGCGCCGTACGCCGCCCCGGGTCTGCGTCGTGATCGACACCTCCGGATCGGTGAGCGATGCGGAGCTGGGCAGCGCGCTGCTGGAGGTGGCGGCGATCTCCCGGACGGTGGGCGGGCGACGCGACCTCGTCTCGGTGGTCTCCTGCGACGCCGCGGCCGGCGTCGCCGTCCCGCTCTGCCGCGCCGAGAACATAGGACTGATCGGGGGTGGGGGAACCGACCTGCGCTCGGGATTCGCCCAGGCGCTCCGCTCCCGCCCTCGCCCGGACGTCGTCGTCGCTCTCACGGACGGCCAGACGCCGTGGCCCACCGCCCAGCCGCCCTGCCGCACCGTCGTGGGCCTCTTCCCCCGCCCCGCCCGTGCCGTCGACGAGGACGACCCCGATCACACCCCGGACCTCCCTCCGTCCTGGGCACGTGTCGTCCACATCGGCTGAGCAGATGCCTCGGAGGGAGTATGCGGGCCGCAGCCCCCTGCCGGGTACGAGCGGCGTCGTCCGAACCGGGGCACGGTAGCGTAGGTGCGCACTGACGGCGACGCGAAACAGGAGGTGAGGGCCGTGGTGGACGACGCAGGGTTCAACATACGGCTGGCACGCATGGCCCGCGATCTCCTGGCCCAGGACTCGGTGGACAAGACGCTCCAGCGGATCGCGGCCCACGCCGTCGAACTGGTCGACGGCTGCGCCGACGCCGGTGTCCTCGTCATCGAGAAGACCGGCCGCGTGCAGACCCTGGCCGCGCACGGCGACCTCGTGCACGCCTCCGACAAGCTGCAGGAGGAGACCGGAGAGGGCCCCTGCTTCGACGCCGCCCGCCACGCGCAGGACGTGTACCGGATCGAAGACATCACCGCGACCTCCAGCCGCTGGACCCGGTACGCTCCACGGGCCCGGGAGCTGGGCATCGGCAGCGTCATGGGCTTCTGCCTCTACACGGAGGAGGACAACCTGGGCGCCCTCAACATGTACTCGACCCGACCTGGAGCGTTCACGGAGGAGTCCGAACACATCGGCTGGCTCCTGGCCTCCCACGCCGCCGTCGCGCTTTCCAGTGCCCGCACCCACGCCCAGTTGCACACGGCGATGGCCTCCCGGCACGAGATCGGCGAAGCGATGGGCATCATCATGGAGCGCTACCAGGTCACCGAGGACGACGCCTTCGCCGTGTTGAAGAAGAGCTCCCAGGACAGCAACACCAAGCTCCGCGACGTCGCCCGCGCTGTTGCCGGGACCGGGGAGCTCCCCGGCAGCCGGTGACCGGCCCGGGCCGCGCGCGGAGCTCGTACCCGTGTCCGCGGTCACCGCACAGGCGTCACCGTACGGCCTCCGTCTGCGAGTGGCGCAGCGCCGCGGCGTGGGCGGCGACCGTGCGCCCGGCGGCGAGGAGCGGTTCGGTGGAGCGCAGTGCGCGGGCGAGGACGAACGCCCCCTCCAGGGCGGCGAGCAGAGAGAAGACGAGGGTGCGGGAATCGGCTTCGGTCAGCCCGCGTGCGGTGAGGTACCGGCTGCCCGCGTCGACCCAGGTCTCCATCACCTCTGCGGCCACGTCACGCAGCTCCGGCTCGGTGTCGGCGATCTCGGCCGCGACGGTGCCGACGGGGCACATGTTGGCCCAGCCCGTGTCGCGCATGTCCTCGGCGGCCTCGGCGAAAGCCGCCTCGATCCCGGCGGCGAGATCGTCGTGCGCGTCGAGCAGCAACGGCAGAAGCTCCAGGTAGACAGCCCCGGTCTGCCGCAGTGCGGCCGCTGCGATCTCGCGCTTTCCTCCCTTGAAGTGGTGGTAGAGGGAGCCGGTGGGTGCACTTGCGGCGCGGGCGAGTTGGGTCATGCCCGTGGCGGCGTAGCCCTGTCGGCGCAGCAGTTCCGCCATGGCCAGCATGATGCGCTCTTCGGTTCTCATGCGCTCATGATAGAACGGTCATTCTAGAGAGGTCCCCCAACCTTCTCCCGCGAGCTGGAGGCTGCTGTGCGCGACGTCGAGGTTCCGGCCGGTGTCATCGAGTACGACACGGTGGGGTCGGGCCCACCGGTCGTTCTGCTCCACGGGCTCCTCATGGACCACACGGTGTGGGACCGTGTGCTGCCCCTGCTGCCGTCGGGGTTCACCTACCTGCGCCCCGTTCTGCCGCTCGGAGCCCATCGGCGGCCGATGCGGCCGGACGCCGATCTGACGCTGCCCGGACAGGTCCGCCTCGTCGCCGACCTCCTCGACGCGCTCGCTCTGGAGGCCGTCACGCTGGTGCACAGCGACTGGGGCGGGGCACTGTTCCTCACCGCCCAGGGCCGGGATCAGCGCGTCGCCCGGCAGGTGATCCTCCCCTGCGAAGCATTCGACAACTTTCCGCCCGGCCTCCCCGGCGCCATGGTGTCCCTCGCTGCCCGCGTCCCCGGCGGGCTGCAGTTCGCTGCTCGTCAGCTGCGGATCGGCGCGCTCCGGCGGCTACCGATGCTGTTCGGGCAGATGGCGCGGCGACCGGTGCCGGACGACATGATGCGGCGTTGGACCGAGCCTCTCCTCAGCGATCCCGGCGTCCGGCGCGATCTGGTCGCGTACTGCCGCGGGCCCTTCGACAAGAAGGAACTCGTGCGGGACACCGAGGCGCTGCGCCACTTCACCGGCGAGGCCCTCGTCCTGTGGTCGCCCCGCAACCGTGTGATGCCTCCCGAACACGGCCACCGTCTGACGCAGTTGCTGCCGGCAGGGCGCTATGCGGAGGTACCCGATGCGCACGTGCTGTCGATGCTGGACGAGCCGGAGACCGTGGCGCGCGAGATCGGCCGGTTCCTCACCACTCCCCCGGCCCCGTAGTCGGCGTAGTCGGCGTAGTCGGCGTAGTCGGCCCCGGCCTGACGGGCCCGTCGCGGTGGCCGCTTCTTACAAGCGTTCCCGCTCGAAGGTCCGCAGGAGGTCCGCCGCGACGCTCACGGCGATCGTGGCGGGTTCCTTGCCGGTGATCTCGCTCATCCCTATCGGGCTCTTGATCCGGTCGATGGCGGCGTCGTCGTGGCCGCCCTCGGTGGCCAGCCGTTTGCGGAACCGCGCCCATTTGGCGGCCGAGCCGATGAGTCCGATCGAGCCGAGACCGGTGGTGCGCAGGGCTGCGTCGACCAGTGCGGCGTCCTCGGCGTGATCGTGCGTCATGATCAGGACGTGGGTGCCGGGAGCCAGTTGCGCGAGCACCTCCTCCGGAAGCAGCGGTGTGTGGTGCACGTGGAGCTGCGCGACCGCTCCGCCGAGCGGTGCGAGCCGTTCGTCGGTGAGCAGCTCGGTACGGGTGTCGACCAGGTGCAGGTCGAGGTTGTGACGGGCCAGGATGCGGGCCAGCTCCAGCCCGACGTGTCCGACGCCGAAGAGCGCCACCGCGGGCACCACCGGCAGTGGTTCGAGCAGGACGCCGACCGCTCCGCCGCAGCACTGCACCCCGTGCCGGTTGGTGACCTTGTCGTTGAGGGCGAACTCCACCAGCTCCGGATCGGGATCGCTCGTGCCGATCCGCTCGCGGGCCCGATCGATCGCGACGGCCTCGATGTTGCCGCCGCCGATCGAGCCCCAGGTCTCGTTCCGTCCCACGACGAGCTTGGCCCCGGCCCGGCGGGGCGCGTGGCCGCGCACGGTCGCGACGGTCACCAGCACGCCGGGCTCCCGGCGTGCTCGCAACCGCGCGACCGCGGCCACCCAGGTCATGTCAGGCATTGCTCAAGGCGCTGGTGCCGGTGCGTACCCCACGCCCGCTTGGTGCCTTGTGAGCACGGCCGTCGAGCTGTACGTCACCGCTGCGGGCGGCTTCGATCGCCCAGTACACCGCCTCCGGGGTCGCTGGAGAGGCGAGTTCCACGCCGACTCCGGCAGGACCGAACGCCGCGGCCGCCTGCCGCAGCGCTTCCCGTACCGAGAACGCCAGCATCAGCGGAGGCTCACCCACCGCCTTGGAGCCGTAGACCGCGCCCTCCTCGGTGGCGTTCTCCAGCAGCGTGACGTTGAACTCCTCGGGCATCTCCGAGAAGCTCGGCAGCTTGTAGGTGCTGGCCGCCTGGGTCAGCAGCCGGCCGCGGTGGGGCCCGTCGCCGGTGTCCCAGCGCAAATCCTCCAGGGTCAGCCAGCCCGCACCCTGCACGAAGCCGCCCTCCACCTGACCGATGTCGATCATCGGGGAGAGGCTGTCGCCGACATCGTGCACGATGTCCACCCGGCGGATGCGGTACGCGCCGGTGAAGCCGTCGACCTCCACCTCGGTCGCCGCGGCGCCGTGGGCGAAGTATTTGAACGGGGTCCCCCGGAACGTCTTCGCGTCCCAGTGCAGCCCCTCGGTCCGGTAGAAGCCGGACGCAGAAAGCTGCACCCGCTGGAAGTACGCGGTGTGCACCAGGTCGTCCCAGGCCAGCTCCTTGTCACTGCCCAGAGCGCGGGCCACCCCCTGGACGATGCGCACATCCGAGGCGTTGGTACCCAACTGGGAGGCGGCCACCTGCAGCAGCCGCTGACGCAGCTGCTCGCAGGCGTTCTTCACCGCGCCACCGTTGAGGTCCGCACCCGAACTGGCGGCGGTGGCAGAGGTGTTGGGTACCTTGTCGGTACGCGTCGGGGCGAGCCGCACCTTGTGCAGCGGGATACCCAGCGTGGTCGCGGCCACCTGCAGCATCTTGGTGTGCAGGCCCTGGCCCATCTCGGTGCCGCCGTGGTTGATCAGGACGGAGCCGTCCTTGTAGATCAGCACGAGCGCGCCGCCCTGGTTGAAGGCGGTGAGGTTGAACGAGATGCCGAACTTGACGCCCGTGAGCGCGAGGGCCCGCTTGGTGTGCGGGTGTGCGGCGTTGAAGGCCGCGATCTCGCGCTTGCGGTCGGCGAGGCCGCCGTCCTGGTAGACCTGCTGCCAGACGGTGGAGATCCGTTCGGGCTGAGTGACCGGCTGCCCGTACGGTGTCGCCTGGCCCTGGCCCGGCTGGTAGAAGTTGCGCTCCCGCAGCTCCATGGGGTCCAGTCCGAGCCGCGGCGCGCAGCGGCCCAGGATGTCCTCGATCACCAGCATGCCCTGCGGGCCGCCGAAGCCGCGGAAAGCCGTGTTGGAGACCGCGTGGGTCTTGGCGATGCGACCGGCGACGCGCGCGTTGGGGATCCAGTACGTGTTGTCGATGTGGCACAGCGCGCGGGCCAGCACCGGCTCGGACAGGTCCAGGCTCCAGCCCCCGTCCGCGGTCAGGCAGGCTTCCAGCGCCTGGATACGGCCGTCCGCGTCGAAGCCGATCTTCCACTCGGCGTGGAATCCGTGCCGCTTGCCGGACATGGTCAGATCCTGCGTCCGGTTGAGACGGAACCGGACCGGCCGGCCGGTCAGCTTGGCGCCGAGGGCCGCGACGGCAGCGAACCCGTGCGGCTGCATCTCCTTGCCGCCGAAACCGCCGCCCATGCGCAGGCACTGCACGGTCACCTCGTGGCTCTGGACGCCCAGCACGTGCGCGACGATCTCCTGGGTCTCCGAGGGGTGCTGGGTGCTGCTTTGGATGAACACCTGCCCGTTCTCGTCGATCTGCGCCAGCGCCGCGTGCGTCTCCAGATAGAAGTGCTCCTGTCCGGAGAACTGGAACTCGCCGGTGAACACGTGCGCGGACTCGGCGAAGCCCTCGTCGATGTCGCCGGTGACCACCACGGGCTGTGCGCCGTGGAAGCTGTCGGCTGCGATCGCCTCCCGCAGCGTGAGCAGGGAGGGCATCTCGTCCAGTTCCACCTCGACGGCCGCCGCACCGAGCCGCGCCGCCTCCAGGGTCTCGCCGAGCACCCAGGCGACCGCATGGCCGTGAAACATGACCTCGTCGGGGAAGAGCGGCTCGTCGTGCTTCATCCCGGCGTCGTTGACACCGGGCACGTCCGCACCGGTCAGCACACGGACCACACCGGGCACGGCGAGCGCCGCCTCGGTGCGCAGCGCGGTGATCCTGCCGTGGGCCTTCGTGGCCTGGACCGGGTAGGCGTGCAGCACATCCTTGGTGCGGTGGACCAGGTCGTCGGTGTAGAGCGCGGTACCGGTGACGTGCTGGCCGGCGCTCTCGTGCGGCATCGAGACGCCGACGAGAGGCATTTCGGGACGCTCGGACAGATGACTCATGACGGCACCGCCTCGGTGGTCTGTGCGTACAGCTTGAGCAGGCTCTGGCCGAGCATCGCGGAGCGGTAGTCGGCGCTGGCTCGGTGATCGTTCATCGGCGTGCCCTGGGCCCGCAGCACCTGGGCCGCGGCCTCGACGGTCTCCCCCGCCCACGGCTTGCCCTCCAGGGCCGCCTCGGTGGCCAGGGCGCGGACCGGAGTGGCCGCCACGCCGCCCAGCCCGATGCGGGCCCTGCGGACGAGCCCGTCCTGGATGTCGAGCGCGAAGGCGACCGCCACGCTGGAGATGTCGTCGAAGCGCCGCTTGGCGATCTTGTGGAAGGCCGCGACCGGTGACAGCGGCAGCGGGATACGTACCGCGCGGATCAGCTCCCCCGGGCGGCGCACGCTCTGCCGGTAGCCGGTGAAGTAGTCCGCCAGCGGGACCTCTCGCTCACCGTCGGCACCGGCGAGCACCACCGAGGCCTCCAGCGCGAGCAGCACCGGCGGGCTGTCCCCGATGGGCGAGCCGGTACCCAGGTTGCCGCCGAGGGTCGCGCTGTTGCGGATCAGCCGGGAAGCGAACTGCGGGAAGAGCTCGGCCAGCAGCGGGACGTGGCCGTCGAGGCGGCGTTCGATCTCGGTGAGCGTCAGCGCCGCACCGATCTCGATGTGGTCGGACTCGACGCGCAGCTCCCGCAGTTCGGCCAGCCGGTCGATGGCGACCACGCAGTCCGCCCTGCGCGACCGGATGTTGACCTCCACGCCCCAGTCGGTGCTTCCGGCCAGGACGACCGCGTCGGGCCGCTCATCCAGTATCCGCAGCGCTGCGGCCAGCGTGCTCGGCCGCAGGAACACCCGGTCGTCCTGCGTGTATGCGGTGGCGACCGGCTCGGGCGGAGACTGCTCCCGCCGCTGCGCCAGCGGATCGTCCTCCGTGGGCGCGCCGACGGCGAACGCGGCGTCCCGGATGGGGCGGTAGCCGGTGCAGCGGCACAGGTTCCCGCTCAGGGAGTGCAGGTCGAAACCGTTCGGGCCGTGCTCGGAGTCGACGCAGGCGGCCGAGTCGGCGTCCGCCTGCCCGTCCGCGTGTGCGCACCGGTCGGGCCGGTAGTACTCGGCGGCCATGCTGCAGATGAACCCGGGCGTGCAGTAACCGCACTGGGAGCCGCCGCGGACCGCCATCTCCTCCTGCACCGGGTGCAGCGTGGGCGGCGTCCCGGGCTCGACGGTGGCGAGCCCCTCGGAGGTGACGATCTCCTGGCCGTCGAGGGCCGCGACCGGAGCCAGGCAGGCGTTGACCGCCACCCAGTCGGTGGGCTTGTTCACCCCGGGACGAGCCACCAGGACCGAACACGCGCCGCACTCGCCCTCGGCGCAGCCTTCCTTGCTTCCGGTGAGGCCACGCTCACGCAGGAAATCCAGGACCGTTGTGTGGGACGCGGCCGGGGAAATCGAGGTGACTTTCCCGTTGACCGTGATCCGCGCCGCTACCATGACACAACCTCATTTCGGTGCGCGGTCGTTCTGACTATCCTAGTCGCCATCACAGGGACTTTCTCTTTCGGTGGCGCCGTTTGAGAACCCGGAACGCAAATCGGCACGCGGCGTCGCGCCGCAGGCGGGGAAAGATATCGGGAGGCACCGGGGGCCGCAATGGGGCACGCACGGTGGAAGGCCGCTCAGCAGCCGTGTGCTACACGACCCGGCACCCAGGCGGCTCGCTGAGCGAGACGATGAAGGTCGGAGAGGGTCGACATCCGACTTCGCCTCCTTCCAGCAGCTCTCGAGTCGGTGTGCTTGAAGCTAAGTTGCGGCGGGCCCATCGGTCAAGACGACCTGCGGAAACAGACAGCGGTTCAGACGAAGCTACGACGCAAGGAGCAGCCGCCTCCCGGCGCATTGGTTTATCCTACAAATCGATGACGGCCACGCCATTCCCTTCGCAGAACAATACCCCCGGTAAATGCCTTGCCGCGCTTCCGCTGGATTTCAAGAATATTTCTCACCGCAGCGCGGGCACGAGAATTCGTCGCCGATCCCGACGATGCAGGTTCACGAGTTGCTCTTCGGGACCGAGGGGCGGCCACGCGGTGATCGGCGAAGACCAGTGGATCACCCCGTCCGGCCGCGCCCGCGCGGTAGCGGACACCTGTGCTGAGGCAGCCACCGCAGGTCGCTCGGCCCTTCGAGGAACACCAGTTGACTCCGCATTCCCTCGCGTTCTACGTGGATGTGCTCACGTCGGGTACGGTGCTCGGCGCCGAGCCGACGGACAGTCCCGAATAGGTCACCGCGATCCTGGGCTCCGACTTCGCCGAGAACTCCTCCGGCGGTCACAGCATGTGGCGCGACTACGGAATGGTCGAGTTCTTCTGGGAGAGGGAAGCGCGCGGCCACCCGTGGACGGGGCACCACTTCAGCCTCCAGGTGCATCGGCTCTCGTCCCTGGGGGCCGCTGTGTCAACAGGGCGGTCCGGGAGCGGTACGGCCGCTTCGACCGCCGTCTCCGCTGCGACGAACTGGCGCGGCTGCTGGCCGGACGCGGCATGCACCTGGAGCACGTCCCGGGCCCCGACGCACCCGAATACACCATGCATCGGCAACCTGCCTCCCAGGTCTCCGTCCTCACGCGCAGAGCACTTGAGAGGGAGGAGCGTCGGCCGGGCGCATGTGTCGGTGACGTGTACGCCATCTTCTCGTCGACGCGTGCCGGGCAGGTGGCTCGGCACAGGAGGTACTACGGCTCCCGGGAGGCCCGTGACCTGTAGAGGCCGCCGGTGGCGCGTGCGTCGAAGTCCGGCAGCGCGCGGCCCGTTCCCGTCACCCTCTGAAGGGACTGCCGCGCTCTCGGGCGTTCGCCGTCGTCGATGCGGCGGACCGGGCGAGGCGGCACACGGACAACCGTGGGCCCTTCATCCGACGGCGGTGGGGCGCCGCTGCGGGCGCATGGCACCGGTGCCGAAGGTGGCGGCGATCACCAGCAGGAGGACGGTGGTCATGGCCGCCCGCAACCCGACGTGGTCGGCGAGGAATCCCAGCAGCGGCGGGCCGACGAGGAAGGCGCAGTACCCGGCGGTGGCGACCGCACCGACCCGGGTGGCGGCATCCTGCGCGTCGTCTCCGGCGGCGGACACGCTGACGGGGAACCCGAGGGCCGCGCCGAGGCCCCACAGCACGACGGCCGCAACGGCAAGGTAGGGGCTGGAGGAGAAGATGACCGCGGCGAGGCCGGTTGCCGCGATCACAGCGCCGGCGCGGATCACCGCCACCCTGCCGTAGCGGGCCAGGGGAATGTTCCCCGCCAGTCGGCCGCAGGTCATCGCAGCCGCGAACAGCAGGTAGGTGAGTGAGCCTGCGGTGGCGCTGGTGTCGTGCCCGTCCACCATCAACAGCGGCAGCCAGTCGTTGGCGGAGCCTTCGGCGAAGGCCATGGCCAGAACGACGAGACCGATCAGCACCAACCGCCTGTCGCGCCATACATGCAACCTGGACCGCCACCCCCGACGCCCGCCGGTCTCCGGGTCGGAGGCCGCCTCCCCGGTACCCGCGGGTATGCCGCGTATCGCCCACACGGAGGCCGCGGCGACCACCACGGCCGCCGCGAACAGGTGCCAGGCGACGGGGAACCGCCAGGCCGTCAGTCCCATCCCCACCCCGGCACCCACGACGGTGCCGAGGCTGAACCCCCCGTGCAGCACGGGCAGGACAGGACGTCCCGTGCACTGTTCGACGGCGGCCCCCTCGATGTTGAGAGCGATCTCGCCGAGACCGACGCCCGCTCCGAACAGCGCCAGCCCGCAGAACACTCCGGGGGCCAGCGAGGCGGCGGTGGCACCCGCGACGACGGCCAGCCCCACCGCCATCAGAACCGCGCTGACGAGTACGGTGGCCCGCCCACCGGCGCGCCGCACCATCCCGCCGGAGAGGAGCACACCCGTCATCGAACCGGCCGAGAGCCCGAAGAGGACCAGGCCCATGCCCCCGCTGGAGACCTCCAGGGTGTCCCGGATGGCGGGGGTACGCGCGATCCAGGAGGCCATCCCGATGCCGGTGACGAGAGTGAAGACGAACAGGGATGCACGCCAACGTCGCTGGGACGCTCGACGAGCCGGTGGCATGGGGCCTCCGAAGGGAGAGGACGGCAGCGGGCGTACAACCGTACGCTCCGGAACGTACGATCGTACGCCCGCACGAGTCGTACGCCCTCCCCGGCCCAGGCACCGTCTCCGCCAGATGAGGATGTGCCCGCCCGGCCGGAACGGCGACGGTCCTGCACCTCGGCGTGGCAAACTGACCTCGCCTGGTGGCCGCCGGGCCCCGCCCAGGTGATCCGCTTACTCGGTCAGGAGGACCCGTGGCCACCGGACACGTCGACCCCGCACGGCGGGAGCGCATCATCGGCGCGACGCTGGACCTGATCGCCGAGGAAGGCGTCGCGGGCCTCTCCCATCGCAAGGTCGCAGCCCGTGCGGGGGTGCCCCTGGGTTCGATGACCTACCACTTCCGGAGCCGGGAGGAACTGCTGCGAGAAGCGTTCACCAGCTTCTCCGGCACCATCATCGCGCTCTTCGAGGAGTATCTGGGAGCCGCCACCACCCCCGCCGAAGCCCGGAAGGCGGTCGCTGATCTCGTACACCGGCTCTCGGACGGCGGTGAGAGGGAGCTGGTGCTCACCCACGAGCTGTACACCCTGGCGGCCCGGCAGCCGGCCTACCGGGAGCTGACCCGCTCGTGGATGCACAGCAGCCGGCGGGTCCTGGAGCGGCACTTCGACCCGGCGACGGCGCGGCAGCTCGACGCGCTCATCGAGGGCCTGTCCATCCACCGCGCTCTCGACACCCGGCCCCATCGGCGGTCGCTGACGGTCGAGGCGATCGCCCGTATCACCGAGCCCCGGCCCCGTCCGTCCTGAGCCACGTGGACCGGCCGCCTGGCGGACCGTTGAAGGGCAGTGCACCGGACGCGTACCACGACCCGGGCTTCACGCGGCGAACTTGTCGGCTCCCAAATCGCTCCGGTAGGTCTCCCGCATGAACATCGTGACGACCACCAGCGCAAGCACTGCCGCGACCGCGAGGTAGACCCATACCGCGTAGATGGTGCCGAAGGTGGAGACCAGCAGCGCCGCGACGAACGGCGTGATCCCCATGAAGATGGAGAACGAGCAGTTGTAGGCGAGCGAACTGGCGCTGAACCTGGTGCGGGTCGCGAACAGCTCCGCGGTGCAGACGGTGACGATCCCGGTCAGGAAGAACTCCGGAACGATGTAGATGAGTTGGCTGAGCACCGCGGCACCGAAGGTGCCCTGCTGGCCTACCAGGAAGGCGAACGGCACGACGACGATGCAGGCGACGGAGCCGGTGATCAGCATCGGCTTGCGGCCGATCCGGTCGGAGAGGGTGCCGGCCAGCGGCAGGAGCGGGATCAGGACCGCCACCGAGACGGCGTTGGACCACCAGGCCGCGGACTGCGACAGGTGCAACGTGTCCGTCAGGTACTCCGGGTAGAAGGTGACCCAGGTGTAGGACAGGATCGCCAGCATGCTGGAGGAACCGCAGAACACCAGGATCGGCTTCCACTGAGAGTGCAGCGCCTCCCTGAACGGCGCCTTGACGACGTGGGTGCCGTCGCCCGTCGCACGGACGAACTCCGGGGTCTCTGGGACGCGGTTGCGCAGCCACACACCCACGAAGGACAGCGGCAGCACCGCCAGGAAGGGGATGCGCCAACCCCAGCTCTCCAGCGCCGAGGCGTCGAGGACCGCGCTCATCAGGCCGGCCACTCCCGCTCCGGCCAGCACCCCGAGGAAACAGCTGTTGGAAGCGAAAGACGTGTAATAGCCCCGCCGGTGCGGTTCTGCCCATTCCACCACGAACGCCACCGCGCCCACGTACTCGCCGCCCGCCACCATGCCCTGTACAACGCGCAGCAGTACCAGGGCCAGGGGCGCGACGAAGCCGATCTGCGCATAGGTGGGCAGGACGCCGATCGCCGCAGTGGAGACGCCCATGAACACGATGGTCCACAGCAGCACCTTCTTCCGGCCGAACCGGTCTCCCCACCGTCCGATCAGACTGCCGCCGAACGGACGGAAAAGGCACGCGACAGCGATGACCGCGTACGAGCTCAGCACACCGGCGGTGTGGTCGCTCGCGGGGAAGAAGACCGGGGCCAGCACGGGCGCCATGTAGCCGTACAACCCGAAGTCGAACTGCTCCACGAAATTGCCGATGCTGCCCGCGGTGATGGCCCGGCGGACAACTTTCCGCTGAGCAGCCACATCGGCGGGTGGGGCGGTGGGTGGCGCAACAGTGGTCATGGCACCTCCGACGGCACGCGGCACAACTGCCGTGCATACGTATTTCGAGGCACCGTAAGCCAGGTCACATACACCGTCAAGGCATGCGACCCCGCCACCGCTCGGCCCGATTCCCGACCGGAAGACCTTCCCGGCGGGAACACCCTTCCTCGACCTGGAAGACCGCAGAAATGACCACTCCGCCCGCAAGTTGGACAAACATGTCGCGTCGATACGTCACGGCGAATAGGCGGCGCAGAGTCCGGATCCCACCGGAGGCCGGAGGGCGAAGGCCAGGTCTTGTACCCGTGGATGCATACGGATACATTGCAGGGCGCCGGAATTCCTCCGCGGCGGGAGGGCGTCCGTCCCGGCCCACTCCCCCACCCATGTCGCGACGGGTTCGGGAGTCCCACCCAGGAGGTGACGGAGCGGATCGGGGACGGCTCCGCGTGTGCCGCGTCGCCGACGCCGGGGAACGACGGGCCGATTCGAGCGCACACCCCGCCGCCGACAACGCAGGAGTCGTGATGAGCCGCCCGCTCCCTTTGGCACTCGCGCAGGTTCCCGGCCGCAACCGGGACGACCTCGACGCCTTCGCGTCGCACGCCGACACCACGGTGCGCCTGCACCCTCACACCCGCCTGTTGGTGTACCCCGAGTTGCACCTGGCCACGGACGACACCGATCCGCTGGACCAGCGGGCGGTCCTCGACAGCGCCGAACCGCTCACCTCGGGCCCGCGCCACCGGCGTTTCAGCGAGATCGCCGGTGACCTGGGCGTCTGGCTGTGCCCGGGAAGCGTCTCCGAGCGGGGTGAGGACGGCCACGTCTACAACACCGCGGTCGTCTACTCCCCGCAGGGCGCACTTGCAGCCTCCTACCGGAAGGTGTTCCCCTGGCGCCCCTTCGAAGAGACCCGCCCCGGGCGGGAGTTCGTGGTCTTCCCCCTTCCAGGCGTCGGCCGCGTCGGGCTGTCCGTGTGCTACGACGCATGGTTCCCCGAGTGCACCAGGCATCTGGCCTGGTTGGGCGCCGACCTCGTCCTCAACCTGGTCAGGACGGGCACTGTGGACCGTCCACAGGAGATCGTCCTTGCCCGTGCCAACGCCACGGTCAACCAGGTCTTCGTGGCCAGCGTCAACGCGGCCGGCCCCTCAGGGATGGGCCACTCGGTGCTGGTCGGCCCCGAGGGCTCCGTCATCGCCGAACTTCCCGGCGCCACTGCGGGAGTGCTGACCGCCGTCGTCGACCTGGATGCGGTCACCCACACCCGCCGCTACGGCAGCTTCGGGCTCTCCCGGGTGTGGAGCCAACTGCGGGAGGACGACGAACCGATCCCCATGCCGCTCTACGGTGGAGCGATCACACCCCGGACATGGGCCCGGGCGAACCAGCGGCAGCACCCGGATGAGTAACCGTCCCCCCACCGGCACCTCAGGGTGGTGCTCTTCCCGCTGAGCGCGGCCCTCCGTCAGTGGGTACAGTCCCGGCGCGCCGACACGGATTCGCCCGGGGGAGCTTGAACAGCTCAGTCAGCAGGTAGTGGTCGCCGTTCTGGGTATCTGCGGCACGCTTGCAGCCGCAGTGATCACCCAACGCGGCGTCGACCGCGCCAGGGCCCGCGAGTGGGCACACACAAGGCAGCTCCAACAAGACGAGCGCAAGTACGCCACGCGCCACGCCCGGCTCGAAGCGCGGCGCACGTGCTGCGCCACCCTCAGCGCCGGCGCCCGGGACCAGGCCAACGTGATGGCGAGATTCCTGCATCCCCTGGAGAAGGGCGAGGTCACCGAAGAGTTGCGGTCCGACCTGGACCGGGCTCGCCGCGAGCACCGCCTGCGTCACGCCGAGGCGCAGATGGTGCTGCCCGACACCGTGGCGCAGGAAGCCGGCACGGCGAACCGGCACCTCGGTCATCTCTACGGTCTACTGATGCGGCTCGATGCAGCCACGCCGCAGCAGGGCGAGAGCGTGGAAACTGCCTGGGTGAACCTGGACGAGGTGTGGGAGCCCTTGTTCAGCATGCGTCGCGTCATGCGCGTCGACCTCGGTGTCACCCCACCGGACCGACCTTCGTAGGGCGACGCATGGTCACCCGGTTCGGTGCACGTCTCCCGGTGCCGTCCTGCGACTTCGCAGCGCGGTCGGCGCCGACCAGCTCGTGGCCTCGGCGCCGGGAGGGACACCGTTCACGCGCGCGTCGTAGCCGGTGGCGGGGGCGCCGGCACGGCCGACGGGCCACCGTTCTCCCTGGCTGTTCCTTGCTCGGCGTCCCGTTCGTGCCGGTGCGGGGCAGGGGCGCGATCAGGCCGGGTTCCGGCCGCGGACCAGTGGGAGGAAGACCTCGTCGATGATCTCGACGAGCGCGGCGTCCGGCACGGCCGGAATGCCCCGTGTCAGGTACTCATTGCGCAACAGTGCCGCCGGGGTCGCCGCGACCCGGGGGTGCAGCGCCTCGGGTGCGGCTTCGCCCCGGGCCACCGCCCGGCCCAGCGCCGTCAGCCATGCGGCCCCGTGCGCATCGTCTCCGACGGCCGGGTCACGCAGCTCGGCGACCAGCTCCCGCGTGCCGCCGGCCGCCGCGACGAGGCCGCGCAGGATCTCTCCGTACGGGGACGACCAGGTCCTGTTCGCACTCCGCAAAAGTTCCAGCGCGTCCTCCCGCAGTGAGCCGGTGTCGGGCACCGTGGTCTGCACGGCGGCCAGGCGGCGGTACGCGGCGACGCCGAGCGCGACGCGGTTGGGCCAGCGGCGGTAGATCGCGTTCTTGTTCGTGCCCGCCCGCTTGGCGACCGCGTCCATGGTCAGCCCGGGGACGCCGGACTCCTGCAATGTGTCGGCCGCTGCCCGGAGAATCGCCTCCTCCAGCACGGTGCCACGCCGCCGCGGCGCCCCGGATCGCCGCCCCGTGTCCGTGGACTCCGGCACTGCATGCCCCTCTCGTTGCGTATGGCGCCTTCCAAGGTACGGGTCGTACGCGTCACAAATCTTCCCGGAGCAGCTTCTGAAGTTTTCAGGGTACGCTCCGTACCTTCGACAGCTCGTGGAGGGAATCACCGTGCGCGTCTTCGGCATCAACTTCGACACCGGCTTCACCAACGGGGGCACCACTACCCGAGAACCTTTCGACCCGGCCACCGTCGGCCGCGAGATGGAGGTCATCCGCAACGAGTTGAGATGCGACGCGGTCCGGATCACCGGCGGCGACCGCGACCGGCTGGAGACCAGCGCCCGTCTCGCAGCCGAAGCCGGACTCGAAGTCTGGTACTGCCCCTTCACCAACGGACTCACCCAGGAGGAACTTCTCGACTTCCTCACCGACAGTGCCGGGCGTGCCGAGAAGCTGCGGCGCACGGGGGCCGAGGTGGTCTTCCTCACCGGCTCGGAGATCTCGCTGTTCACGTCGGGCTTCCTGCCTGGAGAGACCTTCACCGAGAGGGCCGCCGTCCTCTCCGACCCGCAGCGGCTGCGTGCTGCGATCCCTGCGGTGCCCGCCCTGATGAACGCCTTTCTCGGCAAGGTGACATCCGCCGTGCGGGCTCGGTTCGGGGGGCGGATCGGATACGCGTCGCTGCCGTTCGAGGGCGTCGACTGGGAGCCGTTCGACATCGTCGCCACCGACGCCGGATACCGCGACGCACAGAACGCCGACAGGCTGACCGACGGGTTGCAGGCCGTCACAGCGCACGGCAAGCCCGCGGCAGTCACCGAGTTCGGGTGCGCCGCCTACCGCGGGGCCGCCGCCGTTGCGAGCCGTGGCGACGCGGTCATCGACTGGGACGAAGGGGCCCGCCCCGCGCGGTTCAACCGACCGGTCGACCGTGACGAGCAGGAACAGGCGGACTACGTGCGGGAACTCCTCGACCTGTTCGAGGACTCCGGGATCGACGCGGCTTTCGTCTACACGCTCGCCCGCTACGACCTGCCGCACGACGCGGACAGCGACGACCGCGACTTCGACAAGGCGTCCCTCGGCGTCGTCAAGGTCCTGCCCCAGGGGCGCACGAGCACCACACGTCCGGGCCTGCCATGGGAGCCCAAGGCCGCCTTCCATGCGCTGGCAGAGTTCGGACGCGGCCGCAGCCCGGCCGCCGGCCCCGCCCGCGCTGCGGCCGAGTAAGGCGGGGCGAGGAACCCGGACGTAGGCGAAGTGGTTGGCGGGCCGATGGAAGGCGTCGGCCCGCGCCCAACGGCCGGCGAGGGCGTGGCCGATCTCCCGGCGGCCCCGAAACCGCCGGGCACCCTCACGACGGGAAGCAGAACAAGTCCCGTTAGGCTCGCCGTTCACCAGCGGACAGCGACGTGAGGGAGCCCCGTGAACTTGGTGACCGGCGACCGGAGACGTCTGCTGCACGTACTCGCCCTGGTGACGGCGGGCGCACTGCTCGGTGCGGGCATCGTGGCGTGGCGCTCCGACACGCTGCCGCTCTTCAGCTCCAAGCCGTGTTGGGACTCCGTCACCGATCAGGATGTCGAGGAACTGCTCGGTGACCGTGACACCGAAGCCTCCGGGATACGCCCGGCGTGGGTGGACGACGGTGAGTTGCAGGGCAGTTGCCGCCTGATGCCCTCCGACGAACGCCCGCGCGGGCTCACCGTCGACATCGGCGTCCACAAACTGGACGGTCTCGACCAGGATCAGATCCCCTGGGCGAACGAATTCCTCTCGACACGGTTGACGCCCCTCTCCGGGAAACTGCTGGGAATGGCCTCGGACACGCGTGCCTGGGTGGCGATGCCCGACGCGTGCACCGGTGAGCCGGGGGACTTCTCCGGCCCGGGTGTGGTCGATGTGGCGCTGGGCGACGACGAGAGCAGCGGTGCCTCCGGCGCCCACGCCACCGCCCACTACCAGCGGGCACTCGCGCGCACGGCCGTTCATGTCGCGAACGGCACCATGGAGGAACTCGGCTGCACGGGCTCGTTGGAGAGCCCCCAGGGCCTGAAGCCGGTACCGCGGAAGTTCCGGCCGATGCCCCACAGCCGGCAGATGTGTGACCTCAAGGGCGTGCGGCTTCCCACCTCCTACCTCGGTTCGCATCCCCGGATGCGGGCCTCGGTCACCGGTACCGACGGCAAGAGCCCCGTGCACGGCTGCGAGATCGCCACCGGCGTCGACCCCCGCCCCACGGTGCGCCTGCGAACGGTGCAGGAAGAAGACGTCACGGGAGCGTTCGGACACACCGTGGTGGAGCTCGGGCACTTCATCCGCGGCAAGAAGGGCAGTCGCGAGGCCACGGGCACCTTCTCCGGTACCACCGCAGCCCTGCGCGTCGAGTGCCCGAAGGGCGTGGTCGACTTCATGGCGGACGACCGGCACGACACGGGAAACCATCAGTTCATCAAGAAGGTCTTCCCCTCGTACGTCTCCTCCGAGGCCGAGCGCCTGGACTGCGGCCCCGTGAAGATCCGCATGCTCGACTAGACGGGAGCTCCAGGCACCGCCGCGCCGGTGCGCTCGTCCGCTTCTCCCGTGTTCCTCACCCCTCCTGCACGGAGGGCTCCTGTCCGGTGAAGAAGTCGATCACGTCTTCGATGGTGGGGTGGTCAGGGACGTCGGCTTCGGCCTTGCCCATCTCGGCGCTGCGGGGGAACATCGTGAGCTCGTACGCGCCGAGAGCGGCCTCGGTGTCGCCGGGGTACGCGGCGAGGGCTTCACCGAGTTCGGCGCCGTCCAGCATGGCCAGGTTGGCGCCTTCGCCGTTCGGGGGTATGAGGTGGGCGGCGTCGCCGACGAGCGTCACCCCGGGCACCCGCTCCCATCGGTGACCGACCGGCAGCGTGTGGTGGGGGCGCAGCACCAGCGCGGTGTCGGTGGCGGTGATCAGGCCGGTGAGTTCCGGTGCCCAGCCGTCGAATTCCCGCGCGATCCGCGCGGCGGCCGCAGCGGTGTCGGTGAAGTCGACGGCGGCGAACCACTCCTGCGGTTTGGACAGCATCGCGTAGGCATGCAGAGTCTCGCCCTGCTCCCGCTGCGCCCCGAGCATCTTCTCCCCCGCCTCCAGCGCGAACATCGATCCGCCACCGACCGTCTTCGCGGCAGCAGGATGCCGCGTCTCGGCGTCGAACAGGTGGGCCTCGACAAAAGCCGTACCGGTGTACTCGGATACGGCGTCGGAGACCATGGGCCGCACCCGGGACCACGCGCCGTCCGCGCCGACCAGCACACTCGCCACGACGGTGGTGCCGTCGGCGAAGGTCACCTCATGGCGGCCCCCGCCGAGAGCACGCACGCTCTCGGCCTTGTGGCCCCAGCGCACGGTGCCGTCCGGAAGCGAGTCGAGCAGCATCTGCCGCAGTTCGCCGCGCTGCACCTCGGGGCGTCCGCCCGTGCCGTCGTCGGGCTGGTCGAGCATGACGTTTCCCTCCCGGTCGAGGACCCGCAACGCCTGACGGCCCTCCAGGACGATGCTGCGGAACTCCTCCATCAATCCGGCCGCCCGCACAGCCAGTTGACCGTTGTAGTCGTGGATGTCGAGCATCCCACCCTGGGCGCGCGCCGCCGGTGAGGCGTCGGCCTCGTAGACCGTGGCCGGGATGCCGTTCACGTGCAGGACACGGGCGAGCGTGAGGCCGCCGAGCCCGGCGCCGATGATCGTGACATGAGTGGTCATGCTGATTCCTTGCCTGTCGCCTGCCTGCCGGATGGGCACCGGCAGCGTCGTGTGCAAGGTTTCAGCGCTCTCCCGACAGACCACCTGCACGCGACCGACAGCACCGACAGATGACCGACAGTGCAGCTCCTCCCGCTTCCGGGCCAGGGGCCGTGCGGGGCAGGCCCGGCGGTTCACGGCCGGCGGCCCGCGGGGCTCAGGCCGTACGCGAGGTGAGTTCGCGTTCGATCTCCTCAAGGCTCTTGCCGCGGGTCTCCGGGATGCGGCGGATCGCGAAGAGGGTGAGAAGGGCACACACGGCGGCATAGAGCGCGAAGGTGTTCGGGCCGCCGAGTGCGTCGAGCAGCGTGAGGAAGGTGAGGGAGACGACGAAGTTCATCGTCCAGTTGGAGAACATCGTGGCGCTCATCGCCGTGCCGCGGATCCGCTGGGGATACAGCTCCGAGGGGATGATGAAGACCACCACGTTCAAGGTGGTGGCCACCGCCGCGACGAAGACGACGACGCACAGGACCGCGAGCCACGCGTACGAGGACCCCGCGCCGCCCCCGGCCAGCGCGGCCGCCAGTCCGGCGAGCGCCGCGGTCATCACGGCAGCGCCGCTCGCCAGCAGCTTCTTGCGGCCGAAGCGGTCGACGGCGACCATTCCGACCGGCGTCATGAGCAGGTTGACGACGCCGACCCCGACGGTGGCGAGGATGGCGGACGACGAGCCCAGACCACTGCTTTCGAAGATCTTCGGTGCGTAGTAGATCACCGTGTTCACACCGGATGCCTGGCCCAGGATCTGCAGGCCCACGCCCGCCACGACGGCGGGCCGCACCGTCCGCGTGGTGAGGGCACGCCACCGTCCGGCACCGGTCCGCCGCGTCCCCGAGGTGGAGGCCATGTCGGCCAGCTCGGCGTCGAGGACGGCCGCCTCCGTGTGGCCGCGCAGCCTGCCGAGGATCTCGCGGGCCCGTTCCTGGCTGCCGTTGAGGGCCAGCCAGCGCGGGGATTCGGGCTGCAGGAGCATGCCCGTGCCGAACAGGAGGGCCGGGACGGCGGCGATCCCGAACATCCACCGCCAACTGTGGGGGGCATGCTCCAGCCCGTAGTTCGCCACGTAGGCGAGGACGATGCCCAAGGTGATCATCAGCTGGTTGAGGCCCACGAGCCGCCCCCGGTACCGGGGCGGTGCGAGCTCGGCGATGAAGACGGGCACCAGGTTCGAGGCCATGCCGATGCCCAGGCCGAGGACGACGCGGGCTGCCACGAGGACCGCAGCGGAGGGGGCGAGCGCTGCCAGAAGGGCACCGACGGTGAAGATCACGGCAGCCGTGACGAGGACCGGGCGGCGCCCGTGCCGGTCGGCGAGGCCGCCGGCACCGGCCGCGCCCGCCATCGCGCCGACCAGGAGGGAGCTGACGACGACGCCGGAGCCGAACGCCGACAGCTGGAAGTCGGACTCGATCGCCAGCAGCGCTCCGGAGACGACGCCCGTGTCGTAGCCGAACAGCAGCCCGCCCAGCGCGGCGACCAGGGTCACCCCGAGGACCGGCCGCAAGGCGGCTCGGCCCTGGTGTGCGACGGTACTGCCGGGTGACGTCATGACGCTTCCCTTCTCGGCACCCTTCGAGCGCCCCTCCGTATTGGACGGTACCAATCTGGCACCAGGCTTGGCCTTGCACAAGATTCACCGTAAAATTTCTCGTATTGGTTGGTACCTATCAAGCATGCCTCTGCGGCATACCGCGCCGGCGGGCGCCATGGACGACGAAGGACACAGGAGGGCCGAGCGTGGCCAGACAGGCCAAGTACGAGGAGCTGCGGATGACTCTGCTGGCCGAGATGGCCGGCTCTCCCCCGCACACGCCCCTGCCCACCGAGCGGGAGATCTCCGCCCGCCACGGCGTCTCGCGCAACACCGTGCGCCAGGCGCTGGACGCCCTGGAGGCGGCGGGCGGTGTCTACCGGGTCCAGGGGGCAGGCACCTTCGTCGCACCGCACGTGGTCTCCAAGTCGCTCGCTCTCACCTCCTTCTCGGAGGACATGCGCGCTCGTGACCTGGAGCCCGGCTCGCGGCTCCTGGCCGCAGGGACGGTACGGGCCGGCCGGCACATCGCCGGGCTGCTGGAGATCGACCCGGAGGCCGAGGTGGTCCGGATCGGCCGGTTGCGGACGGCCGACGGCTCGCCGATGTGCCTGGAGACGGTCCATCTGCCGGCCGAGCGCGTACCCGGGCTGGCCGAGGAGGAGCTGAGCGGATCGCTGTACGAGCTGCTGAGCGTCCGCCACGGCCTGGAGATCAGCTCCGCCGAGCAGATCGTGCGCGCCGTGGACCTGGGCGAGACCGAGTCGGCGCTGTTGGGCGTCCCGGTCGGCAGCTCGGGCCTGCGTGTGCAGCGGGTGGGCCTCGACCGCCGGGACAGCCCCGTCGAGGCGACCACCACGCTCTACCGTGCCGACCGGTACGACATCCGCTTCACCGTCCGCAGGGCGGCCCGCTCATGACCGCACCCGGGACAGCCGCGGTCGGGCGCGGGACACGAGTGGGCGCCGATGTCGGCGGCACGAAGATCGCCGTGGGCCTGGTGGCGGAGGACGGCGCTCTGCTGGCGTCGGCCGTGCGGCCCACCCCCGCGGCACAGGGCCCGGTTGCCGTGCTGGACGCCGTGGCCGCCGCTGTCCGCGAACTGCCCGGGTACGCACAGGCGTCGGGCCTGGGCGTGGGCACCGGAGGGGTCGTCGACCGGGACGAGGGAACGGTCCTGTCCGCCAACGCACTGCTGCCCGGCTGGGCCGGTACCCGGCTGAGCGAGGAGCTCGAAGCACGGCTCGGCATGCCCGTCGCGGCCGACAACGACGCCAACGTCTTCGCCCTGGCCGAACAGGTGCACGGTGCGGGCGCGGGGTGCACCACGGCCCTCTACGTGAGCGTCGGCACCGGGATCGGGGGCGGCATCGTCACCGCGGGCCGACTGCTGCGAGGGAGCCACTGGACGGCCGGCGAGTTCGGGCACATCGCGGTGCCCGAAGCCACGGGGCGCCCCTGCAACTGCGGGCGGGCCGGGCATCTGGAAGCCGTCGCCTCCGGACCCGCCATCGCCGCCCGCTTCGCGGAGGAGACCAAAGCCGCCCGGCCGGTCGACCTACGGCATGTGGCAGCCCTGGCCGGGGACGGCGGGAACGGTACGGGAGCGGACGACGACGGGCGAGGGCATGGCCGCGGGTACGGCGCCGACGACGGGCACGACGCCGTCGAGCTCCGGGGCGACCCGCACGCCGCCGTCGCCCGCGAAGCGCTCGCCGAGGGGGCGGGGGCGCTGGGCCGGGCACTGGCGGGTCTGGTCAACACCTTCGACCCCGAACGCGTGGTGGTCGGTGGCGGGGTCGCCTCCATCGGGGCGCCCTTCTGGCAACCACTGACCGACGCCTTCGCCGCCGAGCTGCTGCCAGGACCCTCCCGCCTCCGCCCCGTACCGGCCGCTCTCGGCCCCCGCGCGGCCGTTGTCGGGGCCGCCGCCCTGCTGTGGGAGGACCGCGCACACCCGACCGGCGCCGGGGCGACCGCACACGTACACACCCCCTCGTCGACGAAGGACGCACCATGAGCGAGACCGCGACCGGCACTCCGGAGCCGAGCCGGACCACGATGCCCGCCGCGGACGCCCGCGAACTGCTCGCGATGCTGCGCGGCCGGCTGGTCGTCTCCTGCCAGGCCCCGCCCGGAGACCCGCTGCGCTCCCCCGCCCACATCGCCGCGATCGCGGCGTCCGTCGCCCGGGGCGCGCCCGTCGCCGGGGTCCGCGTGCAGGGGGTCGCGGACGTCGAAGCGGTCCGCGCCGTCGTGGACCTCCCCCTCATCGGCCTGTGGAAGGACGGTCACGACGGCGTCTACATCACCCCGACCGCCGAGCACGCGCGCGCCGTCGCGCGCGCCGGTGCCGATGTCGTCGCCGCCGACGCCACCTCCCGCCCGCGCCCGGACGGGCGTGCCCTCTCCTGGACGATCCGCGCGGTCCATGAGGCGGGCAAGCTCTTCATGGCCGATGTCGCCACCGTCGAGGAGGGCCTGGAAGCCGCCGCGCTCGGCGCCGATCTGGTCTCCACCACCCTCTCCGGCTACACGCCGGACAGCCCTCAGCAGCCGGGGCCCGACCTCGGCCTGGTGCGCGACCTGGCGGCCCGGCTGGAGGTGCCGGTCTGCGCCGAAGGGCGGCTGCGTACTCCGGAAGACGCACGCGCCGCTCTGGACGCCGGGGCCTGGGCTGTCGTCGTCGGCACCGCCATCACCGCCCCCGCCGCCCTGGCCACACGGTTCGCGGCAGCGCTGTCGTCGTGAGCCGGGGTCTTCCGCTGCCGGTGTCACGGCCGGCGCCCGGTGACGGCCACCACCTGGTCCAGGAGCGGCGCGCCGGCGGGCACTTCGGCGGCGGGGCCCCACAGCCCCTCGACGGGAGCGTGCGGAACGGACGCGGCGACGTGGTCGAAGCACACCCGCAGCGTCTCCGGGTCGGGGTCGTAGGCCCATCCGGTCGCCCTGGCGAGGTCCCAGCCGTGCACGACCGTCTCGGTGAGGGCGATCCGGTCCCACACGTCGTTGGCCAGTGCGATGCCCGCCGCATGCGCCGTGCCGTACCACGCCGCCGGCTCGCCCCACGCCTCACCGCGTGCCCGTACGCTGTCGGTCACCCCCTCCCGCCATGCGTCGCCGAACCGCAGGAACGCCGGCTGCGCGGCGACGGATTCGGCCGCCCGCGGCGGCCTCGTCGATGTGCTCGATGAGACCGCGGACGGTGTACTCGGTGCAGGGGCTGGCGGCGGTCAGTTGTTCGTCGGTCACGGCTGCCGGCAGGTCGATCGTGTGGCGGCAGGCGGGTTCCAGGTCGATCACGGGTTCCCCTCAGTCACACGATGTGTCCGTTTGCTGCTCCGCCGGGACCGACAGCCGGGACGCCGGCAATTCATCGGTCCTCGACGGACGACAGGGGCGACGCGCTGGAGGGCGGACACGAAGGGCGGGGGCATCGGCCCGTCCCCGCGGGGTGTGCGCGTCGCATTTCCGCCAGCCGCCTCCAGGATCCGGCTGGTTGAGTGGTCCGCATGACATCGCATCATGTGCTGCGTGAGCAGGCTCTCGGCCTCCGTTCCGGACACGTACCCGGCACTCCACTCGTCCTGCCGAACGCCTGGGACGCCGCGAGCGCCCGCCTCGTCGAGGAGGCGGGCGCCGCCGCGGTGGCCACCACGAGCGCGGGGCTGGCCTGGGCTCTGGGAGCGGCGGACGGCGACCGTGTGGACCGCGGCCAGGCGCTCGACGCCGTCGCCCGCGTTGCCGGGGCGGTCGCGGTGCCGGTGACCGCCGACATCGAGAGCGGATACGCGCGGGACGCGGCCGGTGTCGGGGACACGATCCGCGCCGTACTCTCGGCGGGCGCGGTCGGCGTGAACATCGAGGACGCGCGGAATGGGACCGGCGAGGGCCCGCTGCGCCCGGTCGCCGAACAGGCCGAGCGGCTCGCGGCAGCGCGTGAGGCCGCCGACGCGGCCGGCGTGCCGCTCTTCCTGAACGCGCGGGTCGACACCTTTCTCCGGGGCGCCGGCGGGATCGACCTCACCCTGGAGCGGGCAGCCGCCTTCGTGGCCGCGGGCGCGGACGGAATCTTCGTGCCGGGGGTCGCCGACCCTGTGACCGTACGAACCCTCGCCGAGGGCATCGACGCCCCGCTCAACGTGCTGGCGGGCCCCGCTTCTCCGCCGGTCGCGGAGTTGGCCGCCTGCGGGGTCGCGCGCGTGAGCGTCGGCCCGCGCCTCTTCGAGGCCGCACATGCCCTGGTCCGCCGCGCCGCGCAAGAACTGCTCGGTTCGGGAACCTACGAGTCGCTGGCCGAAGGGCTGGAGTACGCGGAACTCAACGCACTGCTGGAAGGCGGCCGTTAGCATTCCGCGCGTGCCGCCGGGCCAGCTCCCGATCTCTCTCCGGGACTCCCCCGCGCCGCCACGCCCACGGGGCGCCGACCTGGACGCGCTGAGGTCGCTTCCGACGGCCTTCCGGGTCTGGGGGACGTAGGGACACGCGCGGGAGTCCAAAGGACCATACGGTTCCGCCTGGGGCGGAATCCGGGGAAGGGTCCGCCCCTCGGGGCAGCTTTCCGGGGCAGGTCTGGTCAAAGCTGCGGACGGCCGGACGACGGCCGAGGAAGGCGGAGGAGATGGCACCGACGGCGGCGTACGACGAAATCGCTGAGTGGTACGAGACCGAGTTCCTCGATCGCCCGTACAGCGCCGGGGAGGACGGGCACCCGCTGAGCCTGGGTGACCTCATGGACGAGTTCCTGGGCAAGGGCAGCGGCACCTGTCTTGAGGTCGGATGCGGCACGGGCGTGCACGCCGGTCGTCTCCGCGCACAGGGCTGGTCCCCGGTCGGGGTCGATCTGTCCGGGGGAATGCTGCACTTCGCGCGTGAGCGGCTGCCGGTCGCCCAGGCGGATGCCGAGCGGTTGCCGGTCCAGGACGGCTCGCTGCCGGCGGTCCTCGCGGTGATGGTGCACACGGACATGCCCCGCTACCCGCAGGTGCTGCGTGAAGCCGCCCGGGTTCTGCGCCCAGGCGGCGCTTTCGTGCACATCGGAGTCCATCCCTGCTTCTGCGGTGGCTTCGCCGACCGTGACGATCCTGACGCGGTGGTCATCCGGCCCGGCTGTCTCGACAGCCACTGGACGAAAGCCTCCTGGACGGACCGGGGCATCCGCGACAAGGTCGGTGCCACCCATCTCCCCCTGCCCGCACTCCTGCACGCCTTCCTCGACGCGGGCCTGGTACCCGACCGGTTCGCCGAAAGCGGCACCCCCACACCAGCCGTCCTCGCGGTCAGGTGCCTCAAGACCCGCTGATGCCGGGATGCCAGGCGTTGGATCGGTCACCCGGCCGGGAGAACGGCGGGTGTGCAGGGCCTCTCGTGCGTGACCCGTCGGTCACGGTGTCTGCTCGTGTCCGGCGAACATGGCGATCAGGCCGTACGGTGAGTCGGCGCCGAACATGTGCGCGTGGAGGCGGGCGGCTTCGTCGGCTTCCTCGGCGCTGCGGAGGAACATGGCCTGCTCGTAGGTGGTGAGAGCCGCCTCGACGTCGTCGGGGTGCGCGGCGAGTGCCTTGCCGAGTTCGGCGCCGTCGTACATGGCCAGATTGGCGCCCTCGCCGGACGGAATCATGAGGTGGGCGGCGTCGCCGAGCAGGGTCGCCCCCGGCACCCGCTCCCACCGGTGTCCGGCCGGCAGGGTGTTGAGGGGGCGCAGGACGGGCGCGGTGTCTCCGTCGGTGATCAGGGCGGTGAGTTCCGGTGCCCAGCCGTCGAACTCCTTCGCCACCCAGGTGGTGGCCTCGGCGGCGTCACCGGAAGCGACTGCCGCGAACCAGTCCTGCGGCCTGGACAGTGCCACGTAGGTGTGCAGGGTGCCGCCGCTCTCGCGGTGTGCCTGGATCCCCTTCCCCGGCGCGAGCGCCAGCAGCGATCCGCCGCCGACCGCTTCGGCGGCGGCAGGGTGCCGGATATCGGCGTCGAACAGGTAGGTCTCGACGAACGAGGTACCGGTGTAGGCGGGTGCGGCGGTCGACAGCAGGGGGCGGACCTTCGACCACGCGCCGTCTGCGCCGACCAGCAGACTCGTGACGACGGTACCGCCGTCGGCGAACGTCACCTCGTGACGGCCCCCGCCCAGCGCACGGACGCCCTCGGCCTTGCATCCCCACCGGACGGTACCGGTCGGCAGCGAGTCGAGCAGGGCCTGCCGCAGCGCGCCGCGCTGCACCTCGGGGCGGCCCCCCGTGCCGTCGTCGGGCTCGTCGAACAGCACGGTTCCGTCCGGGGCCAGGACCCGCATCGCCTCGCGTCCCTCCAGGACGAGGCCGCGGAACTCCTCCGTGAGCCCTGCCGCGTGGAGAGCCGGTTGGCCGTTGCGGTCGTGGATGTCGAGCATGCCGCCCTGAGCGCGTGCCGAGGGGGAGGCCTCCGCCTCGTAGACGGTGGACTCGATGCCGTGGACGTGCAGGACGCGGGCGAGCGCGAGCCCGCCGAGCCCGGCGCCGATGATCGTGACGGGAGTGGACGTGGTGACTCCTTCGAGGGGAAGGCGGCGCGGCCGGGGACTGCGGGACCGGGCCGACCTTGCTGGAATGTCGTTCCATTCCACTGTGGAACATCGTTCCAGGCATGTCAAAATGGCAGCATGGCAACGCGGACACGCCGGTCACAGCGGCGCACAGAAGCCCTCTCGCGGCAGCAGATCGTCGAGGCGGCCGTCGAACTGCTCGACGCGGCCGGCGAGGGCGGGCTGACGTTCCGCGCACTCTCCGAACGCCTCGCCACCGGGCCAGGAGCGATCTACTGGCACGTGGCGAACAAGGACGAACTGCTCGGCGCCGCGACCGACGCCGTCGTCGCCACCGCCCTGACCGTCGAGCCCGCGGAGCCCGGCAGCTCGCCCGAGGACGGGATCCGCACCGTCGCGCTCGGCCTCTTCGACGCGATCGATGCGCACCCGTGGCTCGCCCCGCAGCTCTCGGTGCAGCTCTCCCGCAACCCCGGGGGACCGGTGACCCCGCGGCTCTTCGAGAGCGTCGGCCGACAGGTCCGCGCCCTGGGCGTACCGGAGACCGCCTGGTTCACCGCGACCTCGGGGCTGGTGCACTACATCCTCGGCGCCGCCGCTCAGAACGCCGCGAACGCGCGCGTGCCGGAGCCCGGCACCGACCGCGCCGCGTTCCTCGACGCCGTGTCGACGACCTGGGAAGAGCTCGACCGCGACGAGTTCCCGTTCATCCATGCCGTCGCGGACCAGGTGCGCGAGCACGACGATCGCGCACAGTTCCTCGCGGGGGTCGATCTCGTCCTCGCCGGCATCACGACTGTCCACCTGTCCGGGGAACGGGCGGGAGAGGCACCGGGCGAGGGGCAGGCCCCTGTGCGGCGGCCTGGAGAACAGGATCAGGCACAGCACGTGACGGCACGCGCCGATCCGTAGACCCGACGGCCCTGCCCCTCCGGCCCGCCCCGGTCGGCGGCTGCCTCCTCGTAGCTCCGGTCGGCGCCCGGTCCGCTCAGGTCTCGGCGGGCCGGGCGGCGATCTCCTTGAGCAGCTCCATCACCGCACGGGCACGTGGGGTCTGGGCCATGCCCGCCATGGACACGAGCCGGACTTCGAGCGGAGGGCCGGCGTCGCCCAGCTGGAGTTCCGCGATCTCGCCGCCGCCGTAGGTCTGACTCGTCGCGGGGCGCTGGTTGAGAACGGAGTACCCGAGTCCCCTGGCCACCAGGGACCGCACGGTCTCGTAACTCTGCGTGCGGTAGCGGACGTCGGGCGCGGTGCCGGTGGCGGCCACCAGTGCGTGGAAGTAGTCCCGGCTGTGGGGAAGATCCAGCAGGACGAGCGGCTCCGCGGACAGCTCCGTCAGCTCCACGCTCCCCTGCCCTGCCAACGGGTGCTCGGCCGAGACGATGACGTAGGCCGGGGCGCGGGCGAGCGTCTCGCTGTGCAGTTCGGGCTCGGCCGACAGCCCGAGATGATAGGTGAGGGCGAAGTCGATGCGGCCCGCCGCCAGGGAGTGGACGAGCTGGTCCGTCTCCGCCTCCACCACGTCGATCTCGATGTCCGGATAGCGTGCGGTGCACTCGCTGAAGAGGGACGGCAGATAGTAGGGGGCCAGGGTGACGAAGCAGCCGACGGCCACCGGACCGGAGACGGTCTCCCCGTCTCCCCTGGCCTCCCGTTCGACCTCGCGCGCGCGGGCCAGCAGGTCCCGCGCCTGCTGTCGGAGCCGCTCCCCCGCCGGTGTCAGGATCAGCCCCCGGCCGCGACGGCGGATGAAGAGCTGCACCTGAAGGTCCCGCTCCAGGTTGTAGATGGCCGCGGACACGGCGGACTGCGCGATGTGCAGTTCCTGCGACGCCTCCGTTATCGAGGCACGCTCCGCCGCGACCAGGAAGTAGCGGAGCTGAACGAGGGTGAAACCCAACGGTGACGTCATGCGAGACCCTTGCGCCGGTGAACCGTGTCCGCGCCCGACCCTATGCGCCAGGGTCTAGACCCGCTCGGAGGGTGCGTCGGAGAGGTCCTCGGGGCGCAGCAGCGGGGAGCCGACGGTCTCCTTGAGGGACAGGGCGGCGACCAGGCCGCCCACCGCGAACACCATCAGGTAGGGACCGGGCACCAGGGTGCTGCCCGTCGCCGAGATGAGGACGGTCATCAGATAGGGCACGGTGCCGGCGAACAGCGCCGCGGTGAGGTTGTAGGCGATGGACAGTCCGCTCTGCCGCGTCCGGGTGGGGAAGACCTCCGCCGACCACACGGCGTACGTGCCGAGGATCGCCGCGAGGATCACGCCGAGCAGCAGCCCGGCGGCCCAGGTTCCGGCGAGCCCGGCCCGCATCAGGAGGAAGGCAGGGAAGGAGACGACCAGCAGGGCCGACGTCGCCCCGACGAAGACCGGTTTACGTCCCACGCGGTCGGACAGCGCGCCGAACAGCGGCACGAGAACCAGTCCCAGCAGGGAGATGGCGGTGGAGAGCAGGGCCGCACTGTCGTCCGAGTGGCCCAGGTGATCGGTCTCGTAGGTGACGAGGTAGGTCAGCACCGCGTAGAAGGGGACGTGCATGGCCGCCATCAGGCCCGCCGCCTGGAGCAACTGCCGCTTGTGGGAGCGGAGCAGCTCGCGTGCGGGGCTGCGCGGGACGGTGTCGTGGGCTTCGAGCGTCCGGTACTCCGGGGTGTCCTCGATCTTGTTGCGGATGATGAAGCCGATGACGCCGAGCGGCGCGGAGACCAGGAAGGGGATGCGCCATCCCCAGGAGGTGAGCTGGCCGTCGTCGAGCCCGGTGGACAGCAGCAGGAAGACGAAGGAACCGGCGAGGAAGCCGAGCAGGGAGCCGACCTCCAGCCAGCTCACCCCGAATCCGCGGCGGCGCCGTGGTGCGCTCTCGGCGAGAAAGCTGGCCGCGCTGCCGAACTCGCCGCCCGCGGCGAAGCCCTGGATCAGGCGGAGGACGACCAGCAGCACCGGGGCGGCGATCCCTATGGACGCGTAGCCGGGTAGCAGCCCGATGGTGAGGGTCGCACCGGACATCATGAAGATCACCAGTGACAGGGTGCGCTTGCGGCCGATCCTGTCACCGAGCGGCCCGAACACCAGGGCCCCGACCGGCCGGATGCCGAACGAGACGGCGAAGACGCCGAAGACCGCCAGCAGTCCGGTCGTGCTGTCCTCGGCCGGGAAGAACACGGTCGCGACGGTGCCGGCGAGGTAGGCGTAGGCGGCCCAGTCGAACCAGTGCACGAAGACTCCGACGGCTCCCGCGACGACGCTTCTGCGCAGGGTGACCACGTCGGTGGCCACCTCGACCTCGGTGTCCGTCGTGGCGCCGGTCTTGCAGGTGGACATACGCGCCTCCTTGTGGGGTGGGTGGGGAAGCCGGCGCTGCACGGTGCCGCCGGCGCCGCGCTCTCAGGCCGCGGGCACGCCGGTCAGGGCGGCGGGGCTGGTGAGTGCACCGAGTTCTGCTTCGGTCAGCAGGGCGCGTTCGCGTATCAGGTCGAGCGCGGGTCTGCCGGTGCGGTGCGCCTCCCGCGCGAGGGCGCAGGCGGTTTCGTAGCCGAGTGCGGGACCGAGCGCGGTGACCAGCCCGGTGGAGGCGGCGACGGTCGCCGCGAGCCGGTCCGCGTCGGCGGTGATACCGCGCACGCAGTGCTCGGTCAGGACCGTGATGCCCGCGGTGAGGTGGTCGAGACCGGCGCTCAGGCTCCGGTAGATGACCGGTTCGAAGGCATTGAGCTGCAGTTGACCGCCCTCGGCGGCGAGGGTGACAGTCACGTCGTTGCCGACGACCTCGAAGGCGATCTGGTTGACCGCCTCGGGGATCACCGGATTGACCTTGCCCGGCATGATGGACGACCCGGCCTGGCGCGCGGGAAGAGAGATCTCGCCGAGCCCGGCCTGCGGCCCGGAGGAGAGCAGCCGCAGGTCGTTGCAGATCTTGGACAGTTTGACGGCGACCCGCTTGAGCACTCCGGACAACTGGACGAAGACACCCACGTCCTGCGTGGCCTCGATCAGGTCGGGCGAGGAGACGAGTGTCGCCGTCCCGGTCAGCCGGCGCAGGTGCTCCACCGCCAGCTCCCGGTATCCCGGGCGGGCGTTGAGCCCGGTACCGATCGCCGTACCGCCGAGGTTGAGTTCGTGCAGCAGCGCCCTGGCCTCGGTGAGCCGCTGCTCGTCCTCGGCGAGGGTCGCGGCGAACGCCCCGAACTCCTGGCCGAGTGTCATGGGTACGGCGTCCTGGAGCTGGGTACGGCCCATCTTCAGGACCTCGGCGAACTCCGCGGCCTTGGCGGCGAGGGCCGCACGCAGGCCGGTCAGGGCGGCGAGGAGTGCGGCGAGGTGCGCGTCCAGCGCCAGTTTCACCGCGGTCGGGTAGACGTCGTTGGTGCTCTGGCCGAGGTTGACGTGGTCGAGGGGGTGCAGGACGGCGTAGTGGCCGCGGGGTTCCCCCAGCAGCTCCAGTGCCCGGTTGGCGATCACCTCGTTCGCGTTCATGTTGGTCGAGGTGCCCGCGCCCCCTTGGATGAGGTCGACCACGAACTCATCCTGGAGCGCTCCGTCCCGGATCTCGGCGCAGGCCGCGGTGATGGCCGAGGCGAGGGCCGGGTCGAGGGCGCCGACCTCGGAGTTGGCGTCGGCCGCCGCGTGCTTCACCGCCGCCAGGGCACGGACCAGATGCGGCCGGGCGGCGAGGGTCTCCCCGGTGAGGGGGAAGTTGGCGACCGCCCGAACGGTGTGCGCTCCGTAGTAGGCGTCCGCCGGGACGTCGACGTCACCGAGCATGTCGCGCTCCGTGCGGTACCTCATGCCGGCGGGACGCCGGGGGGCTGGGGTCGTGGGCATCGGTCTCCTCCGGGGGTCGGGGCGAGGGTCGGGACGGCACGTCGGGAGGGGCTGTGCCGACGGCGGCATGTCAGGAGGGGTCGTGCCGGCGGCAGCACACCGGACGGGCGTGCCCGGATGCCACGGCCGTCGGGCTCGTGTCCGGCCGCTCGGCCGACGGTGGCCACCGCTGGGGGGTCGGCGCCGGCTCCCCGGGACCGATCCGGCACGTAGGCGACGCGTGCGGCTGCGGCCGGACCGCCTCCCGTCACATCGCGGTGCTCCGCGCCGACGCGCGGTCCACGCCGGTCCAGGCGAGCGCGACCGCTCCGTCGAGCAGGGCCCGCTGTGCCGTGCCGCCGACGCAGTAGGCCGCGAACTCGCGCTGGTGGTTGGTCGCGGGCAGGGAACCGACGCCGATGTAGGGGTGGATGGCCGGTACCCGCTGCGAGACGTTGCCCATGTCGGTCGAGGCGCGGTTCATCCGTGCGGCCTGGCCGGGCGGTGCGAACTCCCGCCCCAGGTCGAGGGCGTTCGCACGGTAGTACCCGAGGGCGGTGTCATCCGTACGGAACTCCGCGTACGGCTTGCTCTCCGGCTCGATCTCCAGGTCGCAGCCGGTCGCGAGAGCACCCGCCTCGAACGCCCGCATGACACGGGGCTCCAACGTGGCCAGCTCGGCAAGGGATTCGGCCCTGACGTACCAGCGGCCACTCGCCCGCTCGGGGATGGCGTTCGGAGCGTCCCCGGCATGCGTCACCACGCCGTGCACCCGCGCCGAGGCCGGCAGTTGCTGGCGCAGCAGCCCGATGGCGACCTGCGCCACGGTGAAGGCGTCGGCCGCGTTCACCCCGGCCTCCGGATAGGCGGCTGCGTGTGCCGACCTGCCCGTGTAGGAGACCTTCGAGTGGCTGACGGCGAACGGGCGGGCCTCGGCGACGTCGACCGGCGCCGGATGCACCATCATCGCCAGATCGACGCCGGCGAACGCTCCTCGGTCGAGCATCTCGATCTTGCCGCCGCCGCCCTCCTCGGCGGGGGTGCCGTACACCTCGACCGTGAGGCCGGCGTCGTCGGCGACGGCGGCCAGGCCGAGTGCGGCGCCGACCGAGCTCGCCGCGATGAGGTTGTGCCCGCACGCGTGGCCGAGGCCGGGCAGCGCATCGTACTCGGCGCACACCGCGATCCGGAGGGGCCCGCTGCCGAACCGGGCGAGGAAGGCCGTCTCCAGGCCGAGGTAGGCCGGGGTGACGTCGAACCCCGCACGGTCCAGCAGCTCGGGCACGGCAGCAGCGGCCCGGTGCTCCTCCCAGGCGGTCTCCGGGTCGGCGTGCAACCGCTCGGACAGGCCGATGAGTTGCTCCGCCCGGCGGTCGACCGCCTGCCGGGCGGCCTCTTTCAGCGCGGCGCTCACTGGTCGCCCGGGACGCCGTAGGAGGGTGCGGAGGCGGGGTCGAGGCCGCGGCGCACGTAGTCGTCCCGCTGCGGCAGCCAGACGTCGAGGAGTTCGCCGAGCCGGTCCACGGGGTCGTCCGCCCAGTCCACCCGCAGGTCGGTCACCCGCCAGTCGACGTCCGCGACCACCGCCATGCCCGCCGAATACACCGGCCCTTCCTCACCGCCGGCCTCGACGGCGGCCTTGAGGGCAGCGAGCAGACGCTCTTCGAGCTCCCCGGTGGCGGCGGCCCAGGTGTCGAGAAGGACGCCGGGGATGTGCTCGCCGCAGAGCATGTTGCCGGCGGCCACCGCGTCGTCCGCCGTGGCGGCGGCGTACTTGCCCAGCGTGCGGGAGCCGCTGTAGGCGCGGCCGGGCCCGGTGCGGCCCAGCACGGTCAACTGCCGGTGTTCGATGGTCGCCGCGTTCCGCGCCGCGCCGGTGACGTCGGCCAGGGCACGTTCCGCGTCACCGTGCTCCGCCAGTCCCGCCAGCAGGCTGGTGCCGAGCGTGGGGTCGGTGACGTTCTGCGAAGCGGCCACTCCGACGCCGGGCCGCAGATGGGCCACCCGAGCGGCCACCGCCGGGCTGGAGGAGCTGGCCACGATGCCGAACCGGTCGCCGTCGCGGACCACCAGAGAGAATGTCATGCCAGTTCCTCCTCGGGGAGCACGGCGACGGCGTCGATCTCGCACAGCCACTCCGGGCGGGCCAGCGCCGAGACCACCAGGCCGGTCGAGATCGGGTGGACGCCCTTGGTCCAGCGGCCCACCGTGCGGTAGACCGCCTCGCGGTACCGCGGGTCGACCAGGTAGATCGTCAGCTTGACCAGGTGCTCCATCCGGCTGCCCGCCTCTTCGAGCAGCATCCTGATGTTCGCCATGGCCTGTTCGGCCTGCGCCTCGGCGTCGCCGATGCCCACGGACTGGCTGGTGTCGAGGTCCTGGCCGATCTGGCCGCGCACGTAGACCGTGTTGCCGGCGACGACGGCCTGGCACAGGTCGTTGTCGAGGTTCTGTTCGGGATAGGTGTCGCGCGTGTTGAACGGGCGGATCCGGGTGTGCCCGCCGGCGACGACCGGGGGCTTCGCCCGGTGGCCCTCGCTGCTGGAGGTCATCGTCTGCTCCTCAGTTGTGCCGGGTCGCCGGTGCGGCGCAGGACCGGTCGGTGGTGCCGTACGCGAGGTAGCCCCGCTGGGTCATGATGTGGTCGGCGACGTACTTGGCGTCGTGCCAGACGCCCCAGATGAAGCTCGACCCGCGGCGGGAGAGCCAGGGCAGGCCCAGGAAGTAGACGCCGGGCTCGGAGGAGACGCCTCGGCGCTGGTCCGGCCGGCCCTGCTCGTCGAAGGCGTCCACGTCGAGCCAGCCGTAGTCGGTGGCGAAGCCCGTCGCCCATACGATCGAGGTCACCTGCGTCTCGGCCAGGTCGAGTGCGAGCCGGGGCTCGGTCACGCACTCCGGATCCGGCCCGAGGATGTGGGCCTCCGGCTCCTCGGGAAGGTCGAGCCCGTTGCGCTCGATGTACGCGTCGGCCGCTTGGAGGAGCGCCAGGTACTTGGCGTCGCCGACCGCGATGTTCGAGGCGAGATCGGGCGCGAAGCGCAGCACGCCGTCGTCGTAGGACGCCGTCAGGCCGACGAGCTCGATTCCCGTGTCGGCCAGGGCGCGGAAGTCGACGGTGTGGCCGCCGCGTGCGCCGCTGACGGCGATGGTGACGTGGTCGGCGCCCTGGGGAGGCGTCTCCGCGTCCCAGAGTCCGAGCACCCCGAGCCACCAGCAGAAGTCACGTCCGCGGTACGAGCGCGGCGGACGGTCGTGCGGGCCCACGGACAGGAAGACGCGGCGGCCCGACCGGCGCAGCTCGTCGGCGATCTGGACCCCCGAGGAGCCGGCACCGACCACGAGGACCGCGCCCTCGGGCAACTGCTGCGGGTTGCGGTACCCGCTGGAGTGGATCTGCACGGGTACGGCGCCGTCGGGAACGATGGGCGGGATCACGGGGCGCTGGAAGGGTCCGGTCGCCGCCACGACGAAACGCGCGTCGACGGAGCCCTCCGACGTCTCGACCCGGAATCCGGGCCGGCCGGCGTGCTTGCGCACCGAGTTCACCTCGACACCGCACCGGATCGGGGCACCGATCTTCTGGGCGTAGCTGGCGAGGTAGTCCGCGATCTGTTCCTTCGAGGCGAAGGCGTCGGGGGCGACCTCGGAGAACTCCAGCCCCGGGAAACGGTCGTGCCATGCGGGGCCGTTCGCGACCAGGGAGTCCCACCGCTCGGAACGCCACCGCTCGGCGACGCGGTGCCGCTCCAGCACGAGGTGCGGTATCCCGTGAGCTCCCAGATGCTCACTCATCGCCACGCCTGCCTGGCCGGCCCCGACGACGACTACTTCAGTCTCTTCACTCGGCAATTTCAGCCTCCACTCAGGCGGCAGCCCATCCTGGTGTCGCGTCGACTGTGCTGCCGCACGAGACATCCTCAGCGGGGCCTGGAATTCTGTCCAACAGATGTTTCCGTGGTAAGTGATCTGTTTTTCAGATGTGAGGGCAGACGCCGGGCCGCCCGTTCACGAGGGGGCGCGCATAACGGGCCGGAGGCGGCGGCAACTACGCGAAGAGGAGGCGGACTTGTCCGCCTCCTCTTCCGTGGAACGTCGCCTTCCCCAGGCACCGGGGCCCCGCCTGGCCCGGCACCGGGAGACCCCTCCTTCGTTCGCACCGTCGGCACCGACCGGACCGCCCCCCGAAGTCCGAGCGGACATCACCGCCTGTGGACGACGACATGGGCGCCGGGCGCGGCAGGCGCCGTGGCGGCCGCACGTCCGGGGGCGGCAGCTCCGGCGGCCGTCCCGCACCGGCCGCCGAACAGCCGACTGCGCGCGCCGCGACGAGGCGGCGCGCGCAGTGGATGTGGTGCGCGGTCTGGCGCGGCAGCGTGGTGCGCGAGCGCCCGGGGGTCAGGCGGTCGGCAGCTTGCCGCTCTTGGTGTGCACCTCGTCCAGGAACTCGATGCTCTTGCTGTTCTTCCGGTAGACGTTGATCCGCACCTTGTGCCCCTCGGTTATCGGAAACGGGCACGAGCGGAAGGAGCTGGTCTCACAGCTCCCCTTGCGCTTACCGGCAGTGACGTCGTAGACCTCGGCAAAGACCCCGTAGCCGTCCTTGCGCAGGTCGTCCAGGACGACACGTTCGTCGTCCTTGGCCGAGTCACGAGGCTCGAAGACGACGCTCGAAACCTTCTTGCCGCCTGCGTAGAAGTAGTCGACGGTGTTGCCCTTGGCCGCGGCCTGGGAGGTGCCGACTCCCGCCGTGAGGGCGAGAGCGAGAGCTGTCCCGCATACCGCGGCGCCACGAGCGAGCAAGGGCGCACCAGGGCGCCTGCATGAAATGTGCATGCCTCGAAGCCTATGAGGGGCGCCCGGCCACAGAAGCCCCAGGTCTCTCTTGTGACTCCGCCGTAACAAAGTCGGCCACGTGCCGTCACGGATGGGCAAAGGAGGCGGCTTCACCCGTTCGGCCGTGCCGAGTCGCAGCCGTACGCCACCCGGGTGACCTTGGAGACCGGCCCTGCACTCGATCCCTTTGGAGGGAGCCCCATGATCGTGAAGAAACTGCACGACGCCGGCCTGCGCAGCGAGCACGCCTACACGGCCGCCGTCGCCTCGATCGGGCTGACGGTCGTCGCCTGGATGGGCTCGCTGAAGGGCGAGTCCGCCGAGACGGACCGGGCCGACCGATGGGGCATCTTCGTCGGCGAGTGGGCCCCGACCTTCTTCGGCCTCGGACTGGCGCTTTCCCAGTACGAGGACTGACCCATCAGAACGCAGTCCCCGGTGGTGCAGACCGCCCCACCGGGGACTGCTGCTGCGTCGACCAGGTCACCGCAGCCGATCCCCGCATGGCGGCGAGGCGTTGACACGTGGGCGAGGCCGCCGACGCCGTCGGCGGCGCGGTCCAGGGCTACGCGGGCCGCGACGCCCTGGCGGCCGCAGCCCGCGCCTTCCGCGCCTTCGTCCTGGAACACCCGGGGCGCTACGCCGCGACGATCGGGGTGGAACCGTCCGCCCCGGACGAGCCGCTGGCCGCCGCGGGCCGGCGCCTGCTCGCGGCGTTCACCGCCGTCCTGCGCGGCTACGAGATCCGGGAACCGGAGGTGGACCACGCGCTGCGCATGCTCCGCAGTCTCTGCCACGGCTTCGCCACCTTGCAGTCGGCCAAGGGCTTCCAATGGAGCGCCGACATCGACGAGAGCTTCGAATGGCTGATCACCTTCGCCGACCGCGGACTGCGCGCGATGTGAGTGCCTCCGCGCCGGAGCCGCTTGACCTTGACACGGTGGCAAGCTCTTCACTGCGGTCGAGGAGGTGGTCTTGATGACGACACCGGCAGGGGACCCGCACACGGTGGGAGCCCTTCACAGGCTGGAGCACAGCAGCTCATCGGTACGGCTGCAGGCTGCACTGGCGGTCGGTACGTCCCCCGACCCGCAGTACGTCGACACGCTCGTCGAACGATGCGGGACCGAGCCCGACTTCTCCGTGCGCGAGATGCTCACGTGGGCACTCACCCGCCACGCGGCGTCGACCGTGGTACCCGAGCTCGTCGCCGAGCTCCGTTCACCGCATGCGCAAGCGCGCAGCCAGGCGCTGCACACGCTGTCCAAGATCGGTGATCGGCAGGCGTGGCCCGCGCTCACCCGTGCGCTGCTGACCGACACCGACGACGAGGTGGCCAAGTGCGCCTGGCGGGCAGCCGTCGCGCTGGTGCCCGACGGTGAGCGACCCGCGCTGGCGGCCGTGCTGGTGACGCAGCTCGGGCGCGGTGACCATGCGACGCAGCTGAGCCTCAGCCGGGCGCTGATCGCGCTCGGTGAGGCGATCGCGCCGTCCCTGCGCGCCGCCATGACGGCCCAGGACACCCGCGCACGCCGGCACGCCCTCGCAACGGAGCGCCTGTTGCGCGACCCGGACGCCGGCTTCGAGTTCGCGATCGAGGAGGCGAAGCGCATCGTTGCCCTCGGCCCCACCGGGCGGAAGGGGTGACGGAGTGCTGATCGGCGAGGTGGCACAGCGCTCCGGGGTGAGCGCCCGGATGCTCAGGCACTACGAGTCGCTCGGCCTCGTGCGGCCCACAGGCCGCTCCCGGGCCGGCTACCGCGAGTACTCCAGCGAGGACATCCGGCGCATCTTCCATGTCGAGAGCCTGCGGTCGCTGGGCCTGTCGCTGCGCGAAGTGGGGCGTGCGCTGGATGATCCCGGCTTCGAGCCCTCGGCTCTGGTCGGCGACCTCGTGCGTCAGACGCGGGAGCGCATCGTCCGTGAGACGGAGTTGCTCACGCGACTCCGCCGGATCGGCGCGGCGGACCCCGCCGACTGGGAGAGCGTCCTGCACATCGTCGCGCTTCTTCAGGAGTTGGGGTCGGAAAGCGCCGGCAAGCGGCAGCGCGCCGCCCTGTCCTCCGTGGGCCGGGCAGCCGTGCCGGTGGATGCCCTGGTCGAGGCCGTGCTGAGCGAGACGGACCCGCACGTCGCGGGAGCCCTTCGATGGGCGCTGGCTCGCGCGGGCGCCGAAGCTCTGGAACCTCTGGCGGAGGGCCTCTGTTCGCCCGTGGCCGAGGTCCGCGAGCGTTCCGTCCGGTCCGTCGCCGAGCTTCCCGGCAGCGAGGCGACCACGGTGCTACGGGACGCCCTCACCGACTCCGACACCGAGGTCAGCAGGTGTGCGGCGCTGGCACTCGGGGCGCGTGGAGCAGCCGACGCGGTCCCGACGCTCGTCGGCATGGTGGTCGAGGAGACGGAAGCAGGACCCGGCGAGCGCTCCCCCGATGCCGACGCGGCCGATGCACTGAGCACCCTGGCCAGCGATCCCGCAGTGGCCGACCGGATCGCTGCCGAGCTCGCCGACTGCCTCACCCAGGCGTCCGTCTCGCCCTCCGCCCGCCGACGGATGACACAGGCGCTCGCGGACATCCCGGGAGCGAAGGCCGCCGGTGTCCTCGCGGATCTGTCACGCGACGAGGACCGTGCCGTCGCACTCACCGCGGCGTACGTCCTTCAGCTCCGCGACGCCCGGTAGCGCCGCGTCGGCGGGTGCGGCGTTGTCCGGGCGGAAGACACGGGCCGGCGGCGCGCTCAGTGGAGGACCACGCCCTTGGTCTCCGGGGCCCAGGCCAGGGAGACCCCGGCCCCGACGACCAGGAGCACGGTCAGGGCCAGCATCGATACGGAGAAGCCGTACGCGGACAGGCTGATCGGCAGCAGGAACGTGCCGACCGCCGAGCCGACCCGGCTCAGCCCGTTCAGCAGGCCCACCCCGGAACTGCGCAGCGCCGTGGGGAACAGCTCCGGCGGGTAGACCTGGTCCAGGTTGGAGGAGGCCGACATGGTGAACGTGAAGACGAGGAAGAGGGGGAACAGCAGGTACGTCGGCGCGTGCGGCCACACCCCGATGGGCGCCAGCGCGAGCGCCATCACGACGAACGACCAGATGAGGAACCCGCGCCGGGTGAAGCGGGAGACGAACCACAGCCCCACCACTCCGCCCAGCAGCAAAAAGACGTTGAGCAGCCCGTTGCCGAGGAAGTCGTCGTCGCCCAGGCCGACGCGGGCCATCACCACCGGCAGGAATGTGTAGATGGCGAAGTACGGGATGACCTGGCAGTTGTAGTAGAGGACGCCGAAGAGGGTGTTCCTCCGGTGCTGTGCACGGAAGAGCGCCCGGTAGTCGTAGGAGTCGGCCGGCTCCTGGCGGTGCAGCAGGGTGGAGAAGTCGACCCGGGGCCCGATGTACCGGGCCACGACGGCCCGGGCCTCGTCGATGCGCCCCTTGCTGATCAGCCAGCGCGGCGACTCGGGTGTGCCGAACCGCATCACCAGCACGAAGACCGCCGGAACGGCACTCGACGCCAGCAGCCACCGCCAGCTCTCACCGCCGAAGCCGACGAGGTAGTTGCCGAAGAAGTAGGCGACGGTGTAACCGACCGTCCACATGGCGGTGAGGGATGCCAGGAGTCCGCCGCGGTAGCGGCGAGGGCAGAACTCGGCGACCAGCGTCGGCCCCAGCGCGTAGTCCGCGCCGATACCGAAGCCGATCAGAAGCCGGAGGACGAACAGCTCCAGGGGCCCGGTGACGAAGAACTGCGCCACCGAGGCCACGGTGATGAGCAGGAAGTCCCACATGTAGAGGCGCTGCCGCCCGTACCGGTCCGCCGCCCAGCCCACGGCGATGCTGCCGACGAAGATGCCGATGAGCGCGGAGGCGCCCAGCAGCCCCTCCCAGGCCGCACCCAGCCCCATCTGCGGGCCGACCAGGGTCAGCGCGATGCCGATGATGCCCAGGTGGTAGCCGTCGGAGAAGTTCGCACCGAAGGTCAGCGCGGTGATCTTGACGTGGAAGCGGTTGAGAGGCGCGTCGTCGAAGGAGGTCGCCGCGCCGGCGCCGGGTTCGTTCCGCCGCTGCCTGCGCAGCGGGCCGAGGCGGCCGAAGCGACCCGTGCGGCCGGGCCCGGAGACCGCTGCGCCGGAGGGGTCGGGAGGCTCCGCGGGATCGACGGCACCCGTGGTGCGGCCGTCGGACCCGGCGGTGTGCCGCTCGCTCGTTTCCGTACTCGTGTCCGGGACGTTCTCCACGGGTCTCCCCTCGTTGTCGGGCATGGGCCACCCACCCGTCTGCGCTGCGCACGGCGCACGTCAGCGGGTGCGGGGACACACCACCCGACGTCTTGGCCGCCCTTCTTGCCAACCCGGATGAATGAAGGGTTTCATGCAGCCTTGAAGGTGAATAGTTTTCTGTCAAGGGGTGATGATGACCGACCGCAGCCACGTCAACGTCGACGGCCGCCGGCTGCGCTGCCCGGACGTCGTACGGGTGGCCCGCTCCAGCGCCTCCGCCGTCCTGGACCCGGCGGCCCGCGAACGCGCTCACGAGGCCTACGTGGTCGCCGGGGAGATCGGCGCCAAACGAGCCGTGTACGGGCGCACCACAGGCGTCGGCGCCAACCGGCACCACGTCGTGGACCCCGACGCCGCGGACCAGCACGGCCTCCGCCTGCTGCACAGCCACGCGGGCGGCACCGGCCCGGCCGTCTCCCCGCACCTGGTGCGGGCCACTCTGCTCATCAGGCTCAACCAGCTCGCAGCCGCCGGCAGCGGTGTGCACCCCCGCCTGCTGGACGCCCTCGAAACGGCGCTCCGCGTCGGCGCGGTCCCGCAGGTCCACTCCCTCGGCGCCATCGGCACCGGGGACCTGACCGCACTGGCCGAGATCGCCCTCACCCTCGCCGGGCGCCGCCCGTGGGCCGTCGGCTCGCTCGACCCGCTCCCGATCAGCCCGGGCGACGCGCTCGCCTTCATCTCCAGCAACGCCGCCACCCTGGCCGAGTCCGTACTGGCCTGGCACGATCTGCGGGAGCTGCTGCGCGCCAGCCATGCCGTCGCCGCCCTGTCCTACTGCGCCCTCGACGGCTCACCCGAGGCGTTCTCCGCGCGCGTGCACGCCCAGCGCCCGCACCCCGGATCGGTGCACTGCGCCGCCGAGATGCGCCGACTCCTGTGGGACGACGGCGAACCCGGACCCGGCAGCCGTATCCAGGACCCCTTCGGGCTGCGCGCCTTCCCGCAGGTCCAGGGCCCGGCCCTGGACGCCGTCGACGCCCTGGAGAAGGTGCTCACCACCGACCTCAACGCCGCGGCCGAGAACCCGTTCATCGACATCGACACCGAGAACGCCTACCACCACGGCCACTTCTCCACCGCCTACCTGGCGCTCTCCCTCGACCACCTGCGCGCCGCCCTCCACCACGTCGCCGAACTGTCCGCTGCGCGCCTCAGCGACCTGGTCGAACCCGAACTCACCGGCCTGAGTCCCTTCCTGTCGGCCGGCCCGCCCGGCAGCTCCGGCATCATGATTCTGGAGTACGTCGCACACGACGCCCTGAGCCAGCTGCGTCACGCGGCCGCGCCCGTCACCCTCGGCACCGCGGTCATCTCCCGCGGCCTGGAGGACCATGCCAGCTTCTCCACCCAGGCCGCCCGCAGCACCTCCGCGGCCATCAGCGCCTACCGCACCGTGCTCGCCTGCGAACTCCTGGGCGCCGTACGCGCCCTGCACCTCGGTGCGGCCGAACTGCCCGACGCGCCCGTCGCCGAGGCCTTCCGGACCGCCCGCGAAACGCTGCCGGTGGTCGCCGAGGACCATCCCCTCACCGAGGAGATCGCCGGCGCGGAGAGGACCCTGCCCCTCTTCGCGGCGCTGTGACCGGAAGCCGGGAATCCCGCGGGGACGGCGGAGGGAGGTGGAGGCCGGAAGCTCGGGGCGGGCGCCACGATCACGCTTGACTCCCCAGGTCCTTCTTATTACCTTCACGTCTGCCGTCGCTTCCCTCTCCGGCCTCCCGGCCGTCACCTGGCGCACCGTGCGGGCCCTTGGCCCCTCCCCCGATCCGTCCGACCTCGGCCGCGCTCCGCCGATGCACAGGGGTCAGAGAAAGAAGAGACAGATGCAGCCGACTTTCGTGCTGGTGCACGGAGCCTTCGCCAACTCCTTCTCCTTCGCGCCGCTCCAGGCCGAACTCGGCCTGCTGGGGCACCGTTCGGTCGCCGTCGACCTGCCCGGGCACGGTTTCGCAGCGACCTACACCCACGCCTACCAGGCGCCGCAGGACACCGAAGGTCTCGCCACCGCGTCCGGCTCGATCAAGGGCGTCACCCTGGCCGACAACGCCGCGCACCTGATCAGCGTTCTGGAACGGGCGAAGAAGAACGGGCCGGTGGTCCTCGTCGCGCACAGCCGCGGCGGCGTCACGGCCACCGCGGCGGCCAACGCGCGGCCGGATCTGATCGACCGCATCGTCTACGTCTCGGCCTGGTGCCCGGTCGCTCTCGACGTCGGCGCGTACTACGCCGAGCCGGAGATGGCGACGGTCGACGCCGCCTCCCTGGGTCTTGCCGCCGTCGGGAACCCTGCCGAACTGGGCCTGCTCCGCGTCAACTTCCGCACCTCGGACCCCGATGCTCTCGCGGCCTTCAAGGCGGCTTTCCTCGCCGACGGTACGGACGAGGAGTTCCTGACGTTCCTGAACACCTTCCAGCCCGACGAGAACCTGGACGCCGGCACCTCCGCCGACCGGGCGCAGGCCGCGACGTGGGGCCGCATCCCGAAGGCGTTCGTGCGGTTGACCGACGACGCGAGCATGCCGCTCGCCATGCAGGACCGGCTGATCCGCGAGGGCGACGCACTGACGCCGGACAACGTCTACGACGTCCGTACTCTGGCGAGCAGCCACCTGAAATGGCTCGTGGAGCCCGCACCAGCGGCCCGGACCCTCGCAGAACTCGCCCCCTCCCAGTAGGACCTGAGCGCACGCACACCGGGCAGGCGCCTGGAAAGCGGCTCATCCGGCGTCCCGGCGCTCGTCCCAGGTGCCGAACCGGCCGTCAGGGCGTGCGGTATCCCCGGAAGGTCACGTGTTTCCGGGTCTCGAACCCGAGTCGTTCGTAGAGGGCAAGCGCTCCCGGGTTCGCCTCGGCCACGTGGAGGAAGGGGCGCTCGCCGCGCGCCGTGACGCGCGCCACGAGCTCGCGGACCAGCTGAGCGGCACGGCCCCGCCCACGCGCCTCGGGAGCGGTGCAGACCGCGCTGATCTCCGTCCACCCCGGTGGCCGGAGGCGTTCGCCCGCCATCGCGACGAGAACGCCGTTGTCGCGGACGCCGAGGTAGGTCCCGAGTTCGTGGGTCCGCGGCCGGAACGGGCCCGGTCGGGTCCGCGCCACGAGGTCGAGCATCTCGGGCACGCTGTCCGCCCCCAGCTCGACGACGCCCGTGTCGCCGTCGTGCCGCGGCGGACCGGGCCGACTGCCGCGGGCCAGGACCATCTGACGCCCTTCGAGGACGAAGACCGGCTCCCAGCCGGGCGGGGTCGCCGGACAACTGAACAGGTCCGCGAACTCGCCCCGGCCGAGCAGCCGGGCCAGGTCGGCCCACGCCTCCGGCCCCGGGTGGGCGGTCGTCGCGGAGAAGGTCGCCACTTCCGGCGCATAGGTGACGGCCCGGCCGAGCCGGCGGGCCAGGTGTGCGTGGTGGCCGCGCAGCGACGCGCCCACCGGATCGTCGAGCGCGGCGTCGTCGGAGGCTTCCAAGATGCTGGACCTTGCATGGTGGGAGGGACGTCTGTGGTCGGGCGGGGCGGCGGGCGCCCCGGTGCCCGTCACCCTACGGGCACCCGCATGCCACCGGTCACCCGCATCGCGGCGTGCTCGTCCCGTGATGATGGCAGGCATACTCCGCCCCCCACGCAGCCGTACGGGCCCGCGCCGCGGCCGATGCACGGCACGCACGGTCACCTCGCCGCCGTCGTCTGGAGCACCGCCCTCGCCGCTTTGCGCGGCGCCTCCCGCTCACCGTCGCCCGAGCCCTCGCAGACCCGCCGCGGGAGACGTCGCCTCCGGCTACGCGGGAGACGGTGCTCGCGCGAAGGCGGGGGCGAGTGTGCGGGCAAGCAGACGTACCGGTGCGAGGCGTCCTTGCCGCGGGACGGTCAGCAGCGGGTGCCCGCGTACGTGCCAGCTGGCCAACACCGCGTTGGCAGCCTGGAATCCGCTGGTGGCGGCGCGTTCCATCAGTGCGACGGGGGCGTCGGTGCGTACCAGGTCGCCGGCGAGGACGAGCCGGGGGTGGGGGGTGGCGGTGGTGGGGCGGTGCAGGTAGCTGCCGGGGGTGAACAGGGGGCAGTCGTCGCGCCATTCGTGACGCTGGTCGAGAGTGGTCGCGGCAGCGGTCTCCGGGTAGACGCGGGACAGTTCGGACCGCATGCGGCGGCGTAGAGCGGCCTGGTCGGCGTGCGGGTCGGCGGCGTAGGCGTGGAGTTCGACGACGCTGCCGCCGGTGCGCGCGGCCCAGCGGGCGGCCTGGCCCTCGTAGCGGTCGAGGACGCTGATGTTGTCCAGCGGGCCGTACCCGCTGGTGCCCAGGAATGCGGGCCGCTCGGCGCGGACGGGCCGGTCGAGCCAGTAGCGGGACACCAGGAAGGGCGGGGCCTGCCGCAGCCCGCCGATCCGCTCCCGCCAGTCGGGCCCGCCCACGGTGGGTGAGGCGGCGACCAGGGAGTTGAGGCCCGCGGTGTCCAGGGCGAGGACCACCGCGTCGTAGTGCCGGGTGCGGTGCGTCCCGGGGGCGGTGGAGGGTGCGGTGGTGAGGGTGAAGCCGCCCTGCGGCCGTACGGTGAGTCGGTGGGCGGTGGTGCCGGTGACGAGGTCGACGCCCCGGTGGGAGAGGTAGTCGGCGAGCGGGTCCCACAGCGCGGTGGGGAAGGGTTCGGCGGCGGCGTCGAAGAGGAGCCCTTCGGCCGAGCCGAGGAAGTAGATGTGGAACATCAGCGCCAGTTCGGCGGCGGACAGGTCACCGGGGTCGGCGAAGAAGCTCCGCGAGAAGACTTCGAACGCCAGATGCCGGGCCTGCGGCGGGAAGTTGACGGCGGTGAGGAAGTCGGCGGCACTGAGACGGTCGAGTTGCCGGTATACGCCGGTGGGGTGCACGTCCAGCAGGGGAAGCGCCGCGCGGGGGTGCATCCGCCTCAGTCCGGCTGCGGTGAAGGTGGGGCTGGTGGCGGTGAAGCCGAGCACGTTCCACGGCGGGGTGCGCGGAATGCGGGCGAAGCTGTCGCGGGCGCCGCCCGCGTGCTGGAGGGGGTAGTCCGCGAGAGGGGTGAGCATTCCCAGTGCGGGGTCGGTACGGCGCAGCAGATTGCGCAGGTTGTAGTACTGGCGGAAGAAGGCGTGGAACCCGCGGGTCATCGTCTGGGTGGTGCCGTCGGCGAGTCGGACGGGCCAGCCGGCCACCCGCCCGCCGAGAACGTCCTCCTGCTCGAACAGATCGACCCGCATGCCTCGTTCGGCCAAGGCGGTGGCGGCGGTCAGCCCGGCGATGCCACCGCCCACGACTGCGGTACGGGCCCGCGCGGTCATGCGCGGGGCTCCCGGCGGAGCGGGCCGGTATGCGGCTTTCGTGTCGCGGGACAGCCGGTGCTCGGGGCGGCGGGTCTTCACGGGGTGTGCTTCCTTGACGGCGCGAGGGGTGGCACGGGGCTCGTGCCCGGTGCGGTACGGCGGGGCAGCAGCGGCAGTTCGGCCAGGGACCGGCTCATGGGACCGATCGGGCAGTGCAGTCCGAGGGCGAGGTCCTCGGCGGGGGTGGAGGAGCCGTCCAGGAAGCGCAGCACCCGTGGGAGCGGGTTGCGGGTGAACAGGCGGGTGAAGAAGTCCGGTCCGTCGAGTCGGCCGCCGTCCAGGGCGCGCAGCCAGGCGGCATCCATGAGCAGGTGGCGGCGCTTGTGCACGCGGGGCGGTACCGGGTGCCGCCCGGCACGGCAGGCGTCCGCGACGGCGGCGGCCTGGGCCTGCACGGCGGCGAAGGTGTACCCGGTTGAGGGGCGGGTGGCGCCCCCGGCGGTTCCGAGCGCGAAGATCGAGGGGCCGCGATGGCGGGGGAAGTGGGCGTCGGTCATCGGGATGGCGCCCTGCTCGGCGCCGGTGACCGCGAACGTCCCCAACGAGCGGACACGGCGCGTGTAGTCGCCGAGCGCTGCCTCGTAGGCGGCCGTGTCCAGGGGTTGGGCGGAGAACTCGGTGTACTCGACCAGGGCGCGGCGCCGGGAGAACGGCAGCACGTACGCGAAGGACAGTCCCCGCGCCGGCTGCCTCGTGCGGAAGTCCATCAGTTCCGCCACCTGCGGGTCGAACCGGTCGGTGGTGGTCTCGACGAACCATCCGCGGAAGTGCTGGAAGAGCGTGGTACGGGCGCGCGGCAGGTGGCGGGGCGGCCGGGTGTCGAAGACCCAACGGCCTGACATGCGGACGGTCCGGCCCCGCGGGTCGACGCCGGTGACCTGGCCGCCCTCCCTGCCGCCGGTCACGCCGGTCACGGTCGCCGTGACCAGCCGCACGTGGTCGCAGGCGGACAGTTCCCTCGTCAGCACGGGGAGGTAGTCGGCCGACCGGATCATCTTGTACCGGTAGGGGCCGGCCCCGGTGATCGGCCGGCCGGTCGCGTCCCGTACGCACATCCCGCCCCAGGAAGCGGAGACGAACTCCTCCAGGTGGCCACTCCCCCGCTCCCAGAAGCACCAGGTGCGCGGCGGGCTGGTGAGGGCCCCGGGAGGCGGTTCGAGGACCGCCACCGACGGCGCGCACCTGCCCGGTCCCGGTGGGGCGACCAGGCGTCGGGCCAGGGACAGCCCGGCCGCGCCGGCGCCGACCACGACGATGTCCACGTCCCTCATGTGCTCCCTCCTTTGCCCCGGGCGTCGGCGTTGCGCGGCGGTCAGTTGCCGGGGAAGCGGCCGGTGCTGCGCAGGCGCCAGCGGCGTTCCGCGTACGCCAGGTCGTCGCGCCACAGCCGGGTCGCGGCACGCTTCATCAACGGCCGCAGCGCGGGAGCGGCGGCGCGGGCGAGCGCGAAGCCGGTCCGCCCGGAGGCGGCGACGACCGCTTCGACCACGGCGGTGCGCGGCCGCTCGTCACCGGGTGCCGACAGGGGGACGGCGTGGGTCTCCACGACGGAGCCCGTGCCCTCGCCTTCGAGGATGCGCATGACGACGGTGCGCGGCCCCGGCGCGGTGAACTCCGCGAGGACGGGCACTGCCGCGCGGGCGCCGAGGCGGTAGGACACTTCCACGAGGAAGCGGTCGTCGTCCTCCCCGCTGTCCTCGGCAGGTGCTGCGAGGACGGTCAGCTGGGTGAAGGCGTAGGGGTGGAACCAGCTTCCGTGCCAGGGGTCGAGGCGGTTGGCGACGACGTCCTCGGGCTCACAGACGCCTTCCAACTCGGTGACGGCCGACACCGACCGGGACAGCGGCGGCCGCGCCGGTACGGCCGGCAGCGGCGCGGGCGGCTCGGTTTCCGAGCGGTCGAGACGGACCCACACCAGGACGCCGTCGTCATGGGCGGGCAGCGGCGACCACCCGGGACCGCCGTCGGCGGACAGGCGCAGCCCGTGCCAATGGCAGATCAACTCCCCGGCCACCACCGGCGACCGGCACAGCGGCGCCCCCAGGTGAGGGCAGGCACCGGGACCTGCGACGACCTGGCCGGCCGGGGTACGCCAGGCCACCACCTCCTCACCGGCGACGGTGCGGCCCCGGGCCCGGCCGGGAGGGAGCCCTCGACTGGCGCAGAGCACGTACCAGTTGCCGGTGGGGCGGACCGTGGCACGCTTCAGCGCGGCGGCGATCACCTGGGCCCTGGCAGCCCGCCAGGTCGGTTCCTGCCGGTGCCACGCCGGTGACGGGGCAAGGCGGACGGGGCTGCGCCACCGGGGTGCCGGCTTCACGAGACGGCTCCTTCCACCAGACCGCGGGCAGCACCGGCGCAGCTCGGGGTGGACGTGGGGGCGGCGGTGACGGTGGGCCGGCGGCCGGCGCGGTGGGCGGTCCGGTGGGCGAGGCCGGTCAGCGCGACGGCGGCCTTGTACCGGCGGGGTACGACGGTGCGGTGGCCGATGACGGCGCAGTCGGCCGCTTCGATGCGGGCGAGGATGGCGCTGTAGAGGACGAACGCGGTGTGCACGCACGGCTGAGACGTGCTGTGCAGCAGCCGGATACCCTGGGCGGCGTGCCGGTAGATGCCTCGGGTGAGACCGATCATCTCGCGCAGTGCGTCGCGTACCCGGGCGTCGGTGCGGCCCGTGGTGCGGCACCAGTTCAGCAGGGGCCGGTCGACGTCGTGGGCGGCCAGCAGGTCGGCGGGCAGGTAGATGCGGCCGCGGTCGAGGTCTTCCCCGACATCGCGCAGGAAGTTGGTGAGCTGGAAGGCCACCCCCAAGGAGGCGGCGTGCGGGGCCGCCTCCTCGAAGGGCACCACCGTGCCCAGCACAGGCAGCAGTTCCAGCCCGATGACGGCGGCGGAGCCGTGCATGTAGGAGCGCAGCTCCCGCCAGGTGGGGTAGTCCGTGGTGGTCAGGTCGCTGCGCATGGAGCGCATGAAGGCCGCGAAGCAGGCGGGGTCGATGCGGTGGCGGGCCACCGTGTCCGCCAGTGCGGCCAGCACCGGGTGATCGCTGCGCCCGGTGGTCAGCGCCTCGTCGACGCGTACGCCGAGGGTGTCCAGGTCGAGGGCTCGTTGGCGCGGGGTCCTGCCGGTGTGGAGATCGTCGACGATGTCGTCGGCGTACCGCGCGAAGCCGTACAGGGCGTGGACGGCGGGCCGTTGGGCGGGTGCCAGCAGGCGGGTGGCCAGGAAGTAGGTGGTACCTCCTCGCGCGTTGATGGTGCGGCAGCGCGTGTAGGCGTCCCGCAGCGTTGCGTCACGCACGCCTGCGGCGTCGAGCTCGCGAGCGGTCATGGACGGCCTTCCTTCGTGCCGGCCGCCGCCGCGGGCGGGCCGTGGGGGGCGGGCGGATGCGCGCGGGCTTCGAGGCCGGCGGGCCGGGCCGAACGGGCGGGCCGCCGCGGACGGCGCGCGGCCGTACGGGCGGTGATGCGAGCGGCGGCGAGCTTGCCGGAGATGAGCACTGTCGGAATGCCGACGCCGGGGGTGGTGCCGCAGCCGGCCAGCACCACGTTCTCCCATCCGGAGGGCAGGTTGCGGGGCCGGAAGGGGCCGGTCTGGGCGAAGGTGTGCGCCGCGGAGAAGGGGGTGCCCGCGGCCAGGCCCTGACGCGCCCAGTCGGCAGGGGTGACCAGTTTCTCCACCTCCAGGACCTCGCCGAAACCCGGCATGCCGCGCCGTTCCAGTACGGCCAGCAGCTCGTCGCGGTAGGCGGGGGCGAGCCGGTCCCAGTCGTGGCGGCCGCGGTGGAGGTTGGGGCAGGGCGCCAGCAGACAGTGCACATGCCGGTCCGCGGGAGCCAGGTCCGGGTCCGTGCTGGTGGGACGGGTGATCAGCAGGGACGGATCACTCATCGGCTCGCCGGTGCGGGTCAGCTGACGGAAGGTGTGCTGCCAGGCGTGCCCGAAGGAGAGCGTGTGGTGGGACAGCGCGGGCCAGGTGCGCTTCCCGCCGGTGTGCAGCAGCACGGCCGAGGGCGCGTACCGCAGCGGTACGGGACGGCGCGGTGCCGCGCCCAGCAACCGGTAGGCGACCGGCAGATCGCAGGTGAGGACGACGGCGTCGCACTCGATGCGTTCCTGACGGCTGGTGCGTACGGCCACCGCACGGCCCGCCGCGCGTTCCAGGGCCTCGACCCGGCTGCCGTGGACGAAGCGGGCCCCGGCTGCGGCTGCGACGGCGGCCATCGCGCGGGGCAGCGCGTGCATGCCGCCCCTGGGGAACCACACGCCTGCCACGGTGTCCATGTAGGCGATGACCGCGTAGGCGGCCAGGGCGCGGGTCGGCGCCACCCCTGCGTACAGGGCCTGGAAGGAGAAGAGCCGCTGCAGCCGTTCGTCCTTGAGGAAGTGGGCGATGCGGCCGTGCCAGGACCCGAAACCGCCCAGCGCGGCCAGCCGGGCGAGGTCCGGGGTGAGGAGGCCGAGAGGCGAGTCGAAGTTCGCGTCGATGAACGTGCGCCTCTGCACCCGGTGGAGTTCGTGCAGCCATCGGCGCATCCGCCGGTAGCCTGCCGCTTCCCGCCCGTCGGCCACCCGCTCGATCTCGGCCTCCATCGCGCCGGCGTCGGTGTGCACCTCGATGCGGGAACCGTCGGCGAACAGCGCCCGGTAGGCGGGGTCCAGGCGCACCAGGTCGAGGTGGTCGGCCATCCGGGCGCCGGCCGCCGCCATCGCTTCCTCGACCAGGTCGGGCATGGTCAACACGGTGGGCCCGGTGTCGATGCGGTAGCCGCCGAGCCGGAGGAGTCCTGCCCGTCCGCCGACGACGTCCTGCTCCTCCACCACGGTGACCGACCGGCCGGCGCCCAGCAGATGCAGTGCCGCCGACAGACCCGCGAGACCGGCTCCTACGACCACCACATGGTCGCTGGGTCCCGGCACCGACCTCATCGCGGCCCCTCCTCCGCGACACCCGGCTGCCCCGTGGCACCGGTCCGTCCCGTGCTGTCGGGCGCTACGTGACCCGCCGCCGGGGCCTGCACCTGGTCGGTCGGTCCCGTGTGCCGCATCGCGTCGCCTTCGCCCCCAAGCTGTCCCATCGGGCCTCTCGTTCGCTGCGGTCGCCGGCCCCCGCAAGGTGAGCGTGGGGGCCACCGCGATCGTCCGGCAGCACCTGGACGCCTGCTCGGTCCCGGACGCCCGACGAATAACCCCCACTTTTCCTGGACAAACCTCAGCAAAGCGCGTACACCCGCTTGACGTACGCATTCCGCCGCCCCAGCACACGTGCAACCGGTGCACCGGGACCGGACCGCGGCCCCTCTCACCCGCCCACCCCGCCCCGGCTGCCGGGGCCGTCGCGCCTCCCTTACGCCTGCCGTGGAGGGCGGGCGGCTCGGGGCGTGCCCACGTCGGACGGTGGCGGCGTCATCGCCCCGCGGATGGTGCGGGTCACCGTCCGGGCACCGGCCCGGGGCACCCGTGTGCCCGGCACGGAGAGAGGGCGCAGCCCCGACCGCGCCCGGGCCCGGTCGGGCAGCAGCTCGATGGCGCCCAGGGCGAGTGCGCTGTACGGCAGGCGGACGACGGCGGGGAGAGGAGGTTCGCGCAGAAGGAAGCGTGCGGCGTCCTTGGCAGGCGGTGTGGCCCGCAGGTACGGAAGACAGCCGTCCAACCGCTGACGGAGTTCCGTCCGGTTGCGCGGCGGCTCGTCGGCCCCCAGGGCGGTGGCGACCTGAGCGGCGTCGGCAAGGTACTCGTCGTAGGCATCCGGACCGAGCGGACGGGCGCCGTAGAGGTGGTGGGCGTGCAGGAAGAAGTAGACCTCGGCAGTGTGGACCCAGGTGAGCAGGCGCGGGTCGGACGCGGGGTAGACCTCCCCCTCCGGCGTGGTACCGGGGATCTGCTCGTGCAGGGTGCGGACCCGGTCGACGGCCGCCTGGGCGTCCTGCGCGGTCGCGAAGGTGTCGTGGCCAGGAATGTGCTGGTGCGCTGCAGACGTCCCCACGGATCGCTCCGGAAGCCGGAGTGGCCGGCGACTGCCGCCATGGCCGGCGGGTGCAAGGACTGCAACAGCAGCGCTGCCAGACCGCCGACGAACATGGAAGCGTCCGCGTGGACGACGCGGATCGGCCGCCCGGGGTCGAATCAGCGCGGTCCGGGCCTGTGATGGATCCGTCTGCGACGCGCCGGCCCCTCCGAGCCCGCCACACGCGCGAAGACGGCACCCACGATCCGCGTGCGCAAGGTGCCGGCCGGGTGCATGCCTGTCGTCTACCCCGGTCGGCCTCTGTGCCTCCCCAGCCGACTCGGCCGCAACGACTCCGATGACACACCGCACGCACCGGGCCCGAGCGGTGCCCCGGCAGTCACTTGCCTCCTCGGCCCCTACGCGACGGCGCACTGGGCTTTGCGGACTGTCTTTGCAGCGTTTCTTCGCGGCTGCTTCGTGTCTGTGCGGCCACTCGGTGCCGCTCCCGCGGCGGGGCGCGTTCCGCCGGTCTGGACGGCGTGGCTGACCGTGAGTCAGTGGGCGACGGTGGGGCACTGTGACACGGGTGCGCAGGGACGACTGGTCCGCTGTGATCGATCAACCTCTTGCCACCGCACGAGTGAACTCATAGGTTCGCTTTCGGAAAATGAATGTGAACAGGCCCGGCAGCGCCGCCGGGGCGCCGGGTGCGGTCAATGAGTGAACGCATGACACGTGGCCGACGCCCGTACCGCCGCGGGGCCGTGGAAGGACCGGGAGCCGCGCCATGTCGGATGTCACCAGAAGGGGCTTCGCCGCACTCTCACTCGCGCCGGTCGGCGCCGTAGCACTCAGCGCGACCCCCGCGTTCGCGGCGCAGCGCCCAGCGGGCGGAGACGGGCCGGAAACGGAGCGGCACCCGGGGCGTCCGCACGGAGACCGGACCGACGAGCTCTCGGATCTGCTGGACCTGCGTGGCTTCCCCGCGTCCGCCAAGCCGCCGGAGAACAATCCGCTCAACGCGTTCGCGGACCTCGGTGCCTGGCACGCCTACGGTCTGCCGGATCCGGCGGCGGCCCGGAAGCACCTGGGAACCGGTTCCGGCTTCAGCGGTCCGCTGTACCTCGCGGAGGAGTACCCGTGGTACCTCAGCCGGGCGTTCACCCGGTTCGGTCTCACCGATGAACCCACCGGCAAGCGGGTGGACCTGAACGGGGGCTCCGCGCCCCAGGCACACAGTGCCCCCGGACGGCTCACCCAGCACTGCACCGTGTCCGGGCTCGACATCACTTTGACCCTGCGCTACGTCAGCAACCGCACCGCGCTGGTCACCGCCGAGGTGGACAACCGTGGTGACACTGCGCGTACCGTGCGCGCCGACTGGTCCGGGGCTCTGCTGCGGCACACGGAGGAACCGGTCCGCAGCGCGCCCCACCTGTCCGCCACCAGGACCGGTGTGGCCGTGCGCTTCGCGCGTGTGCGGGACTACGAGCAGTACCTGACGACCGACCAGGCGCGCTTCGAGGTACGGCACGCGGACCCGGTGCACACCACTGTGCACGCCGACCACTACCGCACCACGGCACGCCGGGCCCGGCGGCTGGGGCCCGGGGAGCGCGCCGTCTTCGCCTGGGTGGAGAGCTACACCTTCACCACCGCTGAGCGGCACGCCGACGCGGAAGCGGTACGCAGCGCGCTGAGGCATCCGGCGCGGGCCGCCGACCGGTCCGAGAGCCGCTGGGGCGGATACCTCACCGAGGCGCTGGCGCAGGTGCCGCAGCACCGGCGACGCCCGGCGGCCAAAGCCGTGCAGACCCTCGTGACCAACTGGCGCAGCCCGGCCGGTCTACTGAAGAGGGACATCATCACCCCCTCCCTCACCTACACCGGCTTCGCCGGCGGAGCCTGGGCCTGGGACTCCTGGAAGGAGGCCGTCTCCACCGCCCTGTTCGCTCCGCGCCTGGCGGCGACCGCGATCGAGGCGATGTTCGACTACCAGATCACCGAACACTCCGCCCAGCGTCCGCAGGACGCCGGGATGATCCCCGACGCCGTGTTCTACAACAACGTGCGCCAAGGCGGCATCAACTGGAACGAGCGCAACTCCAAGCCGCCGCTCGCCGCCTGGGCGGTGTGGGAGGTCTACCGGCGCGGCGGCGACACCGGGTTTCTGCGCCGGATGTACCCCAAGCTCACCGCCTACCACGCGTGGTGGTACCGCAACCGTGACCACGACGGCAACGGCCTGGCCGAGTACGGCGCCACGGTGGACCCCGCCAACGACTCCACCAAGGAGCGCCGCGCCGCCGCCGCGTGGGAGAGCGGCATGGACAACGCCCCGCGGTTCGACGACGTGGCCCTCTCCGCCAACAAGGACGCCGGCGGCAGGACGGTCGGCTACTCCCTCCGCCAGGAGTCCGTCGATCTGAACTGCTACCTCGCCGCCGAGAAGCAGTACCTTGCCAGGGCCGCACGCGTGCTCGGACACCGCACCGAGGCGGAGCGGCTGCTGCGGGAGCGCGCCGTGCTGGACAAGCGGATCCGCTCCCGCATGTGGGATCCGGACACCCGGTTCTTCTACGACCGTGCTCTGGACGGCGGCCCCCGAACCGGCGCCGGCAAGGGCATCGAGGGCGCCGTCCCGCTGTGGGCCGGGACTGCCACCGCCCGGCAGGCGGCCGGGGTGCGCTCGGCACTCACCGACGAGGAGCAGTTCGGGACCCCGCTGCCGATGCCGACAGTCGCCCGGGACAACCCGGCCTTCGACCCGACCGGATACTGGCGCGGACTGGTCTGGCTCGACCAGGCGTACTTCGCCGTCCTCGGCCTGCGTACCTACGGTTACCACCGGGACGCCCGCAGGATCACGGAGAGGTTGCTGACCCGCGCCCACGGGCTGCTCGGCGACGGCCCCATCCACGAGAACTACGACCCGCTGACCGGCCGGGGCCGCAACTCCAGCAACTTCTCCTGGTCCGCCGCGGCCCTGCTGGAGTTTCTGCGGATGACGTGAGCCCGTCGTGCCCAGCCCGTCGCGGTCGGCAGCACGTCGCGGAGCCGCGGACCGCGGTGTGCGCGAACCGCGGCGGGCCCTCGTCCGGGCGCCCTGGCCGTAAGACGTCGATACGATCCGGCCCACGACGCCCGGCACCTGGTACGGGCACGGTTCGGTGGCTCACGCATCGGGGCGAGGTTTCGTGTTCGTGCAGCTGGGGCGGTGCTACGGCGGTATCCCCCGGCGCCGGATCGCCTCAGGCCCAGAACCCGCTTCCCGTACCCGTACCGAGCAGCCACAGCAGCGTGGACACCACAGCCCCGAAGCCCAGCCAGGCGCCGAGGCGGGACCGCGCTGGTCCCGGAGCCATGACCGACCGACCGGCGAGACCACCCAGCATCACGCCGAGGAGTGCGAGCCCCAGCGCACCGACACCCCGCATCGTGAGATCGCTCTGCCCCTGGTCGTCGGTGCGGAGGATGCGGACAGGGCGGCCCTGAGCCGGTTTTGTGGCATGCGCCTCGAAGCTTTCGCCCTTCTTCGTCCCTTCGGTGTCGTGGCTTTCCTCCAAGTCGACGGCGGGCAGCTTCAGCTTCCCGTCGTCGGAGCGGAAGTCGCCGTAGCAGGAGGTGCTGGGGCCCTGTTCGCTGCCGCCGGTGCGGTCGCAGCGCTGCAGGGTGAAGACACCGGGCCTCCCCTCGGTGACCATGCTTTTCGGGTCGTAGTAGTCCGTCTTCAGCAACCCGATGCCGGACACCAGTGCCAGTGCGGCGCCGCAGGCGATGATGCCCGTCTTCGTGCGCCGGGGAGGTGGGGAGGTCATGTCGACCGCAGCCATGTGTGACTGCATACGAAACTGCGACGCTCCGCTCTCGCCTGTCATGCGACTCCCCCGAAGATTCTTACCGCACGGCACCTGCCACCTCGAAGTCTAACGAGCTGGTGCGTGATAACAGGTGAGGTGCGTCTGTCCCGGTCGTGGCCTGCTGTCAGGCGGTGATGTTGCGGTCGGAGACAAGGCCGGCGATGGCGCAGTAGGTGCCGGGCAGACGGTCGCGGCGGTGCATCCAGCGGGTCAGTTGCTTCCAGCGTTTGTGTTCGGCGAGGGCATGCTCAACGGTGATGCGCTTCGATGAGTGCTCGTGACGGGCTCCTTCTCTGGCCGCGTGCACATGTGGGAAGGCGCCCTTGTCCGGCTTTCTGGGCGGTATGACGGCTTGGCCGGGGGCGCGTCTGAGTCCGAGACAGCCGTCGTCCAGCAGCACTTCCGCCTTGGGAAAGTGTGGAAGCACGCGGCGATGCCCCCGTTGCGGGCGGCGGTCGCATCATGCATCCGCCCGGATCGTAGGGCCTCGGTCCATAACGTGCGGCCCTGCTCGTCTGCGATGACGGTGGCCTTCATGGTGTTCTGTTTCTTCTTGCCCGAGACGAACGCCCGTCGCCCGCCGCGGCCGGCCAGTGGCCTGCGGACCTGGACCTCGGTGGCGTCCAGACGCAGGTCGATGCCCTTGGCCTGGGACACGTCCGCCAGCGTGCGCAGACGAAGCCCGGGTCGGTCGGGTACCGCGCATCCGCGTGAGACCAGCAGGGCGCGAATCTCACCGATGGCGCGGATGACGGTGGAGCGGTCGACGCCGAAGAGCAGGCCCAGCACCGAGTGCGGCAGATCATGGCGCAAATGGATCAGAGTGGCCCCCAGCCGGTCAACGAACACCAGCTGGTGACGGGCGCCAGCGCCCACAGCCCGCTCTCTGGCCCCACCTCGTGCAACGTGACAGCGCCCCTTCGAGGCCGGCTTGCCATGACGCCTCCCCCCCCCCGGCCGACAGGCGGGATGAGCCCGAGAGAGCCCTGTGAACAGCCGATGCGCCGGCACCGTCCGATCGATCATGACCGCCACATCCGGATCATGCCATCAGCCAGCTACGACGCCTCACCCACTATCACGCACCAGCTCGTGAGGCGCGCCGCCGCCTGGGCCCCAGCACATCGATCCCAAGGTGCTGGCAGCGGCCGAACGGCAGCTCTGCGACGGGATGCGCAAACTGGAAGGGAACTTCGCCGACGGCTGCCAGGCCAGGAAGAAACTCCGTCGGTTCAGCCCGGCTGCGGTCCGCGTGTGATCTGCGAGAGCACAGGATTGACGCGGAAGACCCGGCCCCGGATGCCCGACATTCCCCAGGAGCGGAGCCGGGAGGTGTGCTTGTCGAGGTAGGCCCGCGCGTCCTTCTCGGTGCGGAAAGCGTAGACGCCGCCCGCTTCCCGCGTCTCGACGCTCTCCGTCCACAGCTTCCAGACGAAGCCGGGCTCACGCGTGATGGTGTGCGCCAGTTCCTCGTACGCCACAGCCATGTCGGCGCCGAAGGGGCCCTCGGAAGGGAAGTCGACCTGGACGAGCCAGGCAGCCTCCTCGGACGGGGTGGTCGGGGGGAGGAAAGTCATGTGTCTCACCACTTCGTTCGGGAGGCAGTCATCCCACCTCTGGGTTCAATATACTGCACTGCCATCAGAATAATGAAACGCGTGTCTACTCGCCGCTCCTTGGGCTTCTAGGATGGTGCCGGAGCGCCGCCGCGTAAGCGGCCCGGAACAGGACGAGGAGGGCGGCAACGTGGCCGAAGCCGACGAGAGAGGCGTGGATCAGCTCGGGCGGCGGCTGTCCGCGCTGCGCGCCCGCGCCGGTTTCACGATCTCGGCCCTCGCCGCCTCGGCGGGCGTGAGCCAGGGACTCGTGAGCCAGATCGAACGAGGGGCGGGCAACCCTTCGTACACGACCCTGATCAAGCTCGCCGACGCACTGCAGGTGCCCGTGGGCGCCTTCTTCGGGGGCGCCGAGCATGCTTGGGAGCCCGTGGCTGTCGTCCGGGCGGGAGACCGCCGACGGCTGTCGCTGAGCGACGAAGGCCTCGTCTACGAAATGCTCACCCCCTCTCTGCGCGGCCGCCTCGGCATGATGCGCGCCGAGATTCCGCCCGGGTACAGCAATGCCCTCGCGCCGTATCGGCACGAAGGCGAGGAGGTGATGCTGCTGCTGGCGGGGACCCTGCATGTCACAGTAGGCGGCAAGGAGTCCGTCCTGGAAGCGGGCGACGCGATCACCTACGACGCCTCGGTGCCGCACCACCTTCACAACAAGGAGGCCATTCCCGCCGTCATCGTCGGGGCGATGACCCCGCCCTCCTTCTGACACGGCCAAGACCTGGCTGTCGCGCCCCCGACCCGGAACACTGGACACCGCCATCCATCGGGGTCACCTGGACGCCGGCCGATGCGACAAACGCGCCCAGCCTCGACTGGACGAGACGGACGGCCGTACGTACGCGATCACGGCGGCCGGGATCTGCCTCCACGGCGCCTACTCCGCGGGCCGGCTACGCACCACCCAGCCGTTCCCGGCCGGCGACCGTACCGGCTGCCGAGTTCGCCGCCGCTCAGGTCAGCGGTACCGCGCGCACCCACATCCCTCGGATACCCGGATACCGTCCGGACGGCATCCCGAAAACCTAGGCCGGCTCCGCATCTCGGCGCTCCTCAGGGGCGAGATCGAATGAGATGACCTCTACTTCTTTGTTCGTAAGTTCGGTGAATGGGATGGCCTCGTGGGTGGGAGGCTGTCGGGGTAGCTTGTCGACCTCCGACCGCTGCGGCTGGTTCTTCTCTTCCTCCGTTGCCACGGCCTCAGTTGGCGGAGGCGTGTGGAGTTCGGGCAGTCGAGTTGTTCGAGGGCGGCGCCTTGAACGCGCAGATCGCGACGGCGGTGGGCGAGTGTGCCGAGAGCGTGCGGCGTTGGCGGCGGCTATGGGAGCAAGGCGGTGCTTCGGGCCCTGCCCAGACGGGCAGCCACCGGACGCCTACCCAAGCTGGACGACATCCAGGGCGAGATGGTCGGAGCCACACTGGAGCAAGGTGCCCGGCCTCATGGTTTCGCAGCCGATCTGTGGACCCTGGCACGTGTCGGTACGGTCGTCACCCGGGTGACGGGGTGGTGTTGTCGAGGACGTCGGTGTGGCGGCTGGTGACCAGCCGGCTCGGGTGGAGCCTGCATCGGCCCCAGCGGCGGGCGGTAGAGCGGGACGAGTCGGAGATCACCCGCTGGATCGCCCACGAGTGGTGCCGCGCATCGAAAAGGGGCCGTGAACACACGTGCCCGGATCATCTTTCTCGACAAATCAGGCGTCTCCCTGCTGCCTCGGATCCGCCGCACCTACGCGCCCCGAGGACAAACCCCGCTCCTGCGCCACCGGCTGAACTGGAAGCGTGCGTCAATGGCCGGGGCCCTGGGTCCACCACTCCACCGACCCTGATCGCGGGCCCGCCTGTGCTTCCACCTCAAGCCCGGCAGCTACGACACCGCGTCCCTCATCGAGATCCTGGAACAGATCAAAGTGTTTTACCGCGGCGAGCCAGTGGTCCTGGTCTGGGGCGGGCTGCCCGCCCCCCACTGGAGCCGGGCGATGCGGGCCTGGGCCGCCGAACAGGACTGGCTCACCCTGACAAGGGGTGTCGGACATGACAGGCGCGGGCAACAGTTGGTGCCGTCGTTGCGGTTCCCGCCGGTCGACGACACCGCCGGGGGAATGTCCCGACCGTCGGCGTACATGTGGTGGACGTGCGGAAACTCGACGGGCGCAACAGCACCCGGAGCACGCGGGGTTGTGCGGGCAGGGCGGAGCCGCGAGGGTGAATGCCCGCGTGAGGTCATCTCACGCAGCGCCACTCTCCCCCCACACCTGGAGTGATGCATGACAGCTCAACACGTCGCACCGGACACCTCTACGGCCCCGGCGCCCGCCCGCAGGAGGCAGCGCGTAGCCGGAACGCTCGGCGTGGCGGTCGGCGCCCTCGCGTTGGTGGTCGGGTTGCCGGGCACAGCTCTGGCCGAACCGCCGGGCGCCCTGCCCACGAGCGCCTCCGAGCTGGAGAAGAGGTTCCAGCCGGCGTACGACTACGACAAGGACGGCTGCTACGCCACGCCCGCCATCGGCCCGGACGGCACCCTCAACGGCGGGCTCGCGATCGGCGGCGCGGAGAACGGCCAGTGCCGCGACGCGTCCGATCTGGACAACACCAACGTGTACTCCCGCAGCAAGTGCAGCAACGACTGGTGCGCCGTGCTGTACGCCTCCTACTTCGAGAAGGACCAGGCTGCTCTCGGCGGCGGCGCGGCAGGGCACCGGCACGACTGGGAGCATGTCGTGGTCTGGGTGCACGCGGACCAGGTGGAGTACGTGTCGACGTCCCGGCACGGCGGTTTCGACGTGCACAAGAAGGCGGATCTGCCCTTCGAGGACACCCACGCCAAGGTCGTCTACCACAAGGACGGCGTCTCCACCCACTGCTTCCGTGCCGCCAAGAACGACGGCGGCGACGAACCCCCGGAGAACCACAAGGGCACCTGGCAGTACCCGGCGTTGGTCGGCTGGGACGGCTACCCGGAGGGCCTGCGCGACAAGCTGGTCCAGGCGGACTTCGGCTCGGCCAAGCTCGGTATCACGGACGAGCGTTTCGACCAGCACCTCGCCGACGCGAAACCGTCGGACGTGCCCTTCGACACGCACGCCTGATCCGCTCGGGGCTGCGCCGAGGACGGGCGCTCGGTGCGAGGGTGCGACGTCGCCTCACCCGGAGCGCGCGACGCGGAAACCGACGTCGTCGATCCGGAAGGTGGGGTGGCTGCGCCGTCGCACCGATGCCCGGCAGCTCCAGTGCTCGTCGGCCCATCCCCCGCCGCGGAGCACGCGATAGCTGCCGTACACCTCGGCGTCGTAGAGGTCCCAGCACCAGTCCCACACGTTGCCGAGCATGTCGTGGAGGCCCCAGGCGTTGGGCTGCTTACCGCCGACGGGACGCGGCCGTCCGGACGAGTTGCCCTGGTACCAGGCGACCTCGTCGAGTTCCCCGTACCGCGGACCGGTGGTGCCCGCGCGGCAGGCGTGCTCCCATTCCGCCTCGGTCGGCAGCCGGTATCCGTCCGCGGAGGTGTCCCATTCGGCCGTCTCGGCGTCGCGCTGGAGCCGGTACGCGGGTGTCAGGCCCTCGCGCCGGGACGCCGCGTTGCAGAACTGGACCGCGTCCCACCACGAGACGCCTTCGACGGGAAACCGGTCACCTCGTGCGCTGCCCGGTCGCCGCCCTGTGACGTGGGCGTACCAGGCCTGCGTCACCGGGAACGCCGACATCCGCAACGGCGCGACCTCGACCGTCCAACTGCTCCGCGTCCGCCGGTCCGCGAGCGTCACCCGCCCCGGCGGGACGGCTACCAGTACGTTCTCTGCCTCCGCTTCCACACCCGTCACCCTACGGACGGCGTTGTGCAGGCGCGCGGCGAGGACAGGTCCGCCAGCCGCAACAGTAATGAGCGTCGACGCCGTTGGGCGCTGACGTCGTGGCCGTTGACGCCGACCTCGCACGCTGGAGTCCCCTGCATTCCGCACGCCTGGTGTACCCCCTCGCACTGACACGCGCCGTCACCACGACGGGCTGATCGGCCCCTGGTGCGGCACAACCGGCAGCAGCCCGGCGTGGACGCCGCGCGGTCGGCGGTACGGACGGCCGGCGCGCGCCACGTCGTGACCACGGCACGTCGTCCTCGACGCGTGCGCCAGGTCCGCACGAAGCGGCGCGACTGCACGGGCCTCGTCCCGCCCGGTGCAGCCGTCCGGCGCGGGTCCGGGTGGCGCCGGACGGACGGCGCGGGGGCCCGCACGGCAGCCGTCGTCGTGCCCGTCCGGCTACGAGGCGGCTCCCTCCCGGCAGGCCCGGTGGCCCCAGCCGGAGGCGATCTTGCCGATCTCCTCGCCCACCTCGTAGCGGGAGTTGCAGTGGCCGCAGCGGCCAGGGAACTTGGCCTTGATCACCGGTCCCGCGCCCTTGCGCTGGGGGCGGCGTGTGCCCGTCGTGCGGGAGCGGGCCGCACGCGGCTTGTCCTCGGTCGCGGGGCTGGGCCGCGGTACGTCGATGGCGCCGTGGGCGGTACCCGCGGGGGCCTGCTCGGAGGCCGCGACGCTCGCTGCGGCGTCGGCGATGGCGTTGAGCGGGTCACCGTTCACCTGGTGGGCGAGGACGTGCTGGAAGACCACGTCCCGGCCTTCGAGCAGGGCATCGATGCGCACGACGAGGTCCTTGTTGGCTACGGGCTTCTTCGACGCGGTCTGCCATCCGTTCCGCTTCCACCCCGCGATCCACTTGGTGACCGCGTTCATGGCGTACTGCGAGTCCATCCGGATCTCCAGCGGTACCCCCGGGTCGGTGGCCTCCAGCAGTTCGGCGAGCGCCGTGAGCTCGGCCACGTTGTTGGTGGTTCGACCGAGCGGGCCCGCCTCCCAGGACTGCGGGGTGCCCGTCGGGTCGGCGAGCACCCACGCCCAGCCTGCGGGACCGGGATTGATCTTGGCGGCACCGTCACAGGCCGCGACCATACGTTCTGGCATGCCTCGATCATGCCAGGCCGCCGAGCCCAGCCGGCACGCCGCCACGGCGGCCACGCCCACCGGAGCCTTACCGGCTTCAAAGGGTGCTGCGGGGCGCGACGGACGACGTCGGTACCACTCGTGACCGGTACGCCTAGAAGTCGTACACGGCGAAGTCCGCGACGGGGCGGTAACCGATCCGCCGGTACAGGCCGTTGCTGGTGGGATTGGCCAGGTCGGTGAACAACAGCACCTGCGACGCGCCGTCCGCCAGGGCCGCCCGGCTGACGGCGGACGTCACAGCGCCCGCGTACCCGCGCCCGCGCAGGTGGGCCGGGGTGTAGACGGGGGCGACCCTGATCTGTCCGGCGACCTTCGGGGTCCTGGCTGCCATCGAGACGGGAGCACCGTCCGCGGTCTCCCACAGCATCACCCGCCTCGAGCGGATGCGCGCGTCCGCCCAGGAGGCGGCGTCCCGGGGAGCGGGCTCTCCGACGGTGGCGCAGAACTCCTCGTACCACTGCGCGAGTTGCCCCCGGTCCTGTGCGGCGGCGACCCGGCTGCGGCCCTCCGGTTGCGGCTGCGGAGGCGTGAGCGTGCCGAGGCGGTGGAGCCGTTGGCGCTTGTCGAGCCCCGGCGTCGCTCCGGTGTGCCGCTGCCACGCCTCGGCGAAGGCGGCAGCGGTGCTGCGCTGCGCGGTGACACCGGGTACGGGGGTATCGAGGGCGGTGAGGTGACCGGCGAGGGCGTCCGCCTCGCCGGAGGTGAGAGGGCTGAGGTACAAGCGGTGGGGCGGGGTCCGGAAGTAGGCAGCACGCGCCTCGCCCGCCTCCTCCAGGACGCCGAACACCGGTGCTTCCGTGCCGTACGCGTACGGTCCGCGGGTGCGCAGCGTCTCGGTCACCGTCAGGAGGACGGTGTGCAGCGAGGGGCGCGAGCACAGGAAGTCGCCCGCGCGGGCGAGGAAGGTGTCGAGGTCGTCGATGCGGTGCCAGTCGTCCGGGCGCATGTCTCATCCTCTCGCGCGGTCGCCGGTCGCGCCCGTGTTTTTCCCGTCGGAGCGCGCCCGGTGACGGATGTCGCGCTCGTGAGCCCGGTCACCGCCCGGGATTTCGCTCGTCGCTCCTGATTCCGTCACCGCTCCCGGCTTCGGTCCCGGCCCGGCAGTTCCGTCCCGGCCGGTGGCCGGGCAGCCGTCCGGCGGCTCGGGGCCGGGTCCGCTCTCACGGGGTGGGCAGCAGGCCGGTGCCGCTGGACGGGCCGCACCGCACCGGGACGCCTGCCGGTAGGCGCCGGGGGTGGTGCCTACCAGGGCCCGGAAGCGGCGGCGCAGATTGACGGCTGAGGCGAGGCCGACCCGGGTCGCGATCGCCTCCACCGGCAGATCGGTCTCCTCCAGCAGGGTGCGTGCCTCAGCCACCCGGCGGGACAGCAGCCACGCCCCGGGACTGGTACCCACCTGCTCCGCGAAGCGCCGGGTCAGTGTGCGAGGGGAGAGACCGACACGGGCTGCCAGGTCGCCCACCGACAGCGGTGTGCCGAGTCGCGCGGCGGCCCATGCGAGGAGTCCGTCCAGTGTCTCCTCCGCGGACGGCGGGTGCGGTCCCGCCGGCACGCGACCTGCTTCACGGTGCGGCGGCATCACCATGTGCCGTTCGACGAGGGCGGCATGAGCGGCGCCATGGTCCCGGCGGACCAGGTGCAGGCACAGATCGATGCCCGCACCTGCACCGGCGCTGGTCGCGATGTCGCCGTGGTCCACGTACAGCCGGTCCGGCTCCACGCGCACCTGGGGGAACTCACGCCGCAGTTGGGCGGCGCGCGCCCAGTGAGTGGTGGCTGTGCGTCCGTCCAGCAACCCCGTTCGGGCCAGCGCGAACACTCCCGAGCAGATGGTGACCAGCCGGGCGCCCCGCGCGTGCGCCCGCAGCAGCGCGTCGCGCACCTGGCCGGGCAGCGGCGCGTCCACCGGCTGCCAGCCGGGGACGAGCACGGTGTCCGCGGTGTCGAGCGCCGCCAGCCCCAGGGAGACGAAGATCGCGTACCCGGCCGACGTGGGGACGGGGCCCGGGCTCTCCGTGCACACCTGGAACGCGTAGTGCTGCGGTACCCCGGGGCGCCGCGTCCCGAAGACCTCGACGGCACAGCCCAGTTCGAACGTCGACTGCACCGGCCGCACCAGGGCCACCACACGATGCATGACGGAAAAGTACCCCACCGTGTCGTCCCAGGCTCTGTCGGGCCTCGGCCCACGTTCGGCACCGTGTGGCACATGCAAACCGACATTCTCGCCCAGGAGGGCTACATCTCCGTCTCGGTCGACGACTCCCCCGTGCGTGAGCTCTTCCCCGGGATCCGGCTGCGTCCGCTGTGGCGTGCCCCGTCAGGAGCCCACGCCAACGTGCTGGAGATGGACCCGGGTGCCTCCTGGCCGCACCGCGACGTGCACGAGCCCGGCCCCGAGGAGGTCTATGTGGTCGCCGGTACCTTCAACGACGGCGCACGCGACTATCCGGCCGGCACGTTCCTGCACGCGCCCGCGGGCAGTTGGCATGTCCCCGCGACGCCCACCGGCTGCACGCTGTTCCTCTTCTACCCGGAGGGCTGAGCCCGCAGGGACCGTGTCACGTCCGGGAACGGTGCTCCGTCACGTCCGGGAGCGGTAGTCGGCGACGAGGACGCCGCTGTCCGTCCGGGTCACGTCGGCGACGTCGAATGCGGCCGGGGCGAAACCGTCGTCGAACAGGCGGCGCCCGGTGCCCAGGACGATCGGGTGGATGCAGAGCAGGTAGGCGTCGACGAGGCCGAGCGGAGCGAGGCTGCGGATCAGCGCTCCGCTCCCCATGATGTGCAGGTCACCGCCCGGGGTGTCCCTGAGTGCGGCGACGGCCGCGGGGACGTCGCCGTCGAGCACCGTGGAGTTGGGCCACGGGAGGGGGTCGGTCAGAGTGCGGGACGCGACGTACTTGGGAGCGTCGTTGAGGGCGGCGCGGAACGGGCTGTCCCGGGTGTTCCAGTAGGTCAGCACGTCCTGGTAGGTGCGGCGGCCCAGGAGGTACCCGCTGCCGGCTGCCAACCTTCGCCCCCACTCCCGGTGGATGGCGGCGTCGCCGGCCCGCTCCGCCGCCCAGCCACCATGGGTGAACCCGCCGCGGGTGTCCTCGTCGGGGCGGCCGGGACCTTGCATGACGCCGTCCAGAGTGACGTGATCGATGACGACGATCCTCATGGTGCTCCCTGTCTGCTGACCGTTCCCGTGCCTGCGTTCGGACCGACCGTGCCCCGACCCCTCGGCTGTGTCCGGGCTGAACCGGCCGAGGGGGCGGGCGGCGCCGGGGCCGGTCCCGGGGTCCACATATGGAGTATCCGCCCGACCGCCGGGCTCTTCCCGTCGACTTCCGGGCGGCGCGGCAACGGACGCTTCGGAACGGTGGCCGGCGAGTCGAAAACGGTGACTGTCTGCATGCAGTCACCGTTCCTGGCGTAGGCAGCAGCGGGCCTCCGGGGGCCCGCTTTGTGAGGGTGCCCATAGGAGCCAGGTCACGTACGAAGCGGGTTCGCAGGTTCCGTGTGCGGGGTGCGGGGGTGGGGGCGGTGCGGCGCGTCGGGGTGGGGGTTGGGGACGAAGCGGGGTCGTAGGTCACACAGTTGTCGGCTCGGGGAGCCGGTTTCCAGGGTGGGTGCCGGATCGCGACGAGAGCCGGGGTACGCCCCGCACGACGCGGTCGGATGTGTCCCCCTTTGAAAGGCATCCCCCCTTCACATGCGTACTGCTCTGCGCAACCGCAAGCTGACCACCGGCCTGACCGTCCTGGGTGCCGCCGGTATCGCCACCGCCACCCTGACCGGCACCGCCCACGCCGCCGACCAGCCCGAGCACGGCAAGCCCGCCGCCCAGACCCGCCAGCTCCCC
>NZ_KE384246.1:46643-251108 GCF_000424785.1 Streptomyces sp. CNT360 | reverse complement strand
CCGCGGCCCTTCTCGGTGAGGCAGTGCACCAGCACCGGGCCGCCGAACCGCTTGGCCCGCTGCAGGGCGGACTCGACGGCGGCGATGTCGTGCCCGTCGATGGGACCGACGTACTTCAGGCCCAGGTCCTCGAACATGCCCTGCGGCGCGATGAAGTCCTTGAGGCCCTTCTTGGCACCGTGCAGCGTCTCGTAGAGGGGCTTGCCGACGACCGGGGTGCGGTTGAGGACGTCCTTGCCCCGGGCGAGGAAGCGCTCGTAGCCGTCGGTGGTGCGCAGGGTGGCCAGGTGGTCGGCCAGCCCGCCGATGGTGGGCGAGTAGGAGCGCTCGTTGTCGTTGACGACGACGACCAGCGGCCGGTCCTTGGCAGCGGCGATGTTGTTCAGCGCCTCCCAGGCCATACCGCCGGTCAGCGCACCGTCACCGATGACGGCCACCACATGGTCCCCCCGGCCCTGCACCTCATTGGCCTTGGCCAGCCCGTCGGCCCAGCCCAGCACGGTGGAGGCGTGACTGTTCTCGATGACGTCGTGCGCCGACTCGGCCCGCGACGGGTAGCCCGACAGGCCCCCCTTGGCACGGAGCCGGGAGAAGTCCTGCCGCCCCGTGAGCAGCTTGTGCACATAGGACTGGTGCCCGGTGTCGAAGAGGACCTTGTCCTTGGGGGAGTCGAAGACCCGGTGCAGGGCGAGGGTCAGCTCGACCACGCCCAGATTCGGGCCCAGATGCCCGCCGGTGCGGGACACCGCATGGACGAGGAAATGGCGGATCTGGCTGGCGAGTTCCTCCAGTTGACGGCCGGACAGCGCGTCGAGGTCGCGCGGTCCGTCGATGGACTCCAGCAAGGACATGGTCGGCCCCCCTGCTCAGGCGAAACGTGACTCCGGTGGTCCGGGCAACCGCGTGCGGGCCCGCTCTAGCGCGACCCGCTGGGTGCGGCCGTCTCGCGGGCGGCCCGCAGCGACTCCTTCAGGGAGCCCATGGTGGCCAGCACGGCGGTCGGCTCGTAGCCGCAGTGCGCCATGCAGTTGGCGCAGCGCGGGTCCTTGCCGCGGCCGTACTTGTCCCAGTCGGTGTCCTCCACCAGTTCGCGGTAGGTGGGCACGTAGCCGTCGCTCATCAGGTAGCAGGGGCGCTGCCAGCCGAAGAGGGAGTAGTTGGGAATGGCCCAGGCGGTGCAGTCGAAGTCGGCCTTGCCCTCCAGGAAGTCGAGGAAGAGCGGGCTGTGGTTGAGCCGCCAGCGGGACCTGTTGCCGCCGGAGAACGCCTTCTTGAACAGCTCCCGGGTCTGCTCGACGCCCAGGAAGTGCTCCTGGTCGGGCGCCTTCTCGTAGGCGTAGGCGGGCGAGATCATCATCTCGTCCACCTGGAGCTCGTCGTTGAGGAAGTTGAGGACGTCGATGATGGTCTGCGGGGTGTCGGTGTTGAAGAAGGTGGAATTCGTCGTGACGCGGAACCCGCGCCGCTTGGCCTCCTTCATCGCCGCCACGGCCTCGTCGAACACGCCCTCCTTGGCCACGGATTCGTCGTGCCGCTCGCGCAGCCCGTCGATGTGTACCGCGAAGGCGAAATACGGAGACGGCGTGAACTGGTCCATCTTCTTGCGCAGCAGCATCGCGTTGGTGCAAAGGAAGACGTATTTCCGCTTGGCGACGAGCTGCCGCACGATCTCACCGATCTGCGGGTGCATCAGCGGCTCGCCGCCCGCGATCGAGACCATCGGCGCGCCGGACTCCAGCACGGCCCCCACCGCCTGTGCCACCGGCATCCGCTGCTTGAGCACCCCCGCCGGGTGCTGGATCTTCCCGCAGCCTTCGCACTTGAGATTGCAGGCGAAGAGCGGCTCCAGCTCCACGATGAGGGGGAACTTCTCACGCTTGCGCAGCTTCTGCTGAAACAGATAAGTCCCGATACGGACTGTCTGGCGGAGCGGCATGGCCATTTCTGGCTCACCTCCAGGGGAGCAGCAGGGATCGGTGCCATTCAAGGAATGCGGGCAGGACACCGCGAAGGACGCGGAATGCCGATATTCCACCCCGCAGTGTCCCGATGCGGATCAGTTCATGGCCGGGAGCGTCCACGACCACCCGTACAGCCGCAACCGGACGCCGGGCCGTGCCCGCGGCGGCGGCGTCCAGGGTGGCAGCCGACTCCATGTCGGCGGCGACGGCTCCGGCGGCGTGCAGTGCGGCCCGGGCCCGGCCGCGCACCACGTGGTCGGTGCCCGCGAGGACGCCCACGTGGACGGCGCTGCCGTGGCTGTGCCTGGCCAGGGCGGTGGCGAGCAGTTCGGTGCCGGTGCAGGGGGTGCGCCCCTGCTGGTCACGGGTCTCCTGGGCGACGACGAGGTCGCCGGGGCGCATTCCGGGAACGAGCCCGGCGCAGAAGCCGGTGGCCAGCACGGCCGTGCCGCCGGGCACCTCCTCCCCGGCGAGCGCCCCGGTCACGGCGCGGCGCGCGGCCGGGGCGCCCATGCCGCTGCGGAGCAGCCGCACGTCGGGGGCGCCCGCTCCCCCGTCCGGGTGACCGTCGCCCGGGTGCCCCAGGCCGCTGCGGAGCGCGCGGTGCTCGATGCCGAGCGCGCACGCGAGCAGCAGCGGGCCTGGAGCCTCCGGGCTGTTGTCCATCAGGCGCCCCGCCTCGTGACGCGTTCCAGGCCGTCGCCGTGCAGGTAGCGGCCCAGCGCGGTGAGGGGGAAGACCATCCGGTAGAGGTGGTAGTTGATGGAGAAGTCCCAGGGGAAGCCGGTGCCGGTGAAGTACGGCTCGTCCCAGTAGCCGTCCTCGCGCTGGTTCCCGGCCAGCCAGCCGATGCCCCGCTCGACGGCCTTGCTCTCCTGCTCGCCGGCCGCCAGCAGCGCCATCAGCGCCCACCCGGTCTGGGAGGCGGTGGAGGTGCCGTTGGCGATCCACTCGGAGTCGATGTAGGAGCGCAGGTCCTCGCCCCAGCCGCCGTCGTCGTTCTGGACGCTCTCCAGCCAGCGCACCGCCCGCCGGACGGCCGGGTGCGAGGTGGGCAGGCCCGCGGCGACGAGGGCGGGAACGACGGAGCCGGTGCCGTAGAGGTAGTTGACGCCCCAGCGCCCGAACCAACTGCCGTCGGCCTCCTGTTCGGCCAGCAGCCAGGCGAGGGCCTTGCGGGTGCGCGGGTCGTGCTGCTTGCCCTCGGCGGCCAGCATCTCCACCACGTGCGCGGTCACGTCCGCGGAGGGCGGGTCGATGACCTCACCGAAGTCGCAGAACGGCAGCCGGTTGGGGAACTTGCTGGTGTTGTCGGCGTCGAAGGCGCCCCAGGCGCCGTCGCGGGACTGCATGCCCAGGTTCCAGCGCACCGCCCGCGCGATGGCCCGCTCGACCCGCTCCGGGTCGGGGTGCCGGATGCGGCGCAGCGCCAGAGCCACCTCTGCGGTGTCGTCGGTGTCCGGGTAGGTGTCGTTGTGGAACTCGAAGGCCCAGCCGCCGGGCGGCAGTTGAGGGCGGCGCACCGCCCAGTCGCCCGGGCGGACGACCTGCTCCCCCAGCATCCAGTCGGCGGCCTTGACCAGCGCCGGGTGGTCGCGCGGCAGACCCGCGTCGGCGAGCGCGATGGCGGCCAGACAGGTGTCCCAGACCGGGGACTGGCAGGCCTCGACCATCCGGGTCTGCTCGTCCTGCCAGACGGTGAAACGGTCCAGCGACTCCAGTCCGGCCTTCAGCACGGGGTGGTCGAGGTCGTAGCCGAGCAGCCGCAGCGCGATGATCGAGTACACGGCGGGGGGCTGGATGCCGCCGAAGCAGCCGTCGTTCTCCTGGCGCTCGATGATCCAGCGGGAGGCCTCCTTCAGCGCGGCGCGGCGCAGCCGGCGGGAGGCCACCTTGCGGTAGGCGTGCAGGGCACGGTCGATGCGCTGGAAGGCGCCGTCCCAACTGTTGACGGGCGCCAACTTCGTCTCGGGGCGGGGCCGGGCCGGGTCGCTGTGCAGCTCGTCCAGGCGGAAGGGCGCCGGGTGGACGGGGCGGAACGCACACACCACGGTGAGCGGCACGATGGTCTGCCGCGCCCAGGAGCCGAAGTCGTAGATGTTGAGCGGGAACCACTTCGGGAAGTAGATGATCTCCGGTGGCATCTCCGGGAGGTCCTCCCAGCGCCACCACCCGAAGAGGGCCAGCCAGATGCGGGTGAAGACCCTGCTGCGGGCCACTCCCCCGTGCTCGCGCACCCAGGCGGAGGCGCGCGCCATGTGGGGGGCCTGTGGGTCGTCGCCGGCGAGCCGGAGGGCGACGTAGGCCTCGATGGTGGTGGACAGGTCACCGGGTCCGCCGTGGAAGGTGGCCCAGGTGCCGTCCGCGCGCTGCTGGGAGCGGACCCAGCGGGCGGCGGCAGCGTAGGTCTTCTCGTCCCCGATGCCGAGGAACTCGCGCAGCAGCAGGTCCTCGGCGTCCATGGTGACGTTGGTGTCCAGGTCGCCCTTCCACCAGCCCGCCGCGTCCTGGCGGGCCAGCAGATGGTCGACGGCGCGGGCGGCGGTCCGCTCGGCCAGCGCGGTCACGCTCTCCCGGTCCGTGAGGGCGGTGGGGGGCGCATCGCGCGGGGTGAGCTGTGTGCGCGGGGTGTTCTTCGTTCCGGAGACGCCGGGGCCGGCGGGTCCGTCCGTCGTTGCGGTCATCCCTTTCTCCTTCCGAAGTGTCCGAGTACTCGGAGTCGTGAGGTGCCGGGCGCGCTCACCTCTGCCGTACGACGACGAAGTCGGCGAGCGCCGCGAACTGTTCGCGCACCCGGCCGGGCATCTCGATGGAGTCGAGCGCCTCGATGGCGGTGGTGTGCTGCCGCTGTGCCTCCTGGGAGGTCCACTCGCGGCCGCCCGCCTCCTCGATCAGGGCGGCCCGTTCGGCGAACTCCGCCTCGTGGAAGTCCTCGAACTCCGCCTGGGTCTTCTTCGCATCGGCCGCCAGCAGGGTGGCGAGCCGGGCAGCCGCCGGGCCCGGGGAGCCGAGCGCTGCCGCCACCGGGAGCGACTTCTTGCGCTGGCGCAGATCGCTCCAGGCCTGTTTGCCGGTGGCCTGGGGGTCGCCCCAGATGCCGAGCAGGTCGTCGACGGCCTGGAAGGCGAGGCCGAGGTGGTGGCCGTAGGCCTCCAGCGCGTCGGCGGTGCGCTCGTCGGCGCCGCCGAGGACGGCGCCGATGGAGGCGGCGCAGGCCAGCAGCGCACCGGTCTTGTTGCCCTCCATGTCCAGGCACTCCTCCACCGTGACGAGGTCCCGGTGCTCGTAGGAGATGTCCTGGGCCTGGCCGTCGATGAGCTTGCGGGAGGCGACGGTCAGCCGCCGGGTGGCGCGCCCTGCCTCGGCCGTGCCGAGCTCCAGCAGGACCTCGCTCCCCAGGGCGAACAGCGCGTCGCCGACGAGGATGGCCTGCGCGGGCCCGTGCACCTTCCAGACGGTGTCGCGGTGGCGCCGCTGTTCGTCGCCGTCCATCAGGTCGTCGTGCAGCAGGGAGAAGTTGTGCACCAGCTCCACCGCGACGGCTCCCGGGATGCCCGCCTCCGCAGCGGCGCCGGCCGCCTCGGCGGAGAGCAGGGCCAGCGCGGGCCGCACCGCCTTGCCGCCGGCCGAGTCCGAGGGCCGTCCCTCGGCGTCGATCCAGCCGAAGTGGTAGGCGGCGACGGTGTCCATCGGCCCGGCCAGCCGCTCGACGGCCGCACGCAGTACGGGTGTGGTGAGCTTGCGTCCCCGCTCCAGCAGCGCGGCCACGCCCGTGGTGCCGGCCTCCTCGCTCGTGGCGCCCTCGCTGTCGTCGCTCTCGGCGTGTGCGAGATGCTGCTTCGCCGGGATCACAGGGTCTCCTTGGTGCGGTGCTGTCGGGCCGCCTGCCGGGCCCGTTCTGGCAGTTGTGGGTACGTCAGTGGTGCTCATGGGCCCTTCCTTCGATGCCGGGGACCGATGCGGTCCCGTACGGACGGCCCAGTGCGAGGAGGGCCTCGCGTGCGGCTGCGGCCCCGCTGCGGACGGCGCCTTCCATGGTCGCGGGCCAGCCGGTGGCGGTCCACGCTCCGGCGAGGTAGAGGCCGGGTGACGAGGTGCGCGCGCCGGGGCGCAGGCGCCCGACTCCGGGCACCGGCGCGAAGGTGGCGGTGCGCTCCCGGGTGACGAAGAAGTCCCGTACCCCCGCGCCGCGCGCGGCCGGCAGCAGGCGCTCCAGCTCGGGCAGGTACCGCTCGCGCAAGGTGGCGACGGGCAGGTCGATCTCCTCGTGGGCGACCGACTGGGACAGGGCGAGGTACTGGCCGCCGCCGGTGAGCCCGGACGCGGCGGTGCGGTCGAAGACCCACTGGACGGGGGTGCCGAGCGCGGTGAAGAACGGCCGGCGCAGCACCTTGCGGTCGTAGACGACGTGCACGTTGAGGATGGGGGCCGTACCGATGTCCAGCAGCCGCCCCGGGTCGGCGAGCGCGCCCGGAGGCAGCAGCCGGTACGTCTCCCGCTGCGGAACGGCCAGCACCACCGTGTCCGCGGTCAGCTCCTGTGCGGCGCCATCCTGATCGACCGTCACGCGCCAGCCGCCGCCCTCGTCCGAACTGACCGAACGGGCCCGGGTGCGCAGCAGGGTGCGCACCCCGGCGGTGTCGAGCGCGGTGCGGGCGAGGGAGTCGTGGATGTCGCCCAGCGGCACGCGGGCCCAGCCGATGTCGGCCGCACCCGGGGCGCTGAGCAGCCCGGTCTTGAAGACCATCGCCGCCAGCCCCATGGAGGCCTGCGGGGGCCGGGCGTTGAGGGTGGCGGCGCCGACCAGGTCCCACAGTGCCTCGACGGTGCGGGCCGACTGGCCGTGCCGGTGCAGCCAGGTGCCGAAGTCGATGGCGTCCAGCGCCGGGTCGGCCGGGTCGAGCTTCCTCAGCGCCAGGGCGGCGCGGCCCACCGAGGCGCGCTCGGCCACCGACAGGTGCGGGTAGGTGCTCAGGCTCGCCGCCAGGTGCAGCGGCACGGGCAGCGCGGTGCGCCGCAGCCGGCCCAGCCTGGGGCGGCGCGAGCCGATGTCCAGGACGGGAACGTCCAGCCTCTCCTGGAGCGGGGCGAGTGAGCCGGCACCGATGCGGTCCAGGTACCAGGAGTAGGCCGTGCAGCAGCGCAGGTAGACGTGCTGGCCGTTGTCGACCGTCAGCGGTCCTGCGGCGGAGTCACGGTGGAAGGAGAAGACCAGGCCGCCGAGCCGGGGCCGGGTCTCGACCAGGGTGGTCTCCAGTCCCGCCTCGGCCAGTCGCAGTGCCGCCGTGGTCCCGGCCAGGCCGCCGCCGAGGACCACGGCGCGCCGGGAACCGCCCGGCCGGTCACCGTGGTGTGTGTCGTCCGTCGTCAAGGACGCTCCTCCCCTCCGGCCTGCGGCCGGGTACGCCGTGCGTCCGCTGGGACGCCGTACCCCGGCTCCGGGTTGTCCGGCGCCCCGTGGCGGTGGCCCGGGCGGCGGGCATCAGGCGCTCCGCCGCAAGGCCTGCCGTGCGTCGAGGCCGGAGAGCCCGCGCACCGCCACGTACGCCTTCTCCCGGCCGGGCAGCGAGACGCGTCCGCGCAGCACGGCGGCGGGGTCGGCCGCGATGCGGTCCAGCAGGCGGTGGTAGATCCCGGCCATGGCCGCCACACAGGCACCCGAGCGCCGGTCGAGCATCGGCAGCAGGCGGTACCCCTCGGCGAAGAGCGCGCGTGCACGGCGCACCTCGAAATGCATTAGCCCGGTGAAGTCGGCGCCGGGCGGCACCGTATCGCTGTCGAATCCTCCGGCACAGCCAAATTTTTCGAGGTCCTCCGAGGGGAGATACGTACGTCCGCCTTCCGCGTCTTCCCGCACGTCCCGGAGAATATTGGTCAGTTGGAGGGCGAGCCCCAGGGTGTCGGCGTAGTCGGGGGCGCGAGTGGCCTCCCGTGCGCCCGGACGCGTGCCGAAGACGCCCAGCGACAGCCGCCCGATGGCGCCTGCCACGCACCGGCAGTAGACCTTCAGCTCGTCCCAGGTCTCGTAGCTGGCGCCGCTCACGTCCATGAGGACCCCGTCGATGAGCTCGTCGAGGGCGTCGAGCGGGAGGGGGAAGCGGTCGGCGGCGTGGCTGACGGCGACGGCGACGGGGTCGGTGTCGTCGCGGGGAACCCGACGGTCCTTGATCCGGGCGAGGAGCTCACGCGTCTGCTCCAGCCGCTCCCGCTTGGTTTCGGTGGGCAGGTCCCCGTCCCCGATGTCGTCCACCCGCCGCGAGAAGGCGTACAGCGCGGACATGGCCTGCCGCTTGGGCCCGGGCAGCAGCCGGATGCCGTAGGCGAAGTTGCGGGCCTGTCGGCCGGTGACGGCCTCGCAGTAGCGGTAGGCGGCACTCACCTGCGCGGGAAGCTGCTGCCCGGACGCGGCTGCTGCGGCGCGCCCTGTTCCGGCGGTTCTCGGTGTCTTCACCGTCCCGCTCACCCCTCTCCTCGCAGGCTCGCCCAGGACGCCCGCAACACGCTTGCGGCACCTGCCCGGGGAGCCCCTGCCAGTACGTCGTACCGTGCGTCCCGCAGCGCGCCGACCGCCGCGCGGCCGCCGCCGGCGAACCCGGCCAGCAGCAGCCGGAGCCTGCCGTGCACGCTGCGCACCAGCGGCGTGCCCTCGTCCAGCAGGCCCAGCGCCCGGTCGGCCTCGTAGGCGATCAGGGCGCGTACGGAGGCGTTCGCCGTGGGGGCCGCCAGATCGCCCTCGCCGACGCGGAAGCGGTCCATGTCCTCGGCCGGAAGGTAGACGCGGTCGCGGGCCAGGTCCTCGGCGACGTCCTGCAGGTGTTCGACGATCTGCAGGCCGGTGCAGACGGCGTCGGAGTGCCGTACCCGCTCGGGTGTGGTCGTCCCGGTGAGGGCCAGCACGAGGTGTCCGACCGGGTTGGCCGACAGCTCGCAGTAGGCCAGCAGTTCGCCGTAGGTGGCGTAGCGGCGCACCTTCTGGTCCTGCCGGTTGGCCTCGACCAGGGCCAGGAAGGGCTCGGGGGTGAGGCCGCGGCGGTGGACGGTGGGGACCAGGGCGCGCAGCAGCGGGTGGCCGGGCTCGCGGTCGGGGGAGGCCGCGCGGCCGGGCCCGCCGGATGGGGCGAAGACCCGGTGCAGGTCGGCCTCGAACGCGTCCAGCATGGCGAGCGGATCGTCGGCCTGCTCGGCGGCGAGGCCGAGGGCGGCGGCGTGTTCGGGGGCGTGCTCCAGGTCGCTGTCGCCGATGTCGTCGACCAGACGGGCGAACCCGTAGACGGCCATCAGGTCGTCCCGCCACTCGCGGGGCAGGAACCGCGGTGCCACCGGGAAGTTCTCCGTCTTGGCCTTGGAGAGGAGCACCGCGCTCGCGTGCGCGTCCCCCTCCGCGCTCACCACGTGCTGCCCATGGCCATTGCCGTCACATCTCCGTTTCTACACCGCCGCGCAGGAACATCCTATTTCGGACACGCCGCACGCGCTGGCCTGCGGAAGCGGCCAGCGGCACAGCTCGGCCGGGGCCGATTCTCCCGACTTACCGCGCATCAGCACCGAAACAGCTTACGCCGTACATCAATCCCCCGTACGGTGGGTCGCCTCCGGACGCCGGTGCCGCTGAGCCCGCGTCAGGGGGACGTCAGCCCGGCGACGATGTCGTGCAGCACCCGGTCGACAACCTGGTCGGCCTCCTGCTGAGGGAGGGCGCCGAGCGGGCCGTCGAGGAAGAGCATGGCCGTGCCGTGCACCGTCGCCCAGGCGCTCAGCTCGGCCCCGGGCCGGCGTCCGGGCGCGATCAGCCCGACGGCGACGGCCTCGTCCAGCGTCTCGCTGAGCATCCGGAAGGACCGCACCTCATGGCCGGAGTCCTCTTCGCAGGCCTCGGGCCCGTCCGACGGGATGGCGTCGAGGGAGCCGAGGACCTTGTGGCAGAAGGCGGTGCGGTAGAGCCCGGGCTCCTCCCGGGCGAAGCGGATGTAACCGCGGCCCAGCGCCACCATGCGCGCTCGCGTGGCCGCCGGGCCCGTCCCGTGGACCTCGTCGCGCCCCACGCTCTCCATGCTGGCGACGAGGCGCTGCTGGCCGTACTCCTTGACGGCGCCCAGCAGGTCGTTCTGACCCTCGAAATGGCGGTAGGCGGCCGTGGCCGAGACGCCCACCTTGCGGGCGGCGGCTCGCAGGACCACGGCGTCGGGACCGCCCTCGACGGCCAGTTCGATGGCGGCTCGGATCAGCGCGTTGCGCAGGTCGCCGTGGTGGTAGCGGCCTTCTTTGCGGCCGCCCGCCCCGCTCCTGCCGCCCGCTACCGGCCCGCTCGCTGCGCTGTTCGCCTCCATGCTGTCCATCCTGCCCGATGTTGACGGCTGTAACATTCACCGCCATCATGCATGTTTACGACGTAAACATGGCGGCCCGCCGTGCCCGCCGCCCGCACTGCCCGCATTCGACCGGGGGGAACCGAGAGACGTGCTCGACCGGATAGCAGACCTGACCCATCGCAGAGCACGCACCGTGCTCGTGCTCGCGCTGCTGGCGGCGGTGGCCCTGGCCGCCGTCGGCCTCGGCGCCTTCGGCAAGCTCAAGGGCGGCGGGTTCGACGACCCGCACTCGCCCTCCTCCCGGGCCGCCGCCGTGATCGAGGAGGAGTTCGGCGGGGAGGACAACCTCGTGCTGCTCGTCACCGCCGAGGACGGTGACCTGAACGCTCCGGCCGCACGCAGGGCCGGCACCGAACTGACCAAGGGGGTGCGTGCCGAGTCCGGCGTCTCCCAGGTGACGTCCTACTGGGCACCGGGAGGCTCCGCCCTCACCTCACGCGACGGCACCCGTGCCCTGGTGCTGGCCCACATGGACGACGCGGACACCGCGCGGATCACGGAAGTGACCGACGAGTGGACCGGCGAGCGCGGTCCGCTCCGCGTCCAGGCGGGCGGCCCGGCCGCGCTGAACGGGGACGTCACCGAGCAGATCTCGGGCGACCTGGCGCTGGCCGAGTCCCTCGCGGTGCCCGTCACCCTCATCCTGCTGGTCGTCGCCTTCGGCAGCCTGGTCGCGGCCCTGCTGCCGCTAGTCATCGGGCTGGTGGCGATCCTGGGCACCTTCGCCGAGCTGTACGTCCTCGGCAGCGTCACCGATGTCTCCGTCTTCGCCGTCAACCTCACCACCGCGCTCGGCCTGGGCCTGGGCATCGACTACGGACTGCTCCTGGTCAGCCGGTTCCGCGAGCGGCTGGGCGCCGGGGACGGGACGGCCGAGGCGCTGCGCACCACGGTCCGCACGGCGGGCCGCACCATCCTCTTCTCCGCCGCCACCGTGGTCGCCGCGCTGGCCGCGCTGCTGCTCTTCCCACCGTTCTTCCTGCGCTCCTTCGCCTACGCGGGCATCGGCGTGGTGGCCATCGCCGCGCTCTCCGCACTGCTGGTGGTGCCCGCGCTGCTGGCGCTCCTCGGCCACCGCGTCAACAAGGGCAGGCTGCCCTGGGCCGACGCGGTGCGCCGTCCGGAGGCCCCGCTGTGGCGGAAGGTGGCCGCAGGCGTCATGCGCCGGCCCGCACTGACCGGGCTGCCGGTGCTGGCGGTCCTGCTGCTGGCCGCGAGCCCGCTGCTGGGCGCCGGCTTCGGCTCACCCGACGAGCGGGTGCTGCCGCACAGCGCCGAGAGCCGCCAGGTGTCCGCGGTGCTCCAGCACGAGTTCACGGGCAACGCGGCCGAGGGCGTCTCCGTCGTCACCGAGGGCCGCACCGGCGAGCGGGAGGTGGCCGGGTACGCCGCCCGCGTCTCCCGGCTGACCGGCGTCGTCCGCGTCCAGGCCGCCACCGGTACCTACGCCCACGGGCACCTCGCCCGCAGGCCCGACGCCGCCACCGCCGCGCTGGAGCACGACGGCACGCACCGGCTCACCGTCACCACCGATGCGGCCCCGGCCTCGGACCGCGCCCAGGACCTCGTACGGGAGATCCGCGGCCTGCCCGCCCCGGACGGTGCCCGTACCCTGGTCGGCGGCCGGGACGCGGCACTGATCGACGCCAAGACAGCCGTCGCCGACAAGCTGCCCGCCGCCGTCGTCTGGGTGCTCGGCTCGACGTTCGCGCTGCTCTTCCTCTTCACCGGCAGCGTCGTCCAGCCCCTGCGGGCCCTGGTGCTGAACGGCATCAGCCTGACCGCCGCCATCGGCGCGATGGTGTGGGTCTTCCAGGACGGTCACCTCGCCTCGGTGCTGGACTTCACCCCGATGCCGATGGACACCTCCATGACGGTGCTGATGTTCTGCATCGTCTTCGGCCTGTCCATGGACTACGAGGTCTTCGTGACCAGCCGCATCAAGGAACTGCACGAGGCAGGCGTGGCCGACCGGGAGGCCGTCACCGGCGGGCTGTCGCGCACCGGACGCATCGTCACCATGGCGGCCGGCCTGCTGGCGGTCAGTTTCTTCGCCTTCACCACCAGCCGCATCTCCTTCCTCCAGATGTTCGGCCTCGGCAGCGGGCTGGCCATCCTCATCGACGCGGTCGCGGTGCGCGGTGTGCTGGTACCGGCGGCCATGCGGCTGCTGGGCCGCACGGCGTGGTACGCGCCCGGGCCGCTGCGCAGGCTGCACGCGAAGGTGGGGCTGAGCGAGGCGGACCCGCGAGAGGGCGCCCGCACAGAGAAGCTGGACACCGAGGAGGACCGGGAGCCGACGCGCTCAGGAGTGTGAACCGGCCGCGCACAGGCGAGCGGCCCGCGTCCCCTTCCGGGGGTGCGGGCCGCTCGTCGTCTCCCCTGTCGGGGCAGGACCGCCGGGGGCGGGCAGGCCGCTACTTGCCGGTGAACTTCTCGTACTCCTTGAGGACCTCTTCGGTCGGCCCGTCCAGGAGCAGCTCGCCCTTCTCCAGCCACAGCACCCGCTCACAGGTGTCGCGGATCGACTTGTTGTTGTGGCTGACCAGGAAGACCGTGCCGGCCTCCTTGCGCAGCTCGCGGATGCGGGCCTCCGAGCGCTTCTGGAACTTCTTGTCGCCGGTGGCCAGCGCCTCGTCGATCATGAGGACGTCGTGGTTCTTGGCCGCCGCGATGGAGAAGCGCAACCGGGCCGACATGCCCGAGGAGTAGGTACGCATCGGCAGGGTGATGAAGTCGCCCTTCTCGTTGATGCCCGAGAAGTCGACGATGCCCTGGTAGCGGCGGGCGACCTCCTCGCGGGACATGCCCATGGCCAGCCCACCGAGGATGACGTTCCGCTCGCCTGTCAGGTCGTTCATCATCGCCGCGTTCACGCCCAGCAGCGAGGGCTGGCCGTCGGTGTAGACCTTGCCGCTCTCGGCCGGGAGGAGCCCCGCCACGGCCTTCAGCAGGGTGGACTTGCCCGAGCCGTTGGAGCCGATCAGTCCGATGGCCTGGCCGCGGTAGGCGGTGAAGCTGACGCCGCGCACCGCGTGCACCTCGCGCATCCCGCCGCCCGGCCGGCGGCGGATGATCCGGTTGAGCGCCGCGGTGGCGCTGCCCTTGCCCTTGGAGCCGCCGTAGACGCGGTAGACGATGTGCAGGTCCTCGGCGATGACGGTCGGCACCCACGGGCCGGGGGTCTGCTCGGCCTGGGCCTCGGTCTTCCTACCGGACTCGGCGGGGGCTCCGCTCTGCTCGGTTCGCTCAGCCACGGCCATAACGCTCCTCCGCCTTCCAGAAGAAAACAAATCCGCCGACGCCGAACACGACCGCCCAGGCGACGGCGAGCGGCCAGGCGATCGGCGACATGTCGCTCGTCGTGTACTCGTCGATGAACGCGTACCGCATCAGGTTCATGTAGACCGCGGCCGGGTTGCCCTGCATCACCTCGACCAGCCAGTGCGGGGCGTGGTGCTTGGAGAGCATGTACGGCAGGGAGAACATCACGCCCGAGGCGTACAGCCACGTACGGGTGATGAACGGCATGAGCTGCGCCAGGTCGGGGGTCTTGCTGCCCAGCCTGGCCATGATCATGGCCAGCCCGGTGTTGAAGACGAACTGGCAGGCCAGCACCGGGATGACCGTCAGCCACGAGAGGCCGGGCAGCTCACGGAAACCGAGCAGGATGATGACCAGCACGATCATCGAGTACAGCAGTTGCTGAAGCTGCTGGAGCGAGATCGAGATGGGCAGCGAGGCGCGCGGGAAGTGCAGCGCCCGCACCAGCCCCAGGTTCGAGGAGATCGCCCGCACCCCGTTGAGCACCGAGGTCTGGGTGAAGGTGAACACGAACACCCCGGTGACCAGGTAGGGGATGTAGCGCCCCTGCCCGCCGGGGATGCCCTCGCGGCCGCCCATGATGATGCCGAAGATCAGGAAGTAGACCGCCGCGTTCAGCAGCGGAGTGGCGACCTGCCACAGCTGGCCCAGCTTGGCCTGGCTGTACTGCGCCATCAGCTTCGCCCGGGAGAAGGCGAGGATGAAGTGCCGCCGCGCCCAGAGCTGCCGTACGTAGTCGGGCAGCGACGGGCGTGCCCCGCTCACCGACAGGCCGTACTTGGCCGCGAGTTCGGCCGAGGTCAGACCGTCGTCCGGTGACGGCGGGGGCGTCACACCAACGGCACTGTCGTGGGTTGTCTCGCTCACGATGGAAACTTTCGTCCTCACACTGCGCAGGTGTTTGGGAGCCGATGCTCTCAAAGAAGAGCTTGTCAGATCACGGGTGGACGTCCGAGCCGCGTCAGACGCCATACCGTACGCCACCGCATGGGCCTTCGGGGCCCCGCGGGCGTGGTCCAGCCCTCCTTGAAGCCGCCGAGCCACGCCTTGAGCGCCGGCACGGAGGGGCGGCGGGCCAAGGTGAGCAGCAGCCACACGCCCAGGTAGGCGGGGACGAGGAGGGCGGGCAGATTGCGGCGGGCCAGCCAGACCCGGTTGCGGGCCACCATGCGGTGGTAGACCGCGTGCCGGCTGGGGGCCGTGGTGGGATGGTGCAGCACCATGTCGGCGCGGTACTCGATGGACCAGCCGGCGTCCAGCGCCCGCCAGGCGAGGTCGGTCTCCTCGTGGGCGTAGAAGAACTCGTCCGGCAGGCCGCCCACTTGGGCCAGGACGTCGGTGCGGACCGCGTTGGCGCCGCCGAGGAAGGTGGTGGCCTTCGAGGAGCGCATCGGATCGGAGGCCCGCAGCCGCGGCACATGGCGGCGCTGGGTGACGCCGGTGTCCGGGTCGGCGATGCGGAAGCTGATGATGCCCAGCTTCGGATCGGCCGCGAAGGCCTCGCGCACCAGTTCGGCGGTGTCCGGGGAGGGCAGCAGCCCGTCGTCGTCCAGGAAGAGCAGCGCGTCCACCTCGCGGCCCCCGGGGCCGAACGCCTCGATACCGACGTTACGGCCCCCGGGGATGCCGAGGTTCTCCTCCAGCTCGACCGTCCGCACACCGTCCGGCAGCTCGGGCAGCGGCGCACCGTTGCCCACCACGACGACCTCGACGGGGTCGCCGTCCTGCTTGGCCACCGAGTCGAGCAGCGCCCGCAGTTCCTCGGGGCGGTTGCCCATGGTCAGCACCACGGCACCCAGTCGCATCGTCATCACACCCCTACTTCAGCCTGCTGGAGGCGAGGATGGACACCAGGTGCAGCAGCGTCTGGAGGACCGCGATGCCCGCCAGGACGGCGACGCCGAGCCGGGTGAAGAACAGGTCGCCGCGGATCTGGTCCACGATCGCGACCACCAGGACGAGCAGCGACGCCTCGATCCCCAGCACCAGCCGGTGGAACTGCAGCGCGGCCGCCGCCTTGCGCGCCAGGGCCAGCCCGGAGGAGCGCGGCTCGGAGGCCGACTCCTTGACCGGTGGCAGCCCGCCCTGGTGCCGGGCGACGCCGACCAGATCGGACTCCGCCTTGATCAGGATGGCGCCGAGTCCGGCCAGCGTGCCCAGGAAGGCCCACAGCCAGTCGATGCGTCCGCTCCCCCACAGGTCGGCGGCGCGCAGTCCGAAGCCGACCAGTACCGCCGCGTCGCACAGGTAGGCGCCGACCCGGTCCAGATAGACGCCGCTGAGCGAGAACTGCTTCTTCCAGCGGGCCACCTCGCCGTCGACGCAGTCGAGCAGCAGGTAGAGCTGGACCATCACCACGCCGAGCACCGCCCCGCCGATCCCGGGCAGCAGCAGGGCGGGCAGGGCGAGGACGCCGGCGAGCGTCATCACGTAGGTCAGCTGGTTGGGCGTGACCGAGGTGCCCACCAGGTGCCGGTCCACCCGCAGGGAGAGCTCCCGCATGTAGAGGCGGCCGGCCCAGTGCTCGCCGCTGCGCCGGTCCTTCACCCCCTCGGGGTGAACGACCGGCCGCAGCTCAGCTACCGATGGTTTGTGCATAGTCCGCGTACGCGTCCCTGATCTGGTCGGTGGACAGGTCGAGATGTTCGAGGATCGTGTACCGCCCGGGGCGGGTCTGCGGTGCGTACGCGACGGCCTCGACGAACTCGTCCGCGTCGAAGCCGATGTCGGCGGGCAGCACCGGCAACTGGTGCCGGCGCAGCACCTGGACCATGAGTTCTGCCGTGTCCTTGTCACCCCGCAGATAGGTGGCGAAGGCGGCGCCGAGACCGCACTGCTCGCCGTGGGGCGCGGCCCGCCTGGGGTAGAGCAGGTCGAAGGCGTGGTTGATCTCGTGGCAGGCACCGGAGGCCGGGCGGCTGTCCCCGGCGACCGACATGGAGATGCCGGTGAGCACCAGCCCCTCGGCGAGCACCTGGAGGAAGCCGTCGTCGGACACGTCCCCGGGGTGGTGCAGGATCGCTTCGCCGGCCTGCCGGGCCATGGCTGCGGCCAGCCCGTCGATGGCCTCGCCGCGCTGCTCGTGGCCGAGCTCCCAGTCCTTGACCGCGGAGATGTTGGAGATCACATCGCCGATGCCGGAGCGGATGTAGCGCTCGGGGGCCTCGCGGATGACGTCGAGGTCGATGACGACCGCGATCGGGTTGGGCACCCCGTAGGAACCGCGGCCCGCGTCGTTGTCGAGGGTGGCGACGGGCGAGCACAGGCCGTCGTGCGAGAGGTTCGTCGCGACGGCGACCAGCGGCAGCCCGATACGGGCCGCGGCGTACTTCGCACAGTCGATGATCTTGCCGCCGCCGAGCCCGACCACCGCGTCGTAGCGGCCGGACTTCATGGCGTCGGCGAGCTTGATCGCATCGTCCAGGGTGCCGCCGCCGACCTCGTACCAGGAGGCGTTGGGCAGCAGCGGCGCGAACCGGTCGCGCAGCGCCGCGCCCGAGCCGCCGCTGATGGCGAAGGCGAGCTTGCCGTTGGTGGAGATCCGCTGATCGGCCAACAGGCCCGCCAGGTCGTCCAGGGCGCCACGGGAGATGTCCACGACGACCGGCGACGGAATGAGGCGGGTCAGTACTGGCATGCGATCTCCCGGCCCTTGGCGAGGTCGTCGTGGTTGTCGATCTCGACCCACTTGACGTCGCCGATGGGGGCGATGTCGACCTTGAAACCGCGGTTGACCAGCTCCTGGTAGCCGTCCTCGTAGTAGAGCTGCGGGTCCTTCTCGAAGGTGGCCTTGAGCGCGTCGGCCAGCTCGGCGCCCGCCTCGGCCTCGATGAGGGTGAGACCGATGTACTCGCCGGTGGCCTCGGCCGGGTCCATCAGCTTGGTGATCTTCTGGACTCCCTTGTCGGGGTCGACGACGACCTTCATCTCCTCGTCGGCCAGGTCCTTGACGGTGTCCAGCGCCAGGATGATCTTCTGGCCGTTGCCGCGCGCGTCCAGCAGCGTCTTCTCGACGGAGACGGGGTGCACGGTGTCGCCGTTGGCCAGCAGCACGCCCTCCTTGAAGACCTCACGGGCGCAGTAGAGGGAGTAGGCGTTGTTCCACTCCTCGGCCTTGTCGTTGTCGATGAGCGTGAGCTTGACGCCGTGCTCGGCCTCCAGTGCCGCCTGCCGCTCGTAGACGGCCTCCTTGCGGTACCCGACGACGACCGCGACGTCGGTGAGGCCGACCGCGGCGAAGTTGCGCAGCGCGATGTCGAGGACGGTGGTGTCACCGTCGACGGGCACCAGGGCCTTGGGCAGGGTGTCGGTGTAGGGGCGCAGACGCCGTCCGGCGCCGGCAGCCAGCACGAGGCCGATCATGCGGGTTCTCCTGTTTCGTCGTGTACTGCGGGCGCCCCGGAGGACACCCAGAAACGGATGCTCTCGACGAGCACCAGAACCGCGATGACCACGGCGAGCGCGGTCAGCGCGAAAGTGAAGCCTTGGCCGTGACCGCCGCCGCCCAGCCAGAGGGCGGCGACGACGGTGACCACCAGGGTCCGCCCTTCGTGCCCCCCGACCGCCCGCACCAGCCAGTGCGGAGGCGCTCCGGTGCCGCCGCGGAGGCGGTACACCGTGTCGTAGTGATGGTAGGCGAGAGCCGCCACCAGCCCGAAGGCCGCGGGGAGCGCGCCGTCGACTCCGGACCGTGCGGCCAGCACCAGAACCGTGCCGTATTCCGCGATACGGAAGATGGGCGGCAGCAGCCAGTCGAGCGGGCCCCGCAGCGGCTTGGCGAGCGCGACCCCCGCGCACAGCGCGTAGCCGGCGGCCGCCACGATCGCCCAGGGGCTGCCCGGTGGTACGGCCCACACGGTGGCGAGGATCACGGCGCCGCCCAGCAGGGCGAGCGCGGGGACGCCGAGGCCGGGCAGGGGGACCGGACGCAGCAGCCGGCCGGAGAGCTCGGCGAGCGGCCCGCTGTCGGTGAGGGCGCGCACGCCCTCGGCGGCACGTGCGGTGCGGGCCCGGCGGCGGACGGAGCGCAGCAGCCGCCCCGCGGTCGTGTAGCAGGCGGCCAGGGTGCCCGCGATCAGCAGCACGACGAAGGTGATACGGGGCGTGGTGGCGGCCGTCAGCACGGCGATGAGGGCCCAGCGCTCGCCGATGGGCAGCACGATCATCCGGCGCACCCACACCGTCCAGCCCGCGCTGTCCAGCTTCTGGGAGAGCACCGCGGTGGGACTGGTGTTGGCGGAGGCTTCGGCGTCGTCCCTGCTGGCCTCGCTGAAGGAGAAGTCGACGGTGTGCCGCGCGGTCATCAGCAGCATGGCGCCGAGCGCGAGGGCCCATACGTCATCGCCCCCGCGGGCCGCGCCCAGCGCGAGGCCCGCGTAGTAGGCGTACTCCTTGGCGCGGTCGAACGTGGCGTCCAGCCAGGCGCCGAGCGTGGAGTACTGGAGGTCGTAGCGGGCGAGCTGCCCGTCGGTGGCGTCCAGCACGAACGAGGCGATCAGCAGCACCCCGGCCGCCACGAAGCCCCAGCGCTGGCCCGACGCGGCGCAGCCGGCGGCGATCAGCGCGGTGACCAGTGAGGCGGTGGTGACCTGGTTGGGGGTCAGACCGCGGCGGGCGCACCAGCGGGCGAGGTAGCGGGAGTAGGGGCTGATGCAGAAGGTGGTGAAGAAGCCGTCGCGGGACTTGACCGCGGAGCGCAGCCGCACCTGTTCGTCGTCCACCGCGGCGACGGCGCTCCGGGCCTCCGCGCGCTCCGCCCCGTCGGCGGGCACGGCCGCGACCAGGACCCCCAGCTCGGGCCGGTGGACCTCCACCCCGGCGGCCTCCAGTGCGCGGGCCGCCTCGTCGGGCCCGTCCGCTGCGCCGGGAAGGGCGCGGCGGGCCTCGGGGGCGAGGCCGACCACGCCGGGCAGGGCACCGGCGGCGAAGCGCGGGTCCTTCAGTGCGAGCCGCAGCGCGTGCAGGTGGCCGACGAAACGGGGGTCGACGAGGGCGAGCCGTTCGTCTGCGGGCGTCCCGGACAGGTGGCGCTCGACGTCGGCCGGGCTGTCGGCCACGCGCACCTCGAAGCCGAGGGAGCGCAGGTCGGTCTCCAGCGACGACCCGGCGACCGGCGGGCCGGTGAGGATGGCGGTCGACAGAACGAACTCACTCCTTGAAAGCTGGCATGCCCGCGCGAGAAGGGGACAAGAAGGCAGCGGGCAGCGTGCGCCGTCGCCCGGAAGGGGGTCGGCAGCACGTCGGCAGAGAGTATCCGATCGCCGGAACGCGCCTTCACCTAGCGTTCCTCGCCCCGCTGTTGCGGTCGCCGCACACGCCTCCTCAGCGTTGCCGCACGCCCGCCCCAGCATGGTCGATCATGGATGCGGGCCACAACCGAGGCGGCGCGTGCACCGGTTCCGGCCGCGGCCGGGGTGCGTCGGCGCGGCCGGTAGGGTGCCGGGCATGACGTGGTTGATCACAGGCGGCGCGGGCTACATCGGCGGTCACGTCGCACGGGCTCTGACAGCCGCGGGCGAGCGTGCCGTGGCGCTGGACGACCTGTCCACCGGGTTCGCGGAGCGCCTGCCCGACGAGGTGCCGCTGGTGCGGGGCTCGCTCGCCGACCGCCCGCTGGTGGCCCGTACGCTCTCCGATCACGGCATCGACGGTGTGATCCATCTCGCGGCCAAGAAGCAGGTGGGCGAGTCGGTGGAGCAGCCGCTGCGCTACTACGAGGAGAACGTGCACGGCCTGGCCATGCTGCTGGAGGCCGTGACGGACGCGGGCATCCGCCGCTTCGTCCTCTCCTCGTCGGCCGCCGTCTACGGGATGCCGGACGTGGAGCTGGTCACCGAGAAGACCCCCACGGTGCCGATGAACCCGTACGGCGAGACGAAGCTGGCCGGCGAGTGGCTGGTGCGCGCGGCGGGCCGGGCGTACGGGATGAACACGGCCTGTCTGCGGTACTTCAACGTCGCGGGGGCCGCAGCCCCCGAGCTGTCGGACACCGGGGTCTTCAACATCGTCCCGATGTTCTTCGACGCCCTCACGCGCGGCGCGGCTCCTCGCATCTTCGGTGACGACTACCCGACACCGGACGGCACCTGCATCCGCGACTACATCCACGTCCAGGACCTGGCCGACGCGCACGTCGCCGCGGCCGGCGCCATGGCCGCGGGCGGCGGCGCGGCGGACGGCAGCGATCTGACGCTCGACGTGGGAACGGGCGTGGGTGTCTCGGTGCGGGAGATGGCCGAGCTGGTGGCCGAGGTCACCGGGCACCGCGAGCCCGCGCCCGTGGCCGGACCGCGACGGCCGGGCGACCCCGCGCGGGTGGTGGCCTCGGCCGAGCGGATCCGTACCGAGCTGGGCTGGCAGCCGCGCTTCGGGGTCCGGGAGATGGTCTCCTCCGCCTGGGAGGGCTGGCTGCTGCGGCACCCCGAGGCCCGTACCGCACCCCGCTGAGCGCACGGGACGCCGGAACCGGCTCGGGTACCGCACGGAGCCGGGCCACCACACAGGGGCCGCGCAGGGCCGCCGCAGGGCCGCGCAGGCCGCCCCAGTGGGCACGCGCAGGGCGGAACAGCGAGCGCGGAAGGAGCCCGCACGGACAGAGTCGGGCGCGTTCGCGCACGCAATGGACAGATTGCCGCAGAATGCGGGGTTCCGGCATCGGCTGCGGCACACTGGGTCGCGCTGCCCACGAGCCCACGAGAAGGATGACCATGGCGAACAGCTCAGCGGCCCCGATCATGCTCGAACTGGTCGACGAGAACGGGACCACGATCGGCACCGCGGAGAAGCTCGCCGCCCATGTGGCCCCCGGGCAGCTCCACCGGGCCTTCTCGGTCTTCCTCTTCGACGACGGCGGCAGGCTGCTGCTGCAACGCCGGGCACTGGGCAAATACCACTCGCCGGGCGTGTGGTCGAACACCTGCTGCGGACACCCGTACCCCGACGAGGCGCCGTTCGCCGCGGCCACCCGGCGCATCGGCGAGGAGCTGGGCGTGGCTCCCGCGCTGCTGCGGGAGGCGGGCACCGTCCGCTACAACCACCCCGACCCCGCCTCCGGTCTGGTGGAGCAGGAGTACAACCACCTGTTCGTGGGCCTGCTGCGCGAGCAGCTGCGGCCCGACCCGGAGGAGATCGCCGAGGTCGCGTTCGTGACCGCCGAGGAGCTGGAGAAGCGGCACGCGACGGACCCCTTCTCGACGTGGTTCATGACCGTGCTCGACGCCGCACGCCCTGTCGTGCGGGAGGTGACGGGCGGCGCAGGGGACTGGTGAGGTGCGGCCGCAGGCCGCACGCACCGCGCCCCTGGGGTGCGTCCCGGCCGGTCCCCTCAGGAGACGGCCGTCAGGGGCAGCGCCGCCCAGATGACCTTGCCGCCGGCACCGGTCTGCTCGACGTCGCACCTGCCGCCCGCCTCGCCGGCGAGCGCCTTGACCAGCAGCAGCCCGCGGCCGCCCGTCTGTTCCGCGTACGGTTCGGCCGCCAGCGCCTTGGGACGGTAGGGGTGACTGTCCTCGACCGCGATCCTCAGCCACCCGCCGCCGAGCGCGACCTCGACGGCGATCTCGGGTGAGAGCAGGGCCGCGTGCCGCACGGCGTTGGTGACCAGCTCGGAGGTGATCAGCAGCGCCCCCTGGAGCGTGTCCTCCGGTACGTGCGTGGGCTGCCGCTCCAGCAGTTCCCTGACAGTGTGCCGCAGCCGGGGCACCGAGGCGTCGGTGGTCGGTGCGGTGAACCGCCAACTGCCGGTCTGCCAGCCGCCCTCGCGGCTGCCGCCGGCACGTGCGGGGCTCTCCTGCGGGGCGGCCTCCTGGGCGGGCACGAGGGTGCGGGCCCGCGCGGGCTCGGGGCCGCACCCGTGCGCGCAGCCGACGGTGCGGCGTGGGGGCCGCTCATCGCATTCCCGCAGCGGGACGACGGGCACGAGCCGGCTCACCGCTTCCACGCCCTGCCCCGCTCGCGTCCCGCTCCCCGCGGCCGGAGGCTCCGCCCGCCCCGGGGCCCCGGGAGCCTCGTCGAGGACGCCGGTCAGGTGCGCACCGCGGCTCTCCATCTGAGTACTCCGCTCTCTTCCGTCGGACTCGTGACCGCACATCTGGTCCGTACTTGCAGATGCACTTGCAGTAAATGGTGGTACCGCCCGGCCCCGGACTGTGCCGCTGACCGCAACTGGGCATGTATCGATGGCATTTGACAGAAGACTTACGCTCCGGTCAGCTCCCTGACGGAAACCTGGCGGCCACTGGATACGATCACGCCCATGGAGCCCACCCTGCTCACGGCCCGCGACGACGAGGGCGTCGCGACCGTCACCCTCCACCATCCGGCCAAGCGCAACGCGATGACCCCCGCCATGTGGCGCCGGCTTCCCCCGCTGCTGGCCGACCTGGCCGCCGACCCCACGGTCCGGGTGCTGGTGCTGACCGGAGCGCAGGGCACCTTCTGTGCGGGCGCGGACATCGGTGCCCTGCGGGACGCCGTGGGACCGGAGACCGTGCAGGGCAGCGCGGCGCAGGAGCAGCAGTCCCTCGCGGTCGCCGCGGAGGAGGCGCTGGCCGCCTTCCCCAAGCCCACGCTCGCGGCCGTACGCGGCCACTGCGTCGGCGGCGGCTGTCAGCTCGCCGTCGCCTGCGACCTGCGCTTCGCCGCCGAGGACGCGCTGCTGGGCAGCACACCCGCCAAGCTGGGCATCGTCTACGGCCCCTCCTCCACCGAGCGCCTGGTGCGCCTGGTGGGTCCGGCCACCGCCAAGTACCTGCTCTTCTCCGGGGAACTGATCGGCGCCGCCCGCGCACTGCGCACCGGGCTGGTGGACGAGGTGCACCCCGCGGACGAACTCGCGGCCGAAGTGGCCGCGTTCGCACGCACGCTCACCACGCGCTCCGCGCTGACCCAGGCCGCGGCCAAGGAGTTCGCCGACGGGCGGACGGGAGCCGGCCGCGTCGCGCACTGGCAGCGGGAGGCGGCCTTGAGCCGGGAGGCCGCCGAGGGCGTGGCGGCCTTCCTGGAACGCCGGGCGCCGCGCTTCACCTGGCGGCACTGAGACGGGCCCGCCGAGCCCTGCCGGACGGCCCGGCACCGCCCTCCCCTCCGAGCGGAGCGGCTGGTTCCCCTGCCCTTCTGGTGGCCCGTACCGCCCGGTAGCGTACGGGCATGACGTCACTCCCCGATCGCGCCGGGCGGCGCTGCCACAACGCCCTCAACGCCCTGCACTCCGCGCTGTACTTCTCACCCGCGCTGGGGAAGGAACTGGCGCCCTACGGCATCGACGATGCGCACGCGGTCAACCTGGCCGCGCGCTCCGCGCCGCTGGGCGCCGTGAGCGCCGGCACGGTGACGGCCACCTTCTACAACTACAGCCACGCACTGGTCGCCCGCTTCGTCCCCGAGGTGTGGGACGCGGCCTCCCCGGAGACGGTGCTGGCCGCGCGGCTGCGCGCCGCCGACGCGACGCTGCGCCACCTGCTGGGCGAGGAGACCGTCGCCGGCGCCGAGATGAGCGAGGCCGCCCGGCTCGCCCTGCGCGCCACCGAGGGCTGCGGCCGCTCCGGGCGCCCGCTGTACTCCGCCAACGCCGACCTGCCCACCCCGCCGCTGGAGACGGCCCCGCACCTGGCGCTGTGGCACGCGGCGACCCTGCTGCGCGAACACCGCGGCGACGGCCACATCGCGGCGCTCCAGCACGCCGGCCTCGATGCACTGGAAGCCGTGGTCAGCCACACGGCGACCGGACGCGGGATGGCTCCCAAGTGGGTGCTGAGCACCCGTGGCTACAACGAGCAGGACTGGGCGGCAGCGCAGCGGCGGCTGACCGACCGCGGGCTGCTGGGCGGCGACGGGGAGCTGACCGAGGCGGGCGTAGCGCTGCGCAAGAACCTGGAGGAGGATACCGACCGGCTCGACCGCCGCCCGTACGAACTGCTGGGCGCCGAGGACGTGGCCCGGCTGACGGAGCTGGCGGGCGGGTTCGCCCGCACCGCCGCACAGGCCGGCGCCTTCCCCGCGGACCTGCTCGGCAAGGTCTGACACAGCCCCGGCGTCCCCGCCCGGGCGGCCCGCCGCCGCCCGCCTGCGCCGGGTTGTCGGACCGGCCTGCCACAATGCTTGCCTACCGGGGACCACAGCACCGAGAAGGCGGAACCAACCATCGTGACGACGACCATCGAAGGCAGGATCGCCGAGGAGCTCGGCGTACGCGAGCGGCAGGTCCGTGCCGCTGTCGAGCTGCTCGACGGCGGGTCGACCGTGCCCTTCATCGCGCGCTACCGCAAGGAAGCGACCGAGATGCTGGACGACGCGCAGTTGCGCTCCCTGGAGGAGCGGCTGCGCTATCTGCGGGAGCTGGAGGAGCGGCGCGAGGCGGTCCTGGAATCCGTACGCGCGCAGGACAAGCTCACCGAGGAGCTGGAGGCCCGTATCCGGGCCGCCGACTCCAAGGCGCGGCTGGAGGACATCTACCTGCCGTACAAGCCCAAGCGGCGCACCAAGGCGCAGATCGCCCGCGAGGCCGGTCTGGAGCCGCTGGCCGACGGGCTGCTCACGGACCCCACGGTGGAACCCGCCGCGGCCGCCGCCGCGTTCGTCGACGCCGACAAGGGCGTCGCGGACTCCGCGGCCGCGCTGGAGGGCGCCCGCGCCATCCTGGCCGAGCGCTTCAGCGAGGACGCCGACCTGATCGGTGAACTGCGCGAGCGGATGTGGGAGCGCGGCCGGCTGGTCGCCACGGTGCGGGAGGGCAAGGAGGCGCAGGGCGCCAAGTTCGCCGACTACTTCGACTTCGCCGAGGGCTTCACCGAGCTGCCCTCGCACCGGATCCTGGCCATGCTGCGCGGCGAGAAGGAAGAGGTGCTCGACCTCACCCTCGCCCCCGAACCCGCGGGCGAGGAGAGCGAGGGCCCCAGCTCCTACGAGCGCTCCATCGCACAGCGCTTCGGAGTGCGCGACCAGGGCCGCCCCGCCGACGCCTGGCTGGCCGAGACGGTGCGCTGGGCCTGGCGTACGCGCGTGCTGGTGCACCTGGGTATCGACCTGCGGACCCGGCTGCGGACGGCGGCCGAGGACGAGGCGGTGCGGGTGTTCGCGGCCAACCTGCGGGACCTGCTGCTCGCCGCGCCCGCCGGCAGCCGCGCCACCCTCGGCCTGGACCCGGGCCTGCGCACGGGCGTGAAGGTCGCCGTCATCGACGCGACGGGCAAGGTCGCCGCCACCGACACGGTCTACCCGCACGCGCCGCAGAAGCAGTGGGACGAGTCCCTGGCCAAGCTGGCGGCGCTCGCCGAGGCGCACAAGGTCGAGCTGGTCGCCATCGGCAACGGCACCGCCTCCAGGGAGACCGACAAGCTCGCGGGTGAACTGCTGGCTGCCAAGCCCGAACTGAGGCTGACGAAGGTGATGGTCTCGGAGGCGGGCGCCTCGGTGTACTCCGCCTCGGCCTACGCCTCCCAGGAACTGCCCGAGCTCGACGTCTCGCTGCGCGGCGCCGTCTCCATCGCCCGCCGCCTGCAGGACCCGTTGGCGGAGCTCGTCAAGATCGACCCCAAGTCGATCGGGGTGGGTCAGTATCAGCACGACCTGTCCGAGGTGAAGCTCTCACGCTCCCTGGACGCGGTGGTGGAGGACTGTGTGAACGGCGTCGGGGTGGACGTCAACACCGCCTCTCCCCCGCTGCTCTCCCGCGTCTCGGGCATCGGCTCGGTCCTCGCGGAGAACATCGTCGCCCACCGGGACGCGAACGGGCCCTTCAAGAGCCGCACGGCGCTCAAGGACGTCACCCGGCTCGGTCCCAAGGCGTTCGAGCAGTGCGCCGGCTTTCTGCGCATCCCCGACGGCGACGACCCGCTGGACGCCTCGGCGGTGCACCCGGAGGCCTACCCGGTGGTGCGCGGCATGGTGGCGAAGGCGAACACCGACGTGCCGTCGTTGATCGGCAACACGAAGACGCTCCGCGCCTTCGACCCGCAGGAGTTCGTGGACGACACCTTCGGCCTGCCGACGGTCACCGACATCCTCCGCGAGCTGGAGAAGCCGGGCCGCGACCCGCGGCCCGCCTTCCGCACGGCCAGCTTCAAGGAGGGCGTCGAGAAGCTGAGCGATCTGGCGGCGGGCATGGTGCTGGAGGGCGTGGTGACGAACGTCGCCGCGTTCGGCGCCTTCGTCGACGTCGGAGTCCACCAGGACGGGCTGGTGCACGTCTCCGCGATGTCCAAGACGTTCGTCAAGGATCCGCGCGACGTGGTCAAGCCCGGCGACATCGTCAAGGTGCGGGTGCTGGACGTGGACGAGGCCCGCAAGCGGATCTCGCTGACGCTGCGGCTGGACGACGAGCCGGGCGGGCAGGCCCGCGAGGGCCGCGGCGGCGGCCGGGAGCGGCAGCGCGGCGGCGCCCCCCGGCAGCGGCAGGGCTCGCCCCGCGAGAGCGGCGGCAGGCCGGGCGGCGCTGGCCCGTCCGGCAAGGGCGGCAAGGGCGGCGCTCCGGGCGCCAAGCGGCGGGGTTCCTCGGCCCCCGCCCCGGCCAACAGCGAGATGGCGGAGGCCCTGCGCCGGGCGGGCCTGGCCTGACCGACCGGCGCCCACTCGGCTCCACGCACCGTGCCGCCTCGTACCGTGCCGGTGTCCACGCCCCTGCGGGGCGCGGGCACCGGCACGGGTGCGTTCCGTCTCAGACGTCGGTCCCCGGCATCCCGCCGTCCATGGTGGATCCCGCCGCCACGTCCGTCATCTGCATCTCGGAGCCGAGCAGCCTGACCTTGCCCTTCTTGGGGAGGTAGGCGGAGGACTGGTGCAGCCAGTCCACGAAGAAGGACGGCTGCGGGGATCCCCCCACGAACGCCTTCATCGCGTCGGAGGGGGTGACCGTCGCGGTGGCCTGCGTGCCCCGGTCGTGCTCCCGCACGGCGGTGTTGAAGACGGCGAGGACGCCGCCGTCCGCCGTCTTGAGCGCGTAGCTCTTCTCGTGCTCCGTCTCCCCGGGGCTGAACTCGGCTTCGCCGTAGGGGTCGAGGAGCTTGTTCTGGGTCTTGGGGATCTTCCGGATCCACCTGGTGGTCTTCGACTCGCGGAACCCCGTGGCCGCTGTGGAGCCCTTCGAGGTGTAGAGCTCCAGGAAGGCGGCGGGGAGACCGTCGGGGGCCATCTCCCCCACCTTGCGGCTCTTTCCGGCGGGCACCACGAAGCCGTCCTTGTCCTCGGCGAGGCGCGGGATCCGGTTGTCCTCGCTGTAGCCGCTGGCGACCATCTTCCACTTGCCGCCCTGCTTCTCCATCACCAGGAGGGCGGGGACCTTGCTCTTCTTGTCGCCGGCGCTCTTGGAACGGGCCACGGTCAGGAACCAGTCGGCCGAGCGGTCCCGGGGTATGTAGACCTTCCGGTCGACGTAGAAGAAGGGCTCGCGGCCCTCCTTGAGCTCCTTCTTCGAGAGGTTCTTGTCCTGCTTGTAGTCGGCCTTGCTCTGCTCCAGCAGGGCCCCGCCCTCGACCGTGGACAGCAGCCCGGGGTCCGCCTTCTTGTTCGCCTCGTTGTTGACCTTCTCGTAGTGGTCGATGAGCTTGTCGGCCTGCGCCTTGCTGACCACGCCGGACGGGGCGGCTCGCTTGCCCCTGCCGTCGGTACCGGAGCCGGAGCCCTCGCCTCCCTCCGCGTCGCCGGCGCATCCGGTCGCCATGAGGGCGAGACCTCCGGCGCACGCCATGGCGGCGAACCGTCTCGTGGAACCTCGCATCACATACACCTGTTCTCCCGTCCGTTTCATCGACTGCACGCAAGAGGACGACGAGGGGGCCCGCACGGTTCGCCGTACGGCGGGCGCTCCTGGCGGGATCCTGCGTCCGCTCGTCACGTGCGCGTCCGGCGGGCCGCCCGGGGCGGCTGCCCTCCCCCGCGCCCGGGTGCCGGAAACGGCTTGCATACCGCCTCGAACAGCGCGTACCGTCCTGAACGGCTCTGTTGTCGGCGTTTGGAGAGGTCTTGCTCATCTGAGGTCTGAGACACCGTGCGCCCCTCGTCCGTGTGCCACGTGTGCGACCTCGGAAGTGAGCCGACCGTCCGTCGGAGCCGCTCTCCTCGCAGGTTTCCGCCCCGCTGCTGTTGCCCGGGGCCCGGTGTCTCCCGTGTTGCCCCCCCCCGCCACCGCGCTGCGACCAGGAGACCCCATGCATACCCACCCCCCTGTTGTGACCTGTACCCGCCTGAGTTTCTCCTGGCCGGACGGCACGCCTCTCCTCACCGATTTCGACCTGTCCGTCGGCCCCGGACGCACCGGGCTGATCGGGCTGAACGGCTCGGGCAAGTCGACCCTGCTGAAGCTGCTCGCCGGGCAGCTTCGCCCCGGGGCGGGCACCGTCACGGTCGCCGGGGAGGTCGCCTACCTGCCGCAGGACCTGACGCTGGACACCTCGCTCCGCGTCGACCAGGCGCTGGGCATCGACCGCATCCGTGCGGCGCTGCACGCCATCGAGGCGGGTGACGCCGCCGAGGAGCACTTCACCGCCGTCGGCGACGACTGGGACGTGGAGGAGCGGGCGCGGGCGACGCTCGACCAGCTCGGGCTGGAGCACGTCGGACTGGACCGCACCATCGGCGAGGTGTCGGGCGGCGAGTCGGTGCTGCTGCGGCTGGCCGCGCTGCTGCTGACACGGCCGGACGTGCTCCTGCTGGACGAGCCCACCAACAACCTCGACCGGACGGCGCGGCGGCGGCTTTACGACGCGGTCGCAGCGTTCCCCGGCGTGCTGGTACTGGTCAGCCACGACCGCGAACTCCTCGCTCTCGTCGACCGGATCGCCGAGCTGCGCGACGGCGGGGTGACCTGGTACGGCGGCAACCTCGCGGCGTACGAGGAAGCCGTCGCCACCGAACAGGACGCCGCCGAGCGCATGGTGCGGGTGGCCGAGACCGACCTGAAGCGCCAGAAGCGGGAGCTCGCCGAGGCCCATACGAAGCTGGCCAGGCGAAAGCGCTTCGCCGACAAGGCGTACGCGAACAAGCGGGAGCCGAGGGCCGTGATGAAGCTGCGCAAGCGGGCGGCACAGGAGTCCGCCGGCAAGCACCGGATCCTGCACGAGCAGCGACTGGAGGAGGCCAGGGGGCGGCTGGAGGAGGCCGAGGGGCGCGTCCGGGACGACGCGGAGATCAGCGTCGAGCTGCCGTTCACCGCGGTGCCGCGCGGGCGGCAGGTCCTCAGCCTTGAGGAGGTGGAGCTGCGGAACGGCGCGCGGGCGACGCTGCGGGTCAACGGCCCCGACCGGATCGCACTGGTCGGGCCGAACGGCGCGGGCAAGACGACGTTGCTGCGCACCCTCGCCGGGCAACTGGCGCCGGTGTCGGGCGAGCTGCACACCCACGTGCCGCTGCGGTACCTGCCCCAGCGGCTCGACGTCCTCGACGACGCGCTGTCCCTGGTGGAGAACGTGGCGAAGCTGGCGCCGCAGGCCACCAACCAGCGGATCAGGGCCCAGTTGGCGCGGTTCCTCTTCCGGGGCGCGCGGGCCGACCGGCAGGTGGGCACCCTCTCGGGCGGCGAGCGCTTCCGCGGCACGCTGGCCGCCGTGATGCTCGCCGAGCCGGGTCCCCAGTTGCTGATGCTGGACGAGCCCACCAACAATCTGGACCTGGCGAGCGTCGGCCAGTTGCGGCAGGCCCTGGCGGCGTACGAGGGCGCCCTGGTGGTGGCCGGCCACGACGTCCCCTTCCTGCACGAGGTGGGCATCACCCGGTGGCTGGGCCTGGTGGACGGGGAGCTGCGGGAGGTGGACCCGGTGGAGCTGTGAGGCGCTCAGCGCAGTGCCTGGGCGAGCAGCTCCTGGAGGCGCAGCCCGCGCCGGGCGTCGATGTCGCCGGCGCGGCCGGCGCGCACCGCGGTCGCGAACTCGTGGCGGAGCACCGGCCAGCACTCCTCGTGGTCGAGTGCGGCGGTGTCGTAGACCAGTTCGCCCTCGTCCCCGGGCCCGTACAGCTCGATGCGGGTACGGGCCCGGGGCAGGGCGACGGCGCCGGACAGCGAGGCCTGGCTGACAGCGCCGGTCTCGTGTTCGCAGGTCAGCTCGGTCCAGCGGCGCGGGTCGCCGGTGGAGCGGACCGACCTGATCGGGCCGACGGCCAGGTCGAGCAGGTCCAGCAGGTGGGGGCCGAGGTCGAGCAGCGCGCCATGGGCCAGCCGCCAGGCGCTGGCCTGGTCGCCGCCGAGGAAGGCGCCGTGCAGATAGCAGGAGCGAGCGCCGGTGACGGTGCGCTCCCGGGCACGGGCCAGGAAGTGACGGGTGAGGGGGTGGTAGCGCTTGGTGAGCACCAGTTGGGAGACGACGCCGCCGTCCGCCACCGCGTCGGCGACCGCGCGGGCGGCGGCCAGGTCCGGGCCGAGCGGCTTCTCCAGCAGCAGCGCCCGGCCGGCGCGGGCGGCTGGCGGGGCCAGTTCGGCCTGGACGGCGGGCGGCACCGCGAAGGCCACCGCCTCGCACTCGTCGAGGAGTTGAGCGAAGGAGGCAGCGGCCTTCGTCCCGTACTCGGCGGCGAGGGCGGTGGCCGCCTCGGGCCGGCGGGCCCAGACGGCCGCCAGCTCGGTCTCGGGCCCGGCTGCCAGCATCCGGGCGTGCATGGTGCGGGCCCAGGGCCCGGCGCCGACGAGGCCGACGCGGAGCGGTGGGTGGGGCCAGGGTGCGGTCACGGTGCGGTTCTCCTGCGTACGGTGCGGTTCTCCTGCGCGGGGGTGCGGCGGGTCAGCCGGTGAGGGCGGCCAGCCGGGCGTCGGCGCGGTCGGGGGCGTACCGGTCCTCGACGACCATGGCGGCGGCGCCGATGAGGCCGGCCCGGTCGCCGAGCCGCGAGGTGACGACGTGCAGGTGTGCGGTGGTGCGGGGCATGGCCCGCTGGTAGAGCAGCTCCCGTACGCCGGTCACGAAGGGGGTGCCCGCGAGGTCTCCGGCGATCATCAAAACGCCGGGGTTGAGCAGGGTGACGACGGTGACGAGCACCTCTCCCACCCGGCGACCCGCCTCGCGGGCGAGCCGGACGGCCTCGGGCCGGCCGGCGGCGAGGTGGTCGCGGACACCGGATCCGGAGGTGGTGGGGACGCCCGCCTCCGTCAGCTGCCGGGCCAGGGCGCCGCCGCTGGCGACGGCGGCGAGACAGCCGTGGTTGCCGCACATGCACAGGGCGTCCGAGCCGTCGTGCAGCCGGATGTGCCCGATGTCGCCCGCACCGCCGTCGATGCCCCGATAGGGCTGGCCGTCCACGACGACACCGGCCCCGATCCCGGTGGCGACCTTGATCAGCACGAAGGCGGCGCAGTCGGGGTGCCCGGCGCGCTGTTCGGCGTACGCCATCAGGTTGGCGTCGTTGTCGACGAGGACGGGAACCGGGTCGTCGGCGCGTACGTGGGCGGCGTACGCCTCCCGCATCCGCTCCCGGATCGGGTAGCAGTCCCAGCCGGGCATGATCGGCGGCTGGACGACCAGCCCGGAGGCGTGATCGACGGGCCCCGGCACGGACAGGCCGATGCCGCACACCGGTGCGGAGTCGAGGCCGTGCGTGACCAGCAGGTCGGCGAACCACCGCGCCAGCCGGTCGAGCACCGTCTCGGGCCCTTCCCCTATGTCCAGCTCGCCGGAGTGCTCGGCCAGCACGTTGCCGGCCAGATCGAGGACGGCCGCATGGGCGTGCCGGGTGCCCAGGTCGGCGGCGAGCACGACCGCGTGCCCGGCGTCGAACTCCAGTCGTGCCGAGGGCCGTCCCCCCGTGGAGCCCGGCGCGGGCGCGGCCTCGCCCTCGCGGAGCCAGCCGGCCGCGAAGAGCTGGTCGAGACGGTGGCCGACGGTGGAGCGGGACAGCCCGGTGGCCTGTTGCAGGGCACCGCGGGTGGTGGCCCTGCCGTCCCGGATGAGCCGCAGCAGGTGGCCCGCGCTCGACTGGTTGCCGGTGGTACCGGTCATGCTCTCCTCAGCTCACGGTCTTCGGTTCGTGCTCGCGGCTCGCCTCAGCTCTTGTCGGCGCCGCTGGTCAGCCCCTCGGTGAGGAGCCGTTCCGCGGCGAAGAAGAGCAGGACGACGGGGATGGTCAGCACCACCGATCCTGCCATCAGCACGGTCTTGGAGACCTCGATACCGCCCGCGAGCTGCTGGAGACCGAGGGAGACCGTCCACTTGCCGGGTTGGGCGGCGAGGAAGAGCAGCGCGAAGAGGAACTCGTTCCAGGCGATCATGAACACGTACAGCCCGGTGGCCATCAGCGACGGTGCGGCCAGCGGGAGGATCACCTTGCGGACCGTTTGCAGCCGGCTGCAGCCGTCCAGCGCGGCCGCCTCCTCGATGGAGTACGGGATGGTGACGAAGTAGTTCTTCATCATGTAGATCGACACCGGTACGGTCTGCGCGATGTAGACGACGGCGAGTCCGACCAGGCTGCCCTGGAGTCCGATCTTGGCGAACATCACGAACAGCGGCACGGCCAGCAGCGTCGCCGGGAACAGGTAGACGGCGAGGAAGAGGGCGCCGACCTGCCGGCCGCCGAAGAACTTCAGCCGGCTGACGGCGTACGCGCCGGGGATCGCGGCGAGCAGGGTGAGGGCGACCGCGCCGAGCGAGACGAGCGCGGAGTTGGCCAGCATGTGCAGGAACCCCTGCCCGCCCTCGGAGGTGGGCTTCAGCACCTCCCGGTAGGTGGACAGGGTGAAGTCCTGGGCGTTCACCCACAGTTGGCCCGGATCGAGCAGCAGCGCGTCGATGGGCTTCACCGACAGCAGCAGCATGTAGGAGAAGGGCGCCAGGGTGATCACGGCGAGGAAGGCGATCACCACCCGGCGGAGCACCCCGAAGAGGCGCTCCTCGAACTGTGCGCGGCTGATCCGGCACGGCGCTGCCGGGCGGGTGCGCACGGAGGTGTGGGTCGGGCTCATCACGCCTCCTCCTGCGTCTTCTTGGCGAAGAAGGTGAAGTAGATGCCCAGCAGCACCATGAGGACGGCGGCGAGCACCAGGGCCTGTGCCGCGGCGGCGCCCACGTCGAAGCGTGCGGTGAGGAAGTCGTAGACGCGCACGGCCACCACGTCGGTGCCGGAGCCGCCGCCGGTGAGCAGGTAGACGTCGTCGAACTTGTTGAACGTCATGATGAACCGCAGGACGCACAGCAGCGCGATGACCGGCATCAACTGCGGCAGCAGCACGTGGCGGAAGCGCTGGGTGGGGGTGGCCCCGTCCACCTTGGCGGCCTCCTCCAGCCCGTCGGGCACGGCCTGGAGTCGGGCGAGCAGGAAGAGGAAGGCGAACGGGAAGTACCGCCAGGTCTCGAACGCGATGACGGTCAGCAGCGCGAGCGGGACGTCGAAGTGCAGCCCGAGGAAGGAGACCTCCCACGAGCGGGTGGACAGGAAGGCGATCGGGTCGTCCCAGCCCAGCAGCTTGCCACCCCACTCGTTGACGATGCCGAACTGCGGGCTCAGCGCGATCTCCCACACGAACGCGACGGCCACCACGGGCGCCACGTAGGGCAGCAGCATCGAGCCGCGCAGCAGGCCGCGGCCGCGGAAGGGGGTGCGCAGGGCGAGCGCCGCGACCAGGCCGAGCACCACGGACCCGACGGTGGCGCCGACCGTGTACAGCAGCGTCGTCCACAGGCTGGTCCAGAAGCCGGGCGAGGTGAAGACTCCGGCGAAGTTGTGCAGCGTCCAGTTGCCGAACAGGCTCATGCCCTGGATGTCGACCAGCCGGGCGTGCTGGAAGGCCAGCAGGACCGTCCAGAGGATGGGCAGGACGACGACCACCAGGACGACGAGGAAGGTGGGCGTCACGAAGGCCAGCCCGGCGCGGCTCTCCCGGTCCGCACCGGTGGTCGCGCGGCGGCGCGGCGGCGGTGTGGCGCGGCCGCGTGCGCCGCCGCCCGCCGGTTCGCTGCCCGGGGGGCCGGTGGCGGCGCCGGGCGGGGTGGGGGACGTGGTGCTCATTGCAGGGACCTCCGCAGTGCGCCGACTTCCTCGTTCGCCGCACGGGCGGCCTCGCCGGGTGGTGTCTGCCCGCTGGTCATCTCGCCGACGGCCTTGGCGACCGGCAGCTCCCCGTTGGTGGCGCCGACCAGCCCACCTTCGCCGTCGGTGATGCCCCAGCGGCGCATGTGGGCGACGCCGTCGGCCAGTTCGTTCAGCAGCTTGTCGGAGTAGATCTCGTCGAGCGGCCTGCGGTGGGTGGCCTCGACGCCCAGGCGGCTGTGCTTCCAGGCGCGGGTGTACTTCTCCGGGTCGTCGGCGGTGCCCTGCCGGACGGGGATCTTGCCTTCGGGCGCCATGCCGAACCAGTCCTCGTATCCGGCGCCCATCATGTACTCGATGAAGCTGCGGGAGGCCTTCGTCTCGGCCGTCCTGGTCACCGTCCAGGAGGTGATCTCGCCGAACTGGCCTGCCCGCGCGGCGTCCGGGCCCTTCATGGCGGTGGTGATCCCGCTGTTCTGCGCGAGGAAACCGGGGTCCTTCTTGCACTGCGGGCAGCTCGGCCGGGCGTCGGCACGCTCCCCGGCCAGCTCGTCCAGCAGGAAGGAGGACCACATCAGCATCGGGGAGCGGCCCGCGAAGTAGGTGGCGCGGGTGGAGTCCAGTGTCTGGGTGCCGGCCGGGCCGTGGTCGCGGGCGAGCGTCTTGTAGGTGGCGAAGGCGCGGCGGCAGGCGGGCGAGTCCAGTGCCACGTCCTTCTCACCTCCGGCACCGTCCTTCCGGTCGATGAGCCGGCAGTCGTCGGCCAGCGCCATGTTCTCGAAGCTCTGCTGGGTGAAGACGTCACCGGGGTCGGTGGCCAGGGAGATGCCGTCCCGCTCCCCCTGATCGAGGGTCTTCGCCGCGTTCTTCAGGGTGCCGTAGGTGGTGGGCGCGGGCAGCTTCGCCTTGCGGAAGAGATCCTTGCGGTAGACGAGGAGCTGCAGCCAGGCGTCGGAGGGGACGGTCAGCCGCTTGCTCCCGTCGGCGGTGAGCTTCAGCGCGTTGGCGTCGAAGGTGCCGGGCCCGAGGTCCTCGACGATCCGTGCGGGCATCTCGGTGTTGAGCAGGTCGTTTCCGTACATCTGCCAGACCTGGCCCAGCGGCAGTGCGCCGATCACGTCGGGCAGGTCACCCGCGGCGGCCGCCGACATGATCAGTTGCGGAAGCTGGGCCTCGTCGACACCGACGAGATCGACCTGGACTCCGCTGCGTTTCTCGTACCGGGCGACGGCCTTCTTCGTCGCCGCCATCCGCGCGGGCAGGTTCTCCAGCGTCCACACGGTGATCTTCCCGTCCGGTCTGTCCGGGCCCGCCTTGGCGCTGCCCGAGCAGCCCGCGAGCAGGCCCGCACCGAGCATCCCGGCGAGCCCGGCCGCGGTCACCCGTGACCGCCGCTTCCACGTCCCCATACCTCACCCTCGGTTCCGACTTCCGCTTACCAGAACCGCATCTCAGCATCAGTTCTGTCTGTTTACAAGACGTAACTCTGATGTATCTTCGACGAAACTGCTGACGTCACGGCCTTCGGAGTCCCCTGTGGAGCGAGTTGTCCAGTTCACCGGCCCGCGTACGGTCGAGGTGGCCGCACACGAAAGCGAGCCGCTGCCCCCGGGTCACCTGCGGGTCCGCACCCGCTATTCGGGCATATCGGCAGGAACGGAACTTACCGCCTACAGGGGAACGAACCCCTATCTGACGCGGACCTGGGACCCGTCCTCCCGGCTCTTCGACGACGGCGCGGCGGGCATCGCGTACCCGGTCGTGGGCTGGGGCTACTCCGAGGTGGGCGACGTCGTCGAGGTCTCCCCCGAACTGGACGGCGCCCCCGGCATCCCCCGCGTCGGCGAGACGGTGTGGGGCATCTGGGGCCACCGCAGCGAAGGGGTCGTCCCCGCCGAGAAGTTGACGGGCCACCGGCTGCCGGACGGACTCGACCCGCTGGCTGGTGCGTTCGCCCGCGTCGGTGCCATCGCCTACAACGCGGTCCTCGGCGCCGACATCCATCTGGGCGAGGACATCACGGTCTTCGGCCAGGGCGTCATCGGTCTGCTGGCCACCCGCCTCGCCCAGCTCAACGGGGCGCGCGTCACTGCCATCGACGCGCTCGACGTCCGTCTGGAACACGCCCGCGCCCACGGTGCGCACCGGACGCTGAACGCGCGCAGCGACGCCGTCGCCGAGCGGGTGCGCGAGGAGACCGAAGGGCGCGGTGCCGACGCGGCGATCGAGATCAGCGGCGCCTACCCCGCGCTGCACGAGGCGCTGCGCTCCGTCGCCGTCGGAGGGCGTGTGGTCGCTGCCGGGTTCTACCAGGGCGACGGTGTCGGGCTGCGGCTCGGGGACGAGTTCCACCACAACCGCGCCCAGCTCGTCTGCTCGCAGATCGGCGGCGTCCCCCAGCCGCTCGACGGCCGGTGGAGCGTCGAGCGGCTGCAGCGCACCTTCCTGCGGCTGGTCGCCGAGGGCCGGATCGATGTGGCCTCGCTCGTGAGCCATGTGGTGCCGGCCGCCGACGCCGCCGAGGCGTACGAACTGCTGGACGGGCGGCCGCAGGAGGCGTTGCAGATGGTGCTCGCCTTCTGAGCGGCCCGGCCGGGCCGCCCCCTCGCAACCCACCGCGCCACCCCACCACCGAAAGGCCACGCCGCACATGTTCCGCACCGCCTGCCAGGAGCAGCTCCTGCCCGGGGAAACCCTCCAGCGCAAGTGGGAGTTCGCCCAAGAAGCCGGTTACGACGGCATCGAGCTGCGCGGAAAGGGGGACCAGCACTTCCGCGACCGGCTGCCGGAACTGCGCCGGGCGAAGGCGGACGGTGTCGTCATGCCGACCGTCTGCGTCGACATGCTCCACTTCTTCGGCGCGTTCGACCCCGACCAGCGGCGCGACGCCCTCGACCAGATGAAGTCCCAGCTCGGTGTCATCGCGGAGCTCGGCGGCCTCGGCGCGCAGACCCCCGCCTCCTACGGCATGTTCTCCCGCAGGCTGCCGCCGTTCACCCCGCCGCGCAGCGAGGCGGAGGACCGCGACGTGCTGCTCGCCGGGCTGGCCGAACTGGGCGAGCACGCCCGCGCCGAGGGCGTGACGCTCTTCCTGGAACCGCTGAACCGGTACGAGGACCACATGGTCAACAGGCTCGGCCAGGCGGTCGAGTTGCTCCAGGCCGTGGGGTGCGACGCGGTGCGCATCGGCGTCGACAGCTACCACATGAACATCGAGGAGGCCGATCCGGCGGCGGCCCTCCTCGCTGCCGCCCCGTGGATCGGGCACGCCCAGGTCAGCGACTCGAACCGGTTCCAGCCCGGCGCGGGCCACCTGGACTGGCCGGCCTGGCTGGGTGCGCTGGACAGCGCGGGCTACGAGGGGTTCCTGGCCGTGGAGTGCCGGCTCTCACCCGACCTCGACCCCGCGGAGGCCGTCCGCTCCATCCCGCCGTTCCTGGCCCGGATGAGCGGACCGGCACCGGCGGACGGTCCGGCAAGTGGTCCGGCCGGCGGGGCGCACCGATGACGACGCCGCCGGACGTGGCCGCCGGGCCGGCGGTCCCACCGTTCGCGCGCCCCGCCGCCCCGCCGCTCACCGCACAGGGCCGCCGCACCCTGCGCCGGGCCGCCTGCCGGGTGCTGCTGGGCAACTGGACGGGAAGCTCCACCGTGCCCTCCCGCGGCCTCTACCCGCACCAGTGGAGCTGGGACTCGGCCTTCATCGCGATCGGGCTGCGCCACCTGTCCCCCGTGCGGGCCCAGCGCGAACTGGAGACGCTGCTGGGCGCCCAGTGGGGCGACGGCCGGGTGCCGCACATCGTCTTCAACCGCGCCGTGCCGCTCGGCGCCTACTTCCCCAGCCCCGACTTCTGGCGCTCGTCGAGTGCGGGCGCCCAAGCCGGAGCGCCCCACGCCGTGGAGACGTCCGGCATCGTGCAGCCGCCCGTGCACGCCCTGGCGGCGTGGCTGGTGCACCGCGCCGATCCCGCCGCGTCCGCCCGACGCGGCTTCCTCGCCCGGGTCCACCCGCGGCTGGCGGCCTGGCACCGGTACCTGGCCGCCCACCGGGACCTGGGAGGCGGCGGGCTGGCAGCCGTGGTGCACCCGTGGGAACCCGGCATGGACAACAGCCCGTGCTGGGACGGTCCTCTGGCCCGGGTCGAGCCCGCGGCGGCCGGGTCCTTCCGGCGTGCCGACCTGGCGCACGGAGCGGCCGCCGACCGGCCGACCGACCTCGACTACGGGCGGTACGTACGGCTGGCCGCCGACTACCGCGACCACGGGTACCACGACGCGGAGGCCCACCACGCGTTCGCCGTGGAGGACCCCGGATTCAACGCGCTGTGGGCCGCCTCCGAACACGCCCTGGCCCGCATCGCGGAGGCCCTCGGCCGCCCGGGGGACGGCCACCTGGAGCGGGCCGCCGCGCTGACGCGCGCGCTCGTCGAGCGGCTGTGGTCCCCCCAGGCGGGGCAGTTCCTCTGCCGCGACCTGCGCGCGGGCCCGCAGCCCACGCGTAAGGGCAGGGCACCCGTGGGACGGCTGGTGACCGAACGGAGCGCCGCCGGGCTGCTACCGCTGATCGCGCCGGACCTGCCCGCGCAGATCGCCGGGACGCTCGCGGACAGCGCCTCGGGGGAGCACTTCGGAGTCGGCACGGCGGTGCCCCTGCTGCCCAGCTACGACCTGCGGGGCGCCGCCTTCGACCCGCACCGCTACTGGCGCGGGCCCGCCTGGTTCAACGTCAACTGGCTGCTGGAGCACGGTCTGCGCCTCCACGGCCACCGGGAAAAGGCCGACACACTGGCCGCCGAGGTGCTGCACGCGGCGGCGGAGAGCCGTTTCGCGGAGTACCTCGACCCGTACACCGGGCACGGACGCGGCGCGCGGGACTTCAGCTGGACGGCGGCGCTCGCCCTCGACCTGCTCTCCCGCAACGCCTCCGGTGCGGCCCGGCCGCACGTTCCCGGCCCACGGACGCCTTCCCGCACGCCCGCCCGGACGTCCGAACCGGGGAAGGGAGCCTGAGACGATGACGGCGACCGGACACCGCCTGCTCGTGCACGACGGCACCTTCGCGGTACTGGCCCCCTCGGGAGACATCGGCGGGCCCGGCGGGGCGACGATGCCGCGCGGCCTCTTCCGCCGGGACGCCCGCCACCTGAGCCGCTGGGAGCTGCGGCTCGACGGGGCCGAGCCCGTCGTCCTCGTACCCGCCCCGGAGGGGGACGAGGGCGGTGCGCAGGGCGGTGCCGTCCTCACCTCCCGCGGCACCCGCGAGGCGCCGCCCGCCTGTACGGTCCTGCGTGAGCAAGTCGTGGCCGACGGCGGGCTGTCGGAGTGGCTGCGGGTCGTCAGCAACCAGGGCACGGCGACGACTCTGCGCCTGTCCCTGACCGTGGACGCCGACTTCGCCGACCAGATGGAACTGCGCTCCCACCACCGCAGCTTCGAGAAGCCCGGAGGGGCCCGCGGGAGCGCACCGCGGCCGGACGGTGTCGCGTTCGACTACCGGCGCGGTCCCGCCTGGCACGCGCGGACGGTCGTGACAGCCGACCCCGCTCCTTCCGTGACGCGGCAGGACGGCGGAGCACCGGAGGGTGCGGGCACCGACGGCGTGTCCGGCGCCGGCGCGGCACCCGGTACCGCGTGCACGCTCGGCTGGGTCCTTCAGCTGCCCCCGCACGGCACGGCAGAACTGCGGCTGCGGGCCGCGGCCGTACCGCACGGCACACCCGAGCCGGACTCCCCCGCCACCGCCCTGGGCGACGACCCGGCGACGGTGCGGGCCCGGCTCGCCGCCGACCGGCGCTCCTTCGTGACCGCCGCGCCCCTCCCCGCCGCCCGCCCGCACGGGGAGAAGCTGAACCGCGCCTGCGAGCAGGGGCTGGCCGACCTGGCCGGGCTGCGGGTCACGGTGCCGGGCCCGGACGGGGAGCCGCTGCGCGTGCCGGGCGCCGGCGTGCCCTGGTTCCTCACCCTCTTCGGCCGCGACTCCCTGCTCACCTCGTACTTCGCCCTGCCCTACCGGCCCCAGCTCGCCGAGGCGACGCTGCTCGCGCTGGCCGCCACCCAGGCCGACCGGGAGGAGGCGGACCTGATCGCGGAGCCCGGCAAGATCGTGCACGAGGTGCGCCACGGCGAGCTGGCCGCTTTCGGGCAGGTCCCCTACGGCCGCTACTACGGCTCCGTCGACTCCACCCCGCTCTTCCTCGTCCTGCTCGGCGCCTACGCGCAGCAGCAGGGCGCGGCCGGTGGAGCGCTGGCCCGCAGGCTGGAGCCGCAGGCGCGCGCGGCGGCGCGGTGGCTGCTGTGCGGGAGCGGGCTGGAGGAGTTCGGTTACCTCGCCTACCGGCCGCACGAGGCGGGGCTGGCCAACCAGAACTGGAAGGACTCCCCCGGCGCCGTCTGCGGTGCCGACGGCTCCCTGCCCAGCGGTGCGGTGCTCGTCGCCGAGGCGCAGGGGTACGCGTACGACGCGCTGCGCCGCACCGCCGGTCTGGCCCGCTCCGCCTGGGACGACCCCGACTGGGCCGAGGCGTTGGAAGATGCCGCGGCGGCGCTGCGGGAGCGCTTCGCCGCCGACTTCTGGCTGCCCGACCGCGGCTTCCCGCCGCTCGCCCTGGACGGAACCGGCCGCCGGCTCGACGCCCTAGCCTCCGACGCGGGCCGCCTGCTGTGGTCCGGCATCCTGGACCAGGAGCGCGGCGAGGCGGTGGGGCGCAGGCTGCTGGAACCCGACCTCTTCTCCGGCTGGGGCGTCCGCACCCTCGCCGCCGGGCAGGCCCCCTACCACCCGCTGTCCTACCACCGCGGCAGCATCTGGCCCCAGGACAACGCCCTGATCGCGCTGGGCCTGGCCCGCTACGGCCTGCACGAGGAGACCGCGCGCCTGGCGGACGGTCTGCTGGAGGCCGCAGCCCGGCACGGCTACCGCCTCCCGGAGGTGCTGGCCGGCTACGCCCGCACCGAGCACCCGTTCCCGGTCCCCTACCCGCACGCCTGCTCGCCGCAGGCCTGGGCGGCGGCCACCCCGCTGGCGCTGCTGACCGCGCTGGAGGGGGCGACGGGGACCGGACCGGCCGCGGAGTACTGTCCGGGTCATGACTGAGGTGACGCGGGGCGGCGGCACGCCCGAGGGTGCCGTCGTCGTCATAGGCGGCGGGGTCATCGGACTCACCACGGCGGTGGTGCTGGCCGAACGCCGGGGCGGTCGGGGCGGTCGGGGAAGGGGCACGGACGTACGGCTGTGGAGCCCCCAGGAGCCGGACTCGACGACCTCCGCGGTCGCGGGCGGCCTGATCTGGCCGTACCGGATCGCCCCCGAGAAGCAGGCGCTCCAGTGGGCGGTCCGCTCCTTCCGGCACTTCTCCTGGCTCGCCGAGCAGCCGCCGACGACCGGTGTGCGGCTGGTGCGCGGCAGCATGCCGGACAGTACGCCGCCCGCGGAGTGGACGGCGCTCACCGGGACCCCGCCCCGGGCACCGATCGTCGACATGCCGGCCTATCTCGGCTACCTGCGGGGGCGGTTCGAGGCCGCGGGCGGGCGCTGGGAACAGCGCGCCGCGCACTCCCTCGAACAGGCGGCGGCCGAGGCTCCGTCCGTGGTGAACTGCGCCGGGCTCGGCGCCCGCGAACTCGTCCCCGACCCCTCGGTGCGCGCGGTCCGCGGGCAGATCCTCGTGGTGGAGAACCCGGGCGTCGAGGAGTGGTACGTGGCCGCTGCCGCAGGGGCGAGCGAGACGACGTATCTGCTGCCGCAGCCCTACGGGCTGATCCTGGGCGGCACCGCCGAGGAGGACGCCGAGTCGCGGGAGCCGGATGCGGCGACCGCCGAGGCGATCGTGCGGCGCTGCGCCGCCGTCCGCCCCGAGGTCGCGGAGGCGCGGGTCCTCGCGCACCGGGTCGGTCTGCGGCCGTTCCGCCCCAGCGTGCGGCTGGAGGCGGAGCGGGTGCCCGACGGTCGCGGCGGCACGTCGCTGTGCGTGCACAACTACGGGCACGGCGGGGCAGGTGTCACCGTCTCGTGGGGCTGCGCGGTGGACGCGGCGCGGCTGGTGGGCCCGGCCGCCACCGGGTGAGCCGGGGCCGGCACGGCCGCCCGCAGCCGGTGCGGAGCGCCGTCCGAGGCGCTGCCGGATGCACCACCGGGTGTGCACCAGGCGGCGTGTGACGTCCGGATGGCGAACGTATGACAGTAGTTGCTGTGGACATGCGGTGTGGCGCGTGAGTACATACCCTTCGGATGTGAAGACGCCTGACGCGGCAGCCCGAACCGGGGTGCACTGCGGCGGCGTTGACGGAAGAGCTGGAGGACTCGTGCGTCACAGACTGATCGTCCCGGGTGCGATGGTGGCGGCCTCGCTGCTGCTGGCGGTCCCGGCCTCGGCGGCCGAACCGTCCCCGGGAGCGCCGGGTGCGGGAGACCCCTACTACCCGGACTACGGGAACGGCGGATACGACGTCTCCCACTACGACCTTCGGCTCAGCTACCAGCCGAAGACCGATGAACTGAACGGCACCGCCACCCTGCTGGCCACCGCCGAGCAGGACCTGTCCCGCTTCAACCTGGACTTCTCGCTGGACGTCAGCGAGGTACGGGTGAACGGCAAGAAGGCGCACTTCGCCACCTCCGGCGCGCACGAGCTGGAGATCACCCCGGCCGCACCGCTGGCCAAGGGCGAGAAGGCCACCGTCGTGGTGCGCTACTCCGGCGTCCCCTCCACCGTGAAGGTGAACGGCTTCACCTCGTGGCTGCGCACCGAGGACGGCGGCGTCGCAGCCAACGAGCCCGAGTCCGCCTGGTGGTGGTTCCCCAGCAACGACCACCCCACCGACAAGGCGAGCTACGACGTCAGCGTCTCCGTGCCCGACGGCACCCAGGCCATCAGCAACGGCACCCTCCAGTCGAAGCGTTCCGAGGCGGGCTGGACACGCTGGAACTGGCGGTCCCGGCAGCCGCAGGCCACCTACCTGGCGACCCTGGCACTCGGCAAGTTCGACATCACCACCGGCGAGACCGACTCCGGGCTGCCCGTCGTCAACGCCTACAGCAAGGACCTGGGCGAGGTCGACGGCGCGGCGCGCTCCAGCGTCGAGCGGTCCGGCGAGATCGTCGACTGGCTGGAGGGCTACTTCGGCGCGTACCCCTTCGACGCGGTGGGCGGCTACGTGCCCCACACGGACACCACCTACGCGCTGGAGACCCAGACCCGCCCGTTCTACAGCCCCGACGACTTCTCCAACGGCTCCAACACCTCCGTCGTCGTCCACGAGCTGGCCCACCAGTGGTACGGGGACAGCGTCTCCCTCAAGGGGTGGAAGGACATCTGGCTGCACGAGGGCTTCGCCGCCTACTCGCAGTGGCTGTGGTCCGAGGACCAGGGCGAGGGCACGGCGCAGGAACTGGCCGACTACGCGTACGCCTCGCACCCGGCCGACGACGACTTCTGGAAGGTCGCGCCGGGCGACCCGGGGCCGGACAACCAGTTCGACGCGGCGGTCTACGACCGGGGCGCGATGGCCCTCCAGGCGCTCCGCAAGAAGATCGGGGACAAGGACTTCTTCGCGATCCTGAAGGGCTGGCCGCAGGACCACAAGGGCGGCAACGCGAACGTGGGCGACTTCGTCGCCTACGCGGAGAAGGTGTCGGGCGAACCGCTGGCCGACCTCTTCGACACCTGGCTCCACCAGCCCGCCAAGCCGAAGGCGGGCCCGGACTCCGCCGGGAAGGGATCCGCCGCGAAGAGCACGCCGAAGCGTCCCGCCTCGTGGAAAAAGATTCACTCGGTGCAACACCCGGCGCACTGACGCCACTTTTGGGGCCGCCGTCCGGTTGAACGACTGGACGGCAGCCCCAGCGCCGGGCAGCTCCGCCGCGGGCGTGGCGGCCCCGGCAGCCGACTCAGCCGGTGAGTCCCGCGAGGTGCACGGGGCGGCGGGGCGGGTGTCGCGGGCGAGGGCGGCGCCCCGGGTTCCGGACTGCCGGCGCCGGCTCCCACGTCGCGGGGCGGGCCGTTTCCGCCGCGGGAGCGACCGGCGAGGTGTCCAGGGCCACCACCGCGGCGGGCGTCAACAGTTTATTGACAGGGACCCGGACTCCGCCCGCTGCAGGCGCCCCCTGGTCACACCGACGCCCCGCCGGGAGTGGTGACCGTCACCGCGCCTGGCGTGCCCGGCGGGCGTACGGCAGGTACCGCAGTCGTTCGGGAAGCAGCGGCACCACGTGGGCGACGACACGGCCCAGACGCCGCAGCCGCTTCTCCTGGCGCGGCGTCCAGGGCAGATCCAGCGCGCGCCGGGCGTCGGGGGGCATCAGCCCGATGGTCGCGAACCGCCGCAGCCGGGCGAAGAGGGGCGCCGCCAGCGGCCACCCGACCCGCAGGGCGGCCCGGACCGGTGCGGGCCCGAGGGGCGGCGGGGGGAGCCCGGTGTCAGGTTCGACCAGTTCACGCACGACCGCGGTCGGTTCGATCTCCTCGGCGAGCATCCGGTGCCAGTAGGGCCAGAACTCCTCCAGCGTCTGGGGCATGTCCCGGTCGTCGATGCCCAGGACGCGGCCGACCTGGAGCCACTCGGCGTACAACTGCCGCTCCTCGGCATCCGTCCAGGGGCGGCGGCCGAGGTAGCGCTGTCCGTGCCGGAAGGAGGGGAAGCCGGTCGCGTGCACCCACGCGTAGTAGTCGGGCGTGAGCGCGTGGTAACGCCTCCCGTGGGCATCGACGCCCTGGATCGTCTTGTGCAGTTCGCGGAGCCTGCGCCCCTCGTCGATCCCTTCCTCGCCCCCGTACACCCACAGCAGCACGCTGTTCACGGAGCGCACGCCTCGGCCCCAGGGGTCCGTGCGGAAGACGGAGTGCTGGTCGACGCCGGCGCCGACGGCGGGGTGGGCGACCTGCATGGTCAGCGCACCGGGCAGGGTGAGCAGGACGCGGATGTCTCCGGCCACGTCCCACAGCATGCCGTCCGGGGGCGGGGGCTCCGGCTCGGTCCGGGCTGGTTTTCTCGCACGTACCTTCACACTTCTCCATGATGCCTCCGCACGCGGCGGCCCGCCCGATCCCGGCCAGGTCCTCGGAAAACTCGCGACGGAGCGTCCGCACGGACCGCGCCGCGCGCTCTTCCGAACCGGAACACCCCACCGTCGTTTCGTGATCACTAACTGACTTATATTGGTGCGACGTTGATCGGAGGGCTGCGGCATCAGCTCTCGCCCCTGCCCGGTTCCGTCCCCTAGGACCTGATTGATGACCTCCCCCGAGACACCCCCGCCGCCGGCCAAGGGAGCCGGGACCGCCGGCGGAACGGCACTCGCCCTGCTGCTCTGCGTGGTGCTCGTCGCGCTCGTGCTGGTGAGCGTCGTGTTCGCCTCCGACGAGTCCGTGCGGAGCACCGTCGCCTGGGGCGGCGGCGCGGCCGGTGTCGTCCTGTGCGCGGCGGTCACCGTGGCCACCCGCGCGGTACTGACGGGGCGGCAGTTGCGCGCGGGCCTGGCGGCCCGGGACGCGCGGCTGGCCGAACGCGACCGTGCCGACGCCTCCTTCGCCGACGCGGTGGTGCCCGCCGTGGTGGACACGCTGCGCGGCGGCGGCTCCGCCGAGACCGCGCTGGCCGAGGCGCCCGCGGTGGCCTCCGAGACGCAGCGCCGGGTGCTGGTCACCCTCGCGCGGGAGGTGCACAAGGGCGAGAACATGCGCGCCGCCGCGATGTCCGCGTGCGCCAACGCGGCCGGACGTGTCCAGGCGCTGGCCACCTCCATGGCCGCCGACCTGCGCGAGATGGAGCACCGGCACGCGAACGAGGACGTGCTGGCCGACCTTCTGCACCTGGACCACAGGACGGCGCAGGCCGGCCGGATCGCCGACTCCATCGCCGTGCTCACCGGCGCCCGTTCGGGCCGCCGATGGGCCAAGCCCATCGTGATGGAGTCGATCCTGCGCGGCGCGATGGGCCGGATCAGCGGCTACCAGCGGGTGCGGCTGCACTCGACGAGCGAGGCGGCCGTCGCCGGCCACGCGGCCGAGGGCGTGATGCACGCGCTGGCCGAACTGATGGACAACGCGGCGAACTTCTCCCCGCCCACCTCCGAAGTCCACGTGTACGTCGAGGAGGTGGCCGCCGGCATCGTCGTCACCGTCGAGGACGGCGGCCTGGTGATGGGCGAGGTCGCACTGCGCCGTGCCGAACAGGCCGTCTCCGCGCAGCACGGCGACCTGTCCACGCTCTCCGGTACCCGGCTCGGGCTGGCCGTCGTGGGGCGGCTGGCCCGCAAGCACAACCTGTCCGTCTCCTTCCGGCCCTCCGCGCACGGCGGGACCGGCGTACTCGTCCGCATCCCGCGGGAACTGGTGACCGAGCCCCGCCGCGCGGACACCCCCGCCCCGGCGGCAGCTCCTGCCCCTGCGGCCCGGCCGGCTCCGGTCGCCGGAGCCGCGCACGGGAGCGGTGCCCCGGCCGCCGGGTACGGCAGCCCGCAGGAGGCCCACGCCCGGCAGCCGGAGCCCTCCCCGCGCACGCGCGGGCCCGTCCTCGGCCACGACACGGGCGCGGGCAGCCACCCCGCCGAGTCTGCGAGCGCGCACACGGACGAGCACCGGAGCGCGGACACCGGCGCGTACACCCACGCACGAACGATCGAGCACGAAGGCGTACAGACCGGCGAGCACCCGGACGCGCGCACCGGCGAGAACGCCGGCCTCCGCAGCGGCGCGCGTGACGACGGCGGGTCCGGCGCGCACGCGGGCCCGCGCACCGGCGAGTCGGCGACCGCTCCGCCTCCGCCGCAGGAGTACGGCGCCAGCGGCCTGCCCAAGCGGCGCCGGGGCCAGACGCTGGCGGCGGTCGCCCGGGCCACCGCGTCCCGCCCCGGTTCCTCCGACCGCCCGTCCGGCGCCGAGGGCCCGGGCGGGCAGGACGGCCGGACTCCGGCCGCCGCACGCCCCGAGCGCCCCTCCGGCGCACGGTTCAGCGACTTCCGCCGTGCCGTGCAGGGGACGTCCCCGGCCGAGACGGACGCGCCCCGGCAGAGCACTCCCCGATCCGACGCGGAAGGCGGCCGTCCCACGGCCTCCTCCCCCTCCCCCGCCCGCTCCTCTTCCCACTCGGAGGACGACACCGAATGATCACTGACAGCAAGCTCGACTGGCTGCTGGAGAGTCTGCTGGAGCGCACCCCCGGGGCCCGGCACGCCCTCGTGCTGTCCCGGGACGGCCTCAAGCTGTGCCGCACGCCGGAGCTCTCCGTCGACCAGGCGGACCAGCTCGCGGCCATCTCGGCCGGTATCCAGAGCCTGTCGCACGGCGCCTCCGTGGAGTTCGGCGACGGCAACGGGGGCGTACGGCAGGCGATGGCGGAGTTCTACGGCGGCATCCTGTTCGTCGTGGAGGCGGGTGACGGTGCCCATCTGGCCGTCGTCGCGGACGAGAACTCCGACGTCGGCCTGGTGGGCCACAACATGAACGAGTTGATCGAACAGCTCAGCGAGCACCTGAGCGCCCCGCCGCGCCACCAGACCGCGGGTGACGGGCGCGGGGGCGGACCGGCATGACGCGACCGGGCCGGGACGAGGACCCGGACCGGCTGTACACCGTGACCGGCGGGCGCAGCCGCTCGGCGGCCGGGGCCGACACCTTCGACCTGGTGACCCTGGTGGTCAGTGAGAGCGCCCCCGTGCGCGGCATGCAGTCGGAACACGCCGCCATCCTCCGCATCTGCCGCTTCCCCACCGCCGTCGTGGAACTGGCCGCCGATCTGGGCCTGCCGGTGAGCGTGGTCCGCATCCTGCTGGGTGACCTGCTCGCCCAGGGAAAGATCACCGCTCGCCATCCGCGCCGGGCGCAGACCGCTGACGCACTGCCCGATCCCGACATCCTGAAGCAGGTGCTCGTTGGACTCCGCAACATCTGAAGCGAACCCGGTGGCGACCGCGCACACCGAGGACCGCCCCCCGCTGCTCAGCACCGCGGCGCAGGGGCTGAAGATCGTGATCGTCGGCGGCTTCGGGGTCGGCAAGACCACCATGGTCCGGGCGGTCAGCGACATCCGTCCGCTGAACACCGAGGAGACGATGACCCGGGCCGGGGAGGGCGTCGACGACCTGACCGGTGTGCACGACAAGACGACCACCACGATCGCCTTCGACTTCGGCCGGATCAGCCTCGACGACCGGACGGTGCTGTATCTGTTCGGCGCGCCCGGCCAGGAGCGGTTCTGGTTCCTGTGGGACCGGCTCTTCTCCGGCAGCCTCGGCGCCGTCGTCCTGGTGGACACCCGCCGCCTGGAGGACTCCTGGTACGCCATCGACCGGCTGGAGGCGCACGGCACGCCGTTCATCGTCGCCAGCAACGACTTCGGCGGCCCCCGGCACACCGCCGAGCAGGTGCGCGAGGCTCTCGACCTGCCCGCCGAGGTACCGCTGCTGACGTGCGACGCGCGCTCCCGCACCTCCAGCAAGGACGTCCTCCTCGCCCTCGTGCAGCACCTGTACGCCCTGTCCACAGCGCGCCGGGAGACCGCCCAGTGACACCCGCTCCGCACCACAGCCCCGCCGCCCCGCCGCCGCCCGGCTGCCCCGCGCACCAGGGCACCGAGCCGGTTCCCCTGCTGGGCCCGCGGTTCCAGAACGACGACCGTGCGCGGATCTACCGCGACATGTACGAGCAGCACGGCCCGCTGGCCCCGGTCGTACTGCCCGGTGACGTGCCGTGCTGGCTGGTGCTCGGCTACCGGGAGCTGCACCAGATCACCTCCGACCCGGCGCTCTACAGCCGCGACTCCGGCCTGTGGAACCAGTGGCCGAACATCCCCGCGGACTGGCCGCTGCTGCCCATGGTCGGCAAGCAGCCGTCGATCCTCTACACCGTGGGCGAGCGGCATCAGCGCCGCTCCGCGCTGGTCAGCGACGCGCTGGCCGCCGTCGACCCGTTCGAACTGCGGGACCACGCCGAGCGGTTCGCCGACCGGCTGATCGACGAACTGTGCGGACGCGGTTCGGCCGACCTGATCGCCGAGTACGCCAAGGTGCTGCCCGCACTGGTGCTCGCCCGACTGTACGGGTTCACCGACGACGAGGGCGCCGCCCTGGTGCCCAGCATCAACGATCTGGTGGACGGCGGCGCCGGCGCCCTGGCGGGACGCGACCGGGTCAAGGGCGCCATGGAAACCCTGCTGGCCTCCCGGCGCGCCGTCCCCGCGGCGGGGGTGGCCTCCCGGATGCTGCACCACGACTACGCCGACGGCTTCTCCTTCGAGGAGATCGTCGAGGACATGATGGTCAACATCGTCGCGGGGCATCAGCCGACCGCCGACTGGATCGGCAACTCGCTGCGCCTGATGCTGACCGACGACCGGTTCGCGGCCTCCCTGACCGGTGGCCGGCACAGCGTCGCCGAAGCCATGAACGAGGTGCTGTGGGAGGACACGCCCACCCAGAACATCGCCGGCCGCTGGACCACCCGTGACACCCAGCTCGCCGGGCGCCACATCGCCGCGGGCGACCTGCTCATGCTCAGCTTCGCCGCCGCCAACGGCGACCCGCAGGTGCGGCCCGACCGTACGGTCTTCACCGGCGGCAACAACGCCTTCTTCTCCTTCGGGCACGGCGAGCACCGCTGCCCCTATCCCGCGCAGGACATCGCCGAAGGCATCGCCCGCACCGGCATCGAGGTACTGCTGGACCGGCTGCCCGACGTCGATCTGGCGGTCAGCCCGCAGGCACTGGTGTGGCGGCCCTCGCCGTTCCTGCGTGGTCTCGCCTCGCTGCCGGTCCGCTTCACCCCCACGCCCACGAGCGCCGCAGGAGGCTCCCGATGACCGAGCCCCTCTCGTGCCCCGTCACCGGCACCGGCGCACCCGCCACCGGTCCCGCTCCCGAGGGCACCGCCGGGCTGGTCGTGCTCGATCCGCTCGTCCGCGATCTGGCGGGCGAGGGCGCCCGGTTGCGTGCCGCGGGTCCCCTTGCTCCGGTGGAGCTGCCCGGCGGGGTACGGGTGTGGGCGGTCACCCACCACGCCGAGGCGCGGCGGCTGTTGACCGACAGCAGGCTGGTGAAGAACATCGACCACTGGGCGGCGTGGCAGCGCGGGGAGATTCCGAGGAGCTGGCCGCTGATCGGGCTGGCCGATCCGGGTCCCAGCATGCTGACCTTCGACGGGCCCGAGCACCGCCGGCTGCGCACGCTGACCGCGCAGGCGCTCACCCCGCGCCGGGTGGCGGCCATGCGGCCCCGCATCGAGGAGATCACCCGGGGGCTGCTGGACGAGCTGGCGGCGGCGGCCGACGCCGAGGGCCGCGTGGACCTGAAGTCCGCCTTCGCCTACCCGCTGCCGATGGCCGTCATCGGGGAGCTGGTGGGGGTCGACACCACGCAGATCCCCCGGCTGCGCACCCTCTTCGACGGCTTCTTCAGCAGCGTCACGCCCGGCGAGGAGGTGCAGGCCATCATCGCCGAACTCGGCGCGCTGTTCGGCGGGATCGTGGCCGACAAGCGCGGGGCCCCCGGCGACGACCTGACCAGCGCGCTGCTGGCCGCCGCCGAGGAGGGGGACTCGCTCAGCGACGAGGAGATCGTCGCCACCGTGCAGGTGCTGATCACCGCGGGACACGAGACCACCATCAGCCTCATCGTGAGCGCCGTGCGGGCTCTGCTGACCCACCCGGAGCAGCTCGCCCTCGTGCGCTCCGGCGAGGTGAGCTGGGAGGCGGCCATCGAGGAGACGCTGCGCTGGGACGCGCCGACCACGCACGTGCTGATCCGGTTCGCCACCGAGGACCTGGAGGTCGGCGGTACGGTCCTCGAACAGGGCGACGCGGTGATCATCGCCTACGGCGCCATCGGGCGGGACGAGCGGCAGCACGGGCCCGACGCGGAGCGCTTCGACGTCACGCGCACGCCGACACGGCACCTGTCCTTCGGGCACGGGCCGCACGTCTGCCCCGGGGCGCCGCTGTCCCGGCTGGAGGCCTTGGTGGCGCTGCCCGCCCTCTTCGAGCGGTTCCCCGCGCTCTCCCTCGCCGTCGATCCGGCTGAGCTGCGCAACAAGCCGGCCGTCACCCAGAACGAGCTCTACGCACTCCCGGTGCGCCTGCGCTGAGCCTCCCCGGGAACGGGCGAACCCCCGCCCCTGCCGCCCGTTCGGGCGGGAGGGGCGGGGGTTCGCCCGTGCCGTGCGGCGGGTGTCCGGGCACGGGAGCCGGTCGGGCCGCTACGGGAGCTCCTGCCGGTCCGCGGCGGCCCGTACCCGTCCCCGTACCCCGAACCAGCCGGCGACCAGTGCGGCGGCGATCAGCGGAACGAGCATCACGGTCCTGCGCCCGACATCGGGGTCGTTCCACATCAGCACCACGACGCCGACCAGGAAGGCGATGGTCACCCACTCGGTGACCGGCGAGAAGGGCAGCCGGAAGGACGGCCGCTCGATGAGCCCCGCCTTGGCGCGCCGCACGAACACCCAGTGGCACAGCATGATGGTGCACCAGGTGCTGATGATGCCGAGCGCCGCGATGTTCAGCACGATCTCGAACGCCTTGCCCGGCACCACGTAGTTGAGCCCGACGCCGACGACGCAGACGGCGGCGGTCAGCAGGATGCCGCCGTAGGGCACCTGGCTGCGGTTCATCCGTGCGGTGAACTTCGGCGCGGAGCCGGACATGGCCATGGACCGCAGGATGCGCCCCGTGGAGTACAGCCCGGAGTTGAGGCTGGACATGGCGGCAGTGAGCACCACGAGGTTCATCACGTCGCCGGCACCGGGGACGCCGAGTTTGGACAGGACTGTCACGAACGGGCTCTCACCGTCGGCGAACTGGTCCCAGGGCAGCAGCAGCGCGAGCAGCAGCACCGAGCCGACGTAGAAGAAGCCGACGCGCCACATGATGGCGTTGACGGCCTTGGGCACCACCTTGTGCGGCTCGGCGGTCTCGCCCGCCGTCACACCGACCAGCTCGACACAGGAGTAGGCGAACACCACGCCCTGCATGACGATGACGACGGGCATCAGGCCGTTGGGGAAGACGCCGCCGTGGTCGGTGATCTGGGCGAGGCCGGGGGTGGAGCCGTCGATGGGGTGCTGGGTGGCGAGCAGGACGATGCCGATGACCATGAAGATCACCAGGGCCGCCACCTTGACCACGGCGAACCAGAACTCCAGCTCGCCGAAGATCTTGACGGAGATCATGTTGACGACCAGCACCACGCCGAGCGCGACGAGGGCGAGCACCCACTGGGGGATGTCGGTGAAGAAGCTCCAGTAGTGCGTGTAGAGGGCGATCGCGGTGATGTCCGCGATGCCGGTGGTCGACCAGTTGAGGAAGTACATCCAGCCGGCCACGTAGGCGCCCTTCTCGCCCAGGAACTCGCGCGAGTAGGAGACGAAGGAGCCCGAGGAGGGGCGGTGCAGCACCATCTCGCCCAGCGCCTTGACGACGAAGAAGGCGAAGAGGCCGCAGACGGCGTAGGCCAGCGCGAGGGCCGGTCCGGCGGAGGCCAGCCGGCCGCCCGCGCCGAGGAAGAGTCCGGTACCGATCGCCCCGCCGATGGCGATCATGTTGATGTGACGTGCCTTGAGGTCCTTGCTGTAGCCGGTGTCCCCGGCGTCCGTCGCCCCCTGCGGGGCAGCTGATCCGGCCCGGTCGCCTCCGCCGGGTTGCGGCGGGATGGCGTCCTGGACGACGTCGTTGCTCACGATTGGTCCAACTCACTTAGGTACGGGCGTTGCCGGGCCGACTGCCGCGCTCGCGGCTGCGGACCAAGGCGTCACCTTTCCCTGCACTGGCCAACTATGCGGTGACGCAGGTCACAGGGGGGAACATCTCACACCTGATCTTCACTTGGCGGGTCGCCGTACAGCGCGTCGATCTCCCGCCGGTGGGCCTCGGTGATCACACGGCGGCGCAGCTTGAGCGAGGGCGTCAGCTCGCCCGTCTCCACGCTCCACTCCCCGGCCAGCAGGCGGTACCTCTTGACCTGCTCGGTGCTGCTGAGCCGCGCGTTGGCGGCGGCGACGGCCCGGTCGACCTCGCCCCGCACGGCCGGGTGGTCCGGCAGCTCCCCCGGGGTGGCGTCGATCCCGCGGCGGGCCGCCCACGCGGGGGCCGCCTCGCCGTCCAGGACCAGCAGCGCGACCAGATAGGAGCGGCCGTCCCCGTGCACCAGGGCCTGGCCGATCAGCGGGTGCTCCTTGAGGGCGTTCTCCACCAGCGCCGGAGACACGTTCTTCCCCGTGGAGGTGACGATCATCTCCTTCTTGCGGTCGGTCAGCCACAGGAAACCCTCGTCGTCGATGCGGCCGAGATCTCCGGTGGCGAACCAGCCGTCCGTGTCGGTGCCGGGCTCGACGGTGCCGTCGGAGCGCAGATAGCCCTCGAAGACGGTGGTGCCGCGGACCTCGATCTCGCCGTCCGGCGCCGTACGGATCTCGGTGCCCTCCAGCGGGCGGCCGACCGAGCCGAGCCGGAAGGCGTCGGGACCGTTGAGGGTGAGGGCTCCGGTCGTCTCGGTCAGCCCCCAGGCGTCCATGATCGCGACACCGAGGCCGGCCCAGAAGTCGAGCACGTCGGGCGGCATGGGCGCAGAGGCACTGGCCGTCCACACCAGCCGCTCGAAGCCGGCCTGCGCCAGCAGCGGCTCGATCACCTCGCTCCTGGCGCGCGCGTACGCCGCCGCAAGGGACGGCGGAGGCGTCTGGCCGCGCTCGCGGCAGCGGACGTGGGCGCGGGCCACCTCGCCCGCGTCCTCGACGGCTGCCCGCCGCTCCTGGGGCAGCGCCTCCACGGCCGTACGCACGAAGGCCGCGAGCTTCTCCCAGATGCGCGGCACGCCGAAGAACTCCGCCGGGCGCAGCCTGCGGGCCAGCGGGACGATCTGTGCCGGGTCGTCGCACAGGTGGACGTGGCCGGCGCGGGAGAGGGGCAGGTAGATGCCCAGCATCCGCTCGGCGATGTGCGCGAAGGGCAGGTAGCACAGGTGGTCGGCGTGGTCGGGCACCTCGGCGACCCGGTCGAGGGCGAGCGCGTTGAGGACCACGTTGCGGTGGCTGATGACCACGCCCTTGGGGTCGCCCGTGGTGCCCGAGGTGTAGACGACGGTCGCCGGGTCGCCGGGCCGCACCCGGCGGCAGGCCCGCTCGAAGACGGCCGTCTCGTACGGGCGCGCCAGGGTGCTCCAGCCGACGTGCGGGCCGGCCGCGGCGTCGTCGGCGACCACGAGCCGCTCCAGGCCGCCCGGGCGGGTGAGCAGCGGCTCCCACCGAGCACGGTCGTCCGCTCCGCCGACCACGGCCAGGCGCGCCCGGGAGTGCCGCACGATGTGGGCGATCTGCTCGGGTGCCGCCGTCCGGTACACGGAGACCGGAACGGCCCCCAGGTGGACGAGGGCGAGATCGGTCAGCCAGTGCTCGGGGCGGTTGCCCATCATGAGCAGCACGTGCTCGCCGGGCGCGACACCCAGCGCGGTCAGTCCGGCGGCGACCTCGGCGATCCGGTGGCGGGCTCGGGACCAGGTCAGCGTGGTGGGCTCGCCGTCCGCGACACCGGCCGGGTACCAGGACAGCGCCGCGAGCTCGCCGTGGTCCTCCTCGTCACGCAGCAGGAGGTCGCAGAGCGTGAGGTCGGCGGGGTTCTCAACGGGGAGTCGCAGCAGCGTGGTCATGGCGCCTCCGGGAGCCGAAAGAGGTTTCCGAAGGTTTCACAGGAGTGGTGCGACAGCAATACTGTTGAACGTGATCGGTTCGGACGGCCCGCCGGCGGCACGGCGGTGAGAGGGGCACGGCAGATGGGGCGCCAGGAAGGAACCACGGAGGCTTCCGCCGACCAGCTCACCGTCGACCAGCTCGCGGCCCGGGCGGGCGTCACGGTGCGCACCATCCGTTTCTACAGCACCCGTGGCCTGCTGCCGCCGCCCACGATCGGCCCGCGCCGCGTCGGCCACTACGGGCCCGAGCACCTCTCCCGGCTGGCGCTCATAGAAGAACTCCAGAACCAGGGCATGACGCTGGCCGCCATCGAGCGCTACCTGCAACGGCTCCCGGACGACATCAGCGCGCACGACCTGGCCATCCACCGGGCGGTCGTCGCCTCCTGGATGCCCGACACGGTGGACGAGACGACCCGGGCCCAGCTGGAGGGGCGCGTCGGCCGGGAGCTGACCGACGACGACCTCAAGCGGCTGGAGGCGATGAGCGTGATCGCCGGTACGGCCGACCCGGACGTCTTCCGCGTCGATCCGACGCTCGTCCAGCTCGGCGTGCGGCTGCTCCAGGTGCCGGTCTCGCAGGAGGCGCTGCTGGCCGCGCGCGAGGTGGTGCTGGAGCACTCCCGCTCGGCGGCGCGGGAGCTGAGCCGGCTGTTCAAGCAGGAGGTGTGGGACCCCTACCGGGGCCAGGAGTCGGACCCGGAGAGGCTGGAGCGGATGAAGTCGCTGTCCGCGCACATGCAGCCGATGGTGGTCCAGGCGCTGGTGACCGCGTTCCAGCGCTCGATGAAGGAGGAGCTGCGGCAGGTCTTCCCGCAGGAGAGCGCGCCGCGCCCGGATGCGGGCCCCGCGCCGGAGTGACGCGGGGCCCGCCGTCCGCCGCCGGGTCAGTCGGTGAACGTCTCGCCCTGCGCGGCCTTCTGCGCCAGCAGCGCGGGCACGGCGAACCGCTCCCCGTACCGTTCGCCCAACTCGCGTGCGCGGGCGACGAATCCGGGCAGCCCGCCCGCGTAGCCGTTGATGTACTGGATGACGCCGCCGGTCCAGGCCGGGAAGCCGATGCCCATGAGGGAGCCGATGTTGGCGTCGGCCACCGTGGTGAGCACGCCCTCCTCGAACAGCCGGACGGTGTCCAGCGCCTCGGAGAAGAGCATCCGCTCCTGCATGTCCGCGAAGGGGATGCCCTCGCCGGGGCCGTCCGCGGCGCTCCGGCTGTCCGTGCCGAAGTGCTCGCGCAGCCCGGGCCACAGGCCGGTGCGCCTGCCGTTCTCGTCGTAGTCGTAGAACCCGGCGCCACCGCTGCGGCCGGTGCGGCCGAACTCGTCGACCATGCGGTCCAGTACCGCGTCCGCGGGGTGCGCGGGCAGGTCCCTGCCCTCGGCGCGCAGGGCCTGCCGCGTCTCGTCACGGATCCTGCGCGGCAGGGTCAGGGTGAGCTCGTCCATCAAGGAGAGCACCTTGGCCGGGTAGCCGGCCTGGGCGGCGGCCTGCTCCACGGTGGCCGGATCGACGCCCTCGGCCAGCAGGGCGACGCCCTCGTTGATGAAGTGCCCGATGACACGTGAGGTGAAGAAGCCGCGCGAGTCGTTGACGACGATCGGCGTCTTGCGGATCTGCCGTACGAGGTCGAAGGCGCGCGCCAGCGCCTCGTCGCCGGTCGCGCGGCCCTTGATGATCTCGACGAGCGGCATCTTGTCGACGGGCGAGAAGAAGTGCAGCCCGATGAAGTCCTGCTGCCGCGAGACGCCCTCGGCCAGGCCGGTGATGGGCAGCGTGGAGGTGTTGGAGCACAGCAGGGCGTCGGGGGCGACGAGATCCTGGATCTCCTGGAAGACCTTGTGCTTGAGGGCGGGGTCCTCGAACACCGCCTCGATCACCGCGTCGCAGCCCGCCACGTCCTGCGGATCGGCGGTGGGCGTGATGCGGCCCAGCAGCGCGTCCCGCTCGGCCTCGGTGGTCCTGCCCCGCTTGAGCGCCTTGTCCAGCAGCCGCGCCGAGTAGCCCTTGCCCTTGTCGGCCGCCTCCTGCGAGACGTCCTTGAGGACGACCTCGATGCCCGCCCGGGCGCAGGAGTAGGCGATGCCGGCGCCCATCATCCCGGCCCCGAGGACGGCGACCTTGGTGACCTTCCGCTCCGCGATGCCGTCCGGGCGGCTGCGGCCGGCGTTGACGGCCTGCAGGTCGAAGAAGAACGCCTGGATCATGTTGGTGGAGATCTGCCCGCAGGCCAGTTCCACGAAGTACCGGGCCTCGATCACCTGGGCGGTCTCGAAGTCCACCTGGGAGCCCTCGACGGCCGCTGCCATGATGTTGCGCTGCGCCGGGTAAGGGGCGCCGCCTGTCTGCTTCTTCAGGTTGGCGGGGAATGCGGGCAGGTTTTCGGCGAACTTCGGGTGGGCGGGTGTCCCGCCGGGGATCCGGTACCCCTTGGCGTCCCAGGGCTGCTGCGCTTCCGGGTTGGCCTCGATGAAGGTCCGCGCGGCGGCCAGCATCTCCTCACGGGTCTGCACGACCTCGTGGACGAGACCGACCTCCTTGGCACGCGCGGGGCGGTACTGCTGCCCCTGGAGCAGCACGTTCAACAGCGCGTCGGTGACACCGAGCAGCCGTACCGTACGGGTGACGCCGCCGCCCGCCGGGAGCAGACCCAGCGTGGCCTCGGGGCAGCCGATCTTCGAGCCCGGCGCGTCGAGCGCGACCCGGTGGTGGCAGGCGAGCGCGATCTCCAGTCCGCCGCCGAGCGCCGCGCCGTTGACGGCGGCGACCACGGGGATGCCGAGGGTCTCGATGCGGCGCAGATCGCGCTTGATGCGCATGCCGTTGTCGTAGACCTCCTGCGCGTTCTCGGGACGCGCCCGGATGAGCAGGCGCAGGTCGCCGCCCGCGAAGAACGTCTTCTTCGCGGAGGTCATGATGACGCCGCGCACGCTCTCGCGCTCGGCCTCCAGCCGGTCGGCGACCGCGGTCAGCGACCTCTGGAAGGCCTCGTTCATGGTGTTGGCGGACTGGTCGGGGTCGTCGAAGGTCAGCGTGACGACGCCGTCGCTGTCCTGGTCCCAGCGGATGGTCGAGGCGGCGGTGGAGGCAGCGGAGTCGGTGGAGTCGGTGGTTCGAGTCGAGCGGGGCATGGCTTGGTCTCCGGTTCCGGGTGAGAGCTGGTCTGTGGTGCGGAAGGCGCGGGACGCGGCGGTCACAGCCGCTCGACCACGGTGGCGACCCCCATGCCGCCCCCCACGCACAGCGTGACCAGCCCGTACCGCTGGTCGGTCCGCTCCAGCTCGTCCACGCACGTGCCGAGCAGCATCGCCCCGGTGGCGCCCAGCGGGTGCCCCATCGCGATGGCGCCGCCGTTCACGTTGATCTTCTCCAGCGGGATGCCCAGGTCCCGTTGGAACCGCAGGACGACGGCAGCGAACGCCTCGTTCATCTCCGCGACGGCGATGTCGTCGGCGGTGAGCCCGGCCTTGGCGAGGGCCTTGCGGCAGGCCGGAGCGGGACCGGTCAGCATGATCGTCGGGTCGGCTCCGGAGACGGCCGCCGAGACGATACGGGCGCGCGGGCGCAGCCCGTACCGCTTGCCGACCTCCTCGTTGCCGATCGCAACCAGCGCCGAACCGTCCACGATGCCCGAGGAGTTGCCCGCGTGGTGCACATGGTCGATCTGCTCGACCCAGTGGTACTTCTGCAGCGCCACCGCGTCGAAACCGCCCATGTCGCCGATGGCCGCGAACGAGGGCTTGAGCCCGGCGAGGGTGTCGGCGGTGGTGCCGGGGCGGATGTGCTCGTCGTGGTCGAGGACGGTCAGCCCGTTGCGGTCGCGTACAGGCACGACGGAGCGCTCGAAGCGGCCGTCCTTCCAGGCGTGGGCGGCCAGTTCCTGGGACCGGGCCGCGTACTCGTCCACGTCGCGGCGGCTGAAGCCCTCGACGGTGGCGATGAGGTCGGCGCCGATGCCCTGGGGCACGAAGCCGGTGTCCCAGTTGGTCATCGGGTCGTTGAACCAGGCGCCGCCGTCGCTGGCCATCGGCACCCGGGACATGGACTCCACACCGCCCGCCAGCACCAGGTCCTCCCAGCCGGAACGGACCTTGGCGGCTGCCATGTTGACCGCTTCCAGGCCGGAGGCGCAGAAGCGGTTCTCCTGGACGCCGGCGACCGTGTCGGGCAGCCCGGCGGCGAGCGCGGCGATCTTGGCGATGTCCGAGCCCTGGTCGCCGACAGGGCCGACGACGCCGAGCACGATGTCGTCGATGGCCTGCGGCTGGAGATCCGGCATGCGGCGCCGCAGCTCGTCGATGAGGCCCACGACCAGGTCGACGGGCTTGGTGCCGTGCAGCGCTCCGTTGGCCTTGCCGCGCCCGCGCGGGGTGCGGAGGGCCTCGTACACGTACGCTTCTGTGCTCACGAGGGGTGCCTTTCGTGTGGGTGCCTAGGACGGCGGCACGGTGGCCGGTGAGCCGGCGCCGGGGGCGGCTCAGGAGAGCAGCGACCTGCCGATGATCTCCTTCATGATCTCGGTGGTGCCGCCGTAGATCGTCTGGATGCGGCCGTCGGTGAACGCCCTGGCCACCGGGTACTCGTTCATGTAGCCGTACCCGCCGTGCAGTTGCAGACAGCGGTCGGCGGCGCGCTTTTGCAGTTCGGTGGCCCACCACTTGGCCATGGAGGCGTGCACCGCGTCCAGTTCGCCCTTGGCGTGGTCCTCGATGCAGCGGTCCAGGAAGGCGCGGGTGACGGCGCACTCGGTGGCCAGCTCGGCGATCTCGAACCGGATGTGCTGGAGCTTGGCCAGCGGGCGGCCGAAGGCGGTGCGCTCCTTCACGTACGCGGTGGTGATCTCCAGCAGGTGTTCGGCCGCGGCGATTCCGGCCGCGGCGATGGCCATGCGCTCCTGCGCGAGGTTGGTCATCAGGTGGACGAACGCCCCGTCGAGTTCGCCGAGCAGGTTCTCCTTCGGAACCCGGACGTCGGTGAAGAACAGCTCCGCGGTGTCCTGCGCCTTCTGGCCGATCTTGTCGAGGTTGCGGCCGCGGGTGAAGCCGTCCATGCCGCGCTCCACCACGAGCAGGCTCAGCCCGTGCGCCCCGCCCTCGGGCGTCGTCGCGGCCACGACGATCACGAGATCGGCCAGGATGCCGTTGGAGATGAACGTCTTCGACCCGTTCAGCAGCCAGTGGTCGCCCTTGTCCTCGGCGGTGGTGCGGATGCCCTGCAGGTCGGAGCCCGCGCCCGGTTCCGTCATGGCGATGGCGGTGACGGTCTCGCCGGAGCAGAAGCCCGGCAGCCAGCGCCGCTTCTGCTCGTCGGTCGCCAGCGAGGTGAGATACGGGCCGACGATGTCGTTGTGCAGCCCGATGGCCAGCCCGGGCGCGCCCGCACGGGTGAACTCCTCGGCGAGGACGGCGGCGTAGCGGAAGTCGGCTTCTCCCCCGCCGCCGTACTCCTCGGGCACGGCGAGCCCCAGCAGCCCCTGCCGGCCGGCGGCCCGCCACGCCTCGCGGGAGACGACACCGTCGCGCTCCCACTGCGCGTAGTGCGGCTCGACCTCCCTGGTGAGGAAGGTACGTACGGTCTCCCGGAACGCCTCGTGGTCCGCGGTGAGGATCTGTCGCTTCATGAGGTGGGGCCCTCTCCTTCGGACGGTCCGGTGCGGGTGTCGTGCGCGGCGGCCGGGCCGTCGGCCGGTTCGCCTGCGGGCTCGGCGAGGGAGGGAACCCCCCATTCCCTGGCGACCTCGTCGGTGTGGGTGCCCGGCAGGGCGGGGCCCGAGGCGATCCGGGTGGGCGTCGCCGAGAACCGGGGGGCCGGGGCGGGCTGGGTGATGCCGCCGTGCTCGACGTAGGTGCCGCGGGCCGCCAGATGCGGATGGGCGGGCGCCTCGGTGAGGGAGAGCACCGGCGCCACACAGGCGTCGGTGTCCTCGAAGACCTCCGTCCACTCCGCGCGCGTACGGGAGGCGAAACGGGCGGCGATCACCTCCCGCAGCCGCCCCCACGCGCCGAGGTCGTCGCGGGGCGGGGCCTCCTGCTCGACGCCGAGCAGCCGGACGAACTCCGCGTAGAACCGCGGCTCCAGAGCGCCCACCGCCATGAAGCCGCCGTCGGAGGTGGCGTAGGTGCCGTAGAAGGGGCAGCCGCCGTCCAGCAGGTTGGCCTCCCGGCGGTCCTGCCAGCCGCCCGCCGCGAGCATCCCCTGGATCATCGCGGTGAGGTGGCTCGTGCCGTCCACGATGGCGGCGTCCACCACCTGACCCGCGCCCTGCGGCCCGCGGGCGTGGTGGAGCGCGGCCAGCACGCCGAGGACGAGGTAGAGCGATCCGCCCGCGTAGTCGCCCAGCAGGTTGGCGGGGGCGACGGGAGGACCCTGGGCGGGTCCCGTCATGCCGAGGGCACCGGTGACGGCGATGTAGCCGATGTCGTGGCCGGAGCGCCGGGCGAGGGGGCCGTCCTGCCCCCAGCCGGTCATCCTGCCGTACACCAGGCGCGGGTTGCGGGCGAGGCAGACGTCAGGTCCCACCCCGAGCCGCTCGGCCACCCCGGGCCGGAAGCCCTCGACGAGGACGTCGGCGCGCTCGACGAGTTCCAGCGCCGTGGCGACGCCGCGCTGCTGCTTGAGATCCAGCAGGACGGAGCGCTTGTTGCGGTTGGTGACGTCGTACTCGGCCGGGATGGCGAGCGAACCGCCGCCGGGGCGGTCCACGCGGACGACGTCGGCGCCCAGGTCGGCGAGGGTCATGGCCGCGAACGGACCGGGACCGATCCCGGCGAGCTCCACGACGCGCACCCCGGCCAGCGGGCCTGGCACCTGTTCCCGAGCTGCTGCCATCGAGCAAGCCCCCAGCACTGTGACACTAATGATGTAACACCGGGGATGCTATGGACCCCTCCCGCATTCCACAAGCCCCCGGAACGCCACGTCGGAATGGCCCCGGCCGAAGCGCCGGCGCGCCGGCGCAGGCTCGTCGCATGACTGGTGACGAGATCCGGGCCCTCGCGCCCGAGACGCTGACCCGGCTGCGGGCGCGTGACGACGCGAGAGCCGCACCCCGCCTGACGACCGACACCGACGGCGGCACATCGCTGCGCTGCCGCCTGGAGCGGAGCAGGCCGGGCGAGACCCTCGCTCTGGTGTCGTACGCCCCGCTGCGCCGCTGGGCCGAGGAGACCGGCGCGGGCCCGGGCCCGTACGACGAGGCGGGCCCGGTCTTCGTCCACCCGCCCGACCGCGGCGGCCGCGCGGGCGCCCCCGGCGGCTGCCCCGACCCGATGCCGGGCGCACGCAGGGTGCTGCGCACCTACGCGGCAAAGGGCCGCATCCTGGGCGGCCTGCTCGTGGAACCGGGCCGGACGGCAGCGGGCACCGTGGGGGAGAGCCTGGCCTCGGTGCGCGCGGACCCGAGGGTGGCCGTGGTGCACGTGCGGGCGGTCGAGTTCGGGTGCTTCCTCGTGGAGACACGGCGCCGTTGAGGCGATCATCTCCCCGGGACCGCTGCGCGGAAACCGGGGAGGGCCTGCACGGCGGGGTCTGCGCAGTGGGGCCGGTGCGCCGAGGCGAGGCGGTGGGGCCGGTGCGGAGCGCGGACCACGCGGAGGCGGCCCCGTCGGGAGTTCACCCGCCGGTGGGATGGACAGCGCGAGCGCCGATGCGTAAAATTGCATGAAAGTCAGATGTTTCACGCAGCTTTACGCATCGGCCCGGCAGTGGGCCCGTTCCCAGGAGGGGTTGCTCGCATGGGCGAGACGTCACACATGGAGCAGGAGCTGCGCAGCCAGCCGGACACGTGGCGGGCTGCGGCGAGGATCGGCTCCGCAGGCTCTCCGCTGCCCGCCGCGGGAGCGCGCGTGGCCGTTGTCGGCTGCGGCACCTCGTGGTTCATGGCGCAGGCCTTCGCGGCCCTGCGGGAGGGCTCCGGGCAGGGCGTCACGGACGCCTTCGCGGCCTCCGAGGCCTTCCTCGGCGACCCCAGGGGATACGACGCACTGGTCGCCATCACCCGCTCCGGCACCACCACCGAGGTGCTGCGCGTCCTGGAGGCGGTCAACGGCCGGATCCCGACCGTCACCGTGCTCGGCGACCCCGGGACGCCGGCCACCGAACTGTCCGACGAGACGGTCGCACTCCCCTTCGCCGACGAGAAGTCCGTGGTGCAGACCCGGTTCGCCACCTCCACCCTCGCCCTGCTGCGCGCACACCTGGGTGAGGACCTGGCGGGCGCGGTGAGCGACGCCCAGGAGGCACTGACGTGCCCCGTGGAGCAGGAGTGGGTGGACGCCGAGCAGTTCAGCTTCCTGGGCAGCGGCTGGACCTACGGGCTCGCCAACGAGGCGGCGCTGAAGATGCGGGAGGCATCCCAGAGCTGGACCGAGTCCTACCCCGCCATGGAGTACCGGCACGGGCCGATAGCCATCGCCGCTCCCGGCCGGGTCACCTGGCTCTTCGGGCAGGCACCGGAGGGGCTGGAGAGCGACGTCGCGGCGACCGGCGCCCGGTTCGTCTGCCACGGCACCCGTGACCCGCTGGCCGACCTGGTGCTGGTGCACCGCGTCGCGCTGGAGCGGGCACGGGCCCGGGGGCTCGACCCGGACAGCCCGCGGAGCCTGACGCGTTCGGTGATGCTGGAGGGCTGAGCCGGCCCGGCGGCTTCACACGGGGCGGGCGGCCCGGGGCCCGAACGCCGAGCACGGGCGACCACCATCCGCCGCACCCGCCCCCGACTCCACCGCTCCGGGCCCGCCGCACCGGGCCCCCTTTCCCGCCGTCCCGGCGTCCCGGCGTCCCGGCGTCCCGGCGTCCCGGCGTCCCGGGCCATCGTCCAGGACCACCGCCGCCGGCCGGAGCTGTCGTCCGGGACCCGCCGCAGCCACCCCGTCGTCCGCCGACCCGCCCACCCCGACCGCCGTCCGCGATACGCCGCTCACCCCCGCATCCGAGGACGAGCCGTCCGGGGCCCGTCGTCCGCCGCTCGCGGTCTCGGCCCGGCCCACGCGCGGCGGTTCGCCGCGAACCGCCCGTCTCCCACCCAAGGAGCCCCTGATGCCCCTCGTTTCCACGGGTGTCGTCGTCAACGAAGCCCGCGCGGCGGGCACCGGCGCCGCCGCCTTCAACGTCATCCACCTGGAGACCGCCGAGGCGCTGGTCGCCGCGGCCGACGACACCGGCATCCCGCTGATCCTCCAGATCAGCGAGAACTGCGTCCGCTACCACGGCAGCCTGCTGCCGATCACCCGCGCCACGCTCGCGCTGGCGGAAGCCGCACGGACGAACGTCGCGGTGCACCTGGACCACGTGACCGACGCCGAACTGGTACGGCAGGGCGTCGCGGCGGGCGTCGGTTCCGTGATGGTCGACGCCTCCACGCTGCCGTACGCGCAGAACGTCGAGACGACCGCGCGGCTCACCTCCTGGTGCCACGACCGCGACGTCTTCGTCGAGGCGGAGCTGGGTGAGGTGGGCGGCAAGGACGGGGTGCACGCGCCCGGTGTGCGGACCGACCCCGACGAGGCGCTGGCCTTCGTGGCGGCGACGGGCGTGGACGCGCTGGCGGTCGCCGTCGGCTCCTCGCACGCCATGCGGGAGCGCACCGCGAAGCTGGACCTGGAACTCGTCGCCGGGCTGCGGGAGAAGCTGGCGGTCCCCCTGGTGCTGCACGGCTCCTCGGGGGTTCCCGACGCCGAACTGCGGGCGGCCGTGGCAGCGGGCATGACCAAGATCAACATATCGACGCATCTCGTGTCCGTCTTCACCCAGGGCGTGCGTAAGGTACTGGAGGCCGATCCCGCGCTCATCGACTCGCGCAAGTACATTGCCCCGGCGCGGGAAGCGGTCCGCAGCGAGGCGGCGCGCCTGCTGAACGTGGTGGGGGGCGAGGGGCGGGAGAAGGAGAAGACGTCAGGTGAAGCGCCATGAGCGGATGAACGCTCTGCTCGAACTGCTCGGCGAGCGCGGCAGTATGGAGGTCGAGGAGGCGGCCACCGAGCTGGAGGTCTCCGCGGCCACGATGCGCCGCGACATGGACGCGCTCGCCGAACAGCAGCTGCTCACCCGCACCCGGGGCGGCGCAGTGCTCAGCGCGGTGACGTACGACCTGCCGATCCGCTACAAACGCGGACACCATGTGGGAGCCAAGCAGTCGCTGGCCCGTGCGGCTGCCGCGATGGTGGAGCGCGGCAGCGTGGTGGGGCTCAGCGGCGGTACGACGACCACGGAGATCGCCCGCGCGCTGGTGACCCGGCCCGATCTGGCCGAGCCGGGGCCGCAGCCGCACCTGACGATCGTCACCAACGCGCTGAACATCGCCTACGAACTGGCCGTCAGACCGCAGGTGAAGACGGTGCTGACGGGCGGGGTGGCCCATTCGCGGACGTTCGAGCTGACGGGGCCCTACAGCGAGTTGATGCTCGGTGAGATCACCGTGGACATCGCCTTCATCGGGGCCAACGGCATGGACCCGCACACGGGTGCCACCGTGCACGACGAGGCGGAGGGGCGGATCAACCGGCTGATGGCCCAGCACGCCGGGCGGGCCGTGGTGGTGACGGACTCCTCGAAGGCGGGCGTCAAGTGCTTCGCCCGCATCGGCGGACCCGAGATCTTCGACACCTTCCTCACCGACAGCGGCCTCTCGGACGAGACGCGCCGGGCCTTCGAGGAGCAGGGTCTGCCGACGGTGCTCGCAGAACCGGACCCGGACGAGGACGGCGGCTCCTAGCCCCGCCCACGGCCACCCGGTCGCCTCGGCGCCGCGGCGCCCCTTGAGCCCCCGTCGCCCTCTCCGCCCCGCCCGGCGGGCCCGCTCCATCGGGCGGGCCCGCCCGTGCGACGGGCCCGTCCCGTCCGGCGAGTACCACTCCCCCGTCCAGGTCCTCAGGTCCCACCGTTTCGACCGGCGCCGTCCCGGCGGCCCCTTCCCTGCCAGGAGCCCCTCACATGCATCGCCCTGCCGCCCCCGCACCGTTCGAGCGCAGGCGGGCGGTGCTCGCCGTGGCCGCCGCTCTGCTCGCGGTCACGGCCGCCACCGGGTGCGGCGACGGGCGGGGCGGCGTTCCCGCCACGGACCACAGCCCCGGTGACCGCCAAGGCCGGTCGGCCGGGCGGGTGCAGCCGCCTCCCCTGCATGCCGGGTTCGACTACCAGATCGGCGGCGGGTACGCGCCGCCCTCCGGCGTCCGCGTCGTCTCCCGGGACCGCGGTGCCAAGCCGGCAGCCGGCCTCTACAACGTCTGTTACGTCAACGCGTTCCAGGCCCAGCCCGGTGCGCTCGACGACTGGGAGCGGCGCCACCCCGAGCTGTTGCTGCGCGGCAAGGACGGGCAGCCGGTGCGGGACCGCGAGTGGAACGAGGCGCTGTTCGACACCGCGACGGCGTCGCACCGCGAAGCGCTGGCCCGGATCGTCGGCCGCTGGATCGACGGCTGCGCCGAGGCGGGCTATCAAGCGGTCGAGCTGGACAACCTCGACTCCTACGAACGCTCGGGCGGCCGGCTCGACCACAAGGACAACGCGGAGTTCGCCGCGCTGCTGACCCGGCGCGCGCACCGGGCAGGACTGGCCGCGGGCCAGAAGAACGCGGCGGAACTGCTGTCCCGCCACCGCACAACGGGCTTCGACTTCGCGGTGACCGAGGAGTGCGGCCAGTACGACGAGTGCGGGCAGTACGCGACGACCTACCACGACCGGGTGCTGGACGTCGAGTACACCGGCAAGGGATTCGCGGCCGCCTGCCACCGGTGGGGGAAGCGGCTCTCCGTGGTCCGCCGCGATCTGGACGTCCTGCCCCGGGGCGAGGAGGGTCACGTGTCGAAGCGGTGCTGACGGCGGTCGTGACCCGACAGGTCGGCACGGTCTCGGCACGGTGAGGGGGCGGCCCCGCGGCCGGCTGCTGCGCTGCGCCTCCCGGCCTCATTGACGGTCGGGGGCTGCCGGATCGGCGATGTCGAGGGTCACCTGGGACAGCGGACAGCTGACGCACGTCAGCACATGGCCCTCGGCCTGCTGCTCGGGGCCGAGGCAGGTGTGTTCGGGGTGCGTGACTTCTCCGCCGCGCACGCGCACCCTGCACTCGCCGCAGTTGCCGACCGTGCAGGAGTAGGGCATGGGCAGTCCTGCGGCGAGACCGGCGTCGAGCAAGGTCTGGCCGGGTTCGACCACGGCGGCTCCGACGAAGCTCCCGTCCTTCTCGACCCTCATCTCCTGCGGTTCCGCGGTGGCGGTGGGAGCGGGGACGCCACCGGTGAAGCGTTCCTGGTGGATGAACGCGTCCGGCACTCCGATGTGTTGCAGAACGGCCCGGACGGTGACCATGAGGGCTTCCGGACCGCAGACGTAGTGGTGCGCGCTGTCGGGCCCGGGTAGGCCGGTCACCCACCGGCGGATGCCTTCGGCGGTGAGCCGGCCGTCGCGGCAGGTGAGGACGTGGGTGACCGTCAGCCGGTCGGGGTGGTTCTCTTCCATGCGGCGCAACTCGTCACCGAAGATGATCTCTTCGGGGGTGCGGCTGCTGTAGAGAAGGTCGATCCTGCCGTCCGCAGCAGGGTCTGACACGTGGGCTCGCACCATGCTCATCAGGGGCGTGATGCCGCTGCCGGCCGCGATGAGCACCCTTCGTCCAGGTGCTTGCGCCGGTGCGTGGAAGGCGCCGGAGGGGCCACGTACCGCGAGGCGGTCCCCGGGACGCAAGCCGCCGTGGGCGTGCGTGGAGAAGAGCCCGCCCGCCACCTGTTTGACGGTGACTTCGAGCCGGTGAGCGCCGGGAGCCGAGGAGGCCGAGTAGGCGCGTCGCACCCGGTGGCCGTCGATGTCCGTGACAAGGGTGAAGAACTGTCCGGGGTGGAAGTCGAACGGCCGGGCCTCACCGGTCGCGTCTTCGAGGACGAGCGTGCGGGCGGTCGGCGTCTCCTGCCGTATCTCGCGGATGCGCACGGGCCGCAGCGGGCTCTTTGCCGCCCGGCCCGCGGGCGGCGCCTCGCGGTGGCGATCGGCGACGGGGGCCCGCACGTCGTCGTAGCCCTCTTTGCGCAGTCCGAAGACGTAGGCGCGGTCCATGGCTTTCCGCAGCAGCCGGCTCGCGCCCGGCACACGGGTGACGAGCTTGGTCAGCCACGCGGACATGCGTCCGTCCTCGGCCGCGTTGGCGGCCAGGTGCGCGCTGCCCAGGGCCATCATGTCGGGCGCCTGACCGCGACCGGTCCGGCCGTCCGGCGTCCACAGCCGGGCGGCCGCCACGGCGTCGTTGCCGCTGACCTCGGCGTACTCGACGTCGATCACGAGCGCGAGGTGCGGAGGGGCCCCGCGCAGCGCCATCGTCTTCAGCAGCGCGGCGTCGTCGGTGATCGTCGCCCGCCCGTGGAGGTGCAGCACGCCGCTGCGGCCGGGAACGAGCGCGGCGAGCGAAAGCCGGTCGTCCTGCAACAGGTTGTGCAGCGTGTCCGCGCGCCTGTTGCCCTTGCGGTCGGCAAGGACCAGGGTGCGGTCGTCCAGGATGCGGGCCACCGCCTGACGGTCCCCGCGCGGGCTGGTGTCGCTGCCGTTGTCGGTGTCCCAGGTGGAGAGGGCCGAAAACGGTGAGGCGGCCAGGAATTCGGCCACGCCGGGACCGGTCAACGGGCCCGCGCCCGGTACGGGATCGGCTGCCGGGAACGGAACGGGCGGCTCCCACAGACGGGAGCGGATGACGGCCTGCGCGCAGTGCACGTACGCCTCGGTGACGTCCACGGCTGTCTCCCCGCCTGTGCGGGCGGAGGCGGTGCCGTTGACGCGCAGCACCTCGCCCACCCCGGGCAGCAGGAAGAACAGCGAGACCGGACCGCGTGCAACGGTCGGCCCGGAAACAGGGAAGGAGAGCCGCTTCGGGGAGTGGACGCGCGCGAAACCGGGCGCGCCGCCGACGAAGGTGGTCCGGGCGGTGCCGTCTGCGGCTCGGTAGCCGAAGGCCGCGACCGGGCTGTGCGCCAGGACGCTGCGGCATCCCGCGTCGAGGACGCCGATCTGCTTGCGCGTGATCATTGCGGCCGGGCGGCCGACGACTGCCTCGATCTCTTCGGCGGAGGTGAGCCGGCGCAGGGAGTCAGGCCGGTGTGCATGCTGCATGGGGTTTCCTTTTCAGCCGGGGGCGGACCGGCCTGTGCGCCAGTAGCCGTGGAAGGAGATGTCCCGCTTGGGGACGCCGCGGTCGTCGGCCAGGTGCCGCCGGACGCCGGTGGCCAGCCGGGACTCGCCGGCTGTCCAGACGTAGAGGGGCCCTTCGGGAAGCTCGCGCTCGCGCACCGCATCCAGCGCGCGGGCGCCGGGCCGCAGGGTCTCGTCGTCGCGGCTGAGCCAGTGGAGGTGCACGCCGGCGGGTACGGGCACGGGCCGGATGTCGGCGGCGGTCGCCACTTCGACGAAGACCTCGGTGGGCAGCGGGCGCGGGTCCGTCTCCAGGATCGACAGGATGGCCGGCAGCGCGCTCTCGTCACCCACCAGGAGTCGTCTCCGGGCATGCTCGGGCAGCCGGTAGGTGGTCCCCAGGTCGAAGACCCCGGCCGGATCGCCCGGGCGGACCCGGCGCACCCACGAGGTCATGGGGGATGCGCCGTGCAAGGCGAACTCGATGTCGAGCTCCAGATCGGCCGCGCGCAGACGGCGGACGGTCAGGTTGCGTACCCACGGGCGAACGGCTTTGGGCATGACCATCACCTGCACCATCCACGCCTCGTTCGAGGCGGTCGGCATCCTCAGCTCGCCCTGCCTTTCCCTGGTGAAGAAGAGGCGCACAGCCCGGTCGGCACCCCCCGGTGCAAGATCCCGCACACCGGGCCCGCCGAGGGTCACGCAGGCGAAGCCGGGTGTGAGCAGCTCACGCCGCCGCACCTCCAGCGTGATCATCTTGCGCTCCCGGGGCACGCTCACCCGGGGGATCACGGCCACACCTCCGGTGCCTGCCGGTTCTCGTTTCCGCAGTTCATGGCATTATTCTGAGCAAACATTCATCTTTTTGCTACTCGCATTCCGCCGCCCGGAAGGATCAACGGATGGCTCCCGCCGAACGCCGTCTCGCCCCACGTCGCAAACCCCGCCAGGTGCGCGCCGAACTCACCCGCGAGCGCATCCTCACCGCCGCTGCTCACGTTTTCGCCGAGTACGGCTACGCCGCCGGCACCACCAACCGCATCGCCGAACACGCCCGCATGTCCATCGGCTCGCTCTACCAGTACTTCCCCAACAAGGACGCCATCCTCGCCGAGCTGCTGGTCCGGCACATCGACCGCGGCGCCTGGGCGGGAGCCGAAGAGCTGGAACTGAGCCCCGGCAGCCTGGAGGAGACCGTGCGCGCCCTGGTCCGCGACGCGATCGACCACCACCGCGACGACCCGCAGCTGCTGCGCATCATGATCGAGGAAGCTCCGGTCTCCAGTGAGCTGATCGAAGCGATCGACCGGCACGGCAAGGTGCGGGTGGAGCAGGTGCGCGACCTGCTCGCCCGTCATCCGGACGTCGGCGTGCAGGACCTCGGCATGGCAGCGGAACTCATCGTGGGAGCGGTCGAGATGAACACCCACAAGCTCCTGGCGACTCCGCACGCCGTCCAGGTCGAGAGGTTGGAGGCGGAGCTGGTCGCCATGGTCACTCGGTACCTGCGCGGCGATCGATGAGCGCCGGCCGCACCGGCCGGTCCGGTAGACACCGCCGCGGGCCGATGCACGGGGGGCGACCGCCCGGGACGGGGAACCCGGGCCCGGTCCGGAACCCCGGTCGTCTGCGGTGCGTTTCCCAGTGACCGGGCGCGAGGAGGAAGGCCGAAGGACGGCAGCCGCCCTCGCCGACAAGGTGGATCTTGCGGGTCGGCCCGCCCCGGCGCCGTCCGAGTCCCTCGTCGCGGCGGTGGTGCCGGGGCGTCGTCCCTTTCCCGGGACCCGCGGCCGGGCCTTTCGGGCACCGGCCGCGTGCCGAGGGGCCCGGCGGGATGTCGAGCCGCCTCCGGCCATCGGCCGGTCGACGCGACCGACGGAGTGCGGTGTCCGCCTGGACCGTGTTGGAGTCGCTCCCAGGTTCCGTCCGCCGGACGGAACCTAGCCTCCCTGCTCTGCGAGCGTGTCCAGGACGTCCGCAACCGGGGTGGGATCCAGCGGGCCGACGTGTGACGCCTCGGGGAAATCGTGCACCCGGAAGCGGTTGCCGGGTGTGGCCGCGTCGGCTTCCGCGATCATTCTGTCCTGGAGCGCGGTCGCGATCGTACGGTCCTCGCCGAAACGCAGGTACGTGCGGGGAATGCGTCCCCAGTTGCCGGCCCGGCCGACCGCTCGGCCCGCATAGGCGGCGACGGGCTCGTCGGTCTGCATGCCGGCCAGTATCCGGCGGAAGTCGCCGTCGGGATGGTCCGCGCAGATCATCTCCTTCAGGAGGGCCAGCTCACGGCTGACACCCGTACGGAAGTTCAGCCGCAACACCCCGAGCCGGTCCGGGTCACCCACCGTCAGCTCCACCGGGCTGACGGCGTTCGCGTTCTCGGGTGCCGCCGTGCAGGCGTCCGCCGTGGGCAGGGCGCGGCTGGGACAGAAGGCCGCCATGTAGCAGATGTGGTGGAGCAGGTGCGGGACGGCGTCGCCGACGCGACTGACCGACACGCCACCCAGACTGTGCCCGACCAGCACCACCGGGCCGTTCCGTGCGGCCTGCCGCACGATGCCCGTGACGCGCGCCTCGTAGTCGTCCAGGCCGAGGCCCTTCAGCGGGGAGGGCTCGACCGCCATCGCGGTGAGGTCCTGCCGCTGGTACGACTCCGCCACGAAAGCCTCCGCGCCGTGCCGCGGCTGGTCCACCATGACGACGCGGTGGCCGCGCAGTGCCAGTTCCCGCGCAATCGGCGTCCAGAATGCGCCGGCGCTGTGGGTGCCGTGCACCAGCACGTAGGTTCCGGGCCTGCGGGGCGGGTCCGCCGCGGCCGGCGAGGTTCCGAGCCCGGTGGCCAGCGCCGTGCCCCCCGCCGCGAGTCCCAGCCCACGCAGCGCCGTCCGCCGGGTGGCACCTCTTCGTTCTCCGGTCGTGTCATCCATCATGAACGCAACGCTATGAACGGTCCGTTCGGTCCACCAGCGGTCCAGCACCCCCACAGGGGTGGTCCCAGAACCACCCTGCCGTGCGGCTCGCTGGGGCCGACGCGCGGGCCGTGAGCGGCCGGACCGCCGGGTTCGGCCAGGAGCACCGCCGGCACCGAGGCGAAGTCGAGCGGACCGTCAACCGGCACCAGGACGAGGGGGCGCGCCGGCTGCGACGAGGGAGCGCGCCAGGTCGGCGGTCGCGGCAAGGGTGTCGAGCGGGAGGGGCTGGGTGGCCAGGGCGCCCTCGTGCAGGACGAGGAGCCGGGTGGCGAGGGCGGCCGGATCCGAGTGGCCCGCCCTGGTGGCGAGTTGCTCGAACAGGTCCAGCAGCCAGGTCTTCTGGGCGGCGGCGACGCGGTGTGCGGGGTGCGCGGGATCCGGGAGCTCGGCCAGCGCGTTGATGAACGCGCAGCCACGGCCGTTGGTTCCACTCCAGGTGCGCAGTGCGTCGAAGGGGGCGGTGACGGCTGCGACGGGGTCGTCACAGGCGTCGACGGCGTCCTGGACGTGTGAGCGCCAGCGCCGGTCGCGTTCCGCCAGGTAGATCGCCACGAGGTGGTCCTTCGACCCGAACCGGTTGTACAGGGTCCGCTTGGTGACGCCTGAGCGTTCGGCGATCAGATCCACGCCGACCGCCGTGATGCCGCGGTCGTAGAACAGCTCCTCGGCCGCCGCCACGATGCGGCGGCCGGCCGGCGTCATGGCCCGCGCTTCCTGCACAAGGCTCCCCTTCACCGATCGGTGTACAGTGGCGAATGTTCACCGATCAGTATACCTGCGAGGAGGCGCGCACAATGGGGACCCCCGAGCTCATGCGAGCAGTACGGATCACCGGGCACGGAGGTCCGGAGGTGCTCGAAGCGGCGAACGTTCCCATCCCCGTCCCGCAGGCGGGAGAGGTACTGGTCCGGGTCCGTGCCGTGGCCCTGAACAACACCGACCTGTGGACCCGCGAGGGTGCCTACGGCCGTCCGGGAGCCCCCGAGACGCTGTCGGGCTGGCGCGGCCCGCTCACCTTCCCGCGCATCCAGGGCGCCGACGTGTCCGGCCGGGTCGCGGCCGTCGGGACCGGCGTGACCGAAGACCTCGTCGGCCGCCGCGTGGTGGTCGACCCCGCCCTCTACGACACCGACGGACCGGATGCCAACCCGGTCGGCCTGATGGGAAGCGAACGCGACGGCGGATACGCCGAGTACGTGGCGGCACCGGCAAAGCACGTCCACGACGTGACGGCGTCCCCGCTCACGGACGACCAGCTCGCGACGTTGCCGACCGCCTACGGCACGGCGCTGGGCATGGTCGAGCGAGGGCGGCTCCGCAAGGGGGAGACGGCCCTCGTCTCGGGAGCGTCCGGTGGTGTCGGCCTGGCACTGGTGCAGCTCGCCCGAGCGCGCGGTGCCCAGGTGCTCGCCGTCAGCAGCGGTCCCAAGCTCGGCGCGGTACGCGAAGCGGGCGCGCACGCCGTCGTCGACCGCGCGGGAGACATCCCCGAGCAGGTACGCGCCGCCGCCCCGGAGGGCATCGACGTCGCGCTCGACGTCGTGGCCGGCGAGCTGGTGGGCGACGGGCTGCCGCTGCTGCGCGAAGGGGGCCGGTGGGTCGTCGCCGGGGCACTGGGCGGATACGGCCTCACCTTCGATGTGCGCCGCCTCTACCTGCACAACGCGCAGATCATCGGCTCGGCGATGCACACGCCCACCCACTTCGCTCTCCTCATGGACCTGGCCCGCCAGGGCGGGGTCCAGCCCGTCGTCGCCGCGGCCTTCCCCCTGGACCAGGCCGCTCAGGCGCAGGAGGAACTCGCCCGGAGGGGGCACGTCGGCAAGATCGTCATGCACCCCTGAGCGAGGGACACGGCGTGCGGCCAGGTCACCGTCCCGGCTCCACGCGGGCCACCCGCCCCTGCTCGCCGGCCGCCCAGCAGCCCAGGCCCGCGGCGCAGTCGACGGTGATCCAGGAGCCGGACTCGAAGGGGCGCCACCCGTACGCGGCACCGCGTCCCGCGCCCGACCGTGCGGCACCGTCGGTCGGCTCACCCGGGCCGATGCGTCCTGCCGTGCGACGACCGGCCGCCGCAACCTGAGCCCCCGACCGCCCCGCCGTCACCGGGTCCGACGCCTTCGAGTGCCAAAATGCGCGGTATGGATCAGTTTTCAGGGGCTGGGAAGCCCGCGTCGCGGGGGGACCACACCGCGCACGGTTCCGCGCGTGCGGGGCAGTTCGACACCGAGTTCGACCTGGGGCCGGCGTCCGGGGAATCCGGACGGTCCGGGCCGGCCCCCGCCGCGACCGGCTTCGGTGCGGCGGCCCGGCGGACCGGGCAGGCGCCCCAGCAGGCGGACGCCCAGTCGTCGGGGGCGGCTCAGGTCTGGGCTGCGCTCGACGGGGACCCCGCGCTGTTGGGCCGCGTCTCACGCGAGCGCCGCCCCGGCCTGCTCCCGTCCGAGCTGCCCGTCATGGAACTGGCCTCCGCAGCGGTGGCGGCCTGCTCGCTGGCCGCCGCCGAGTTCTCCTGCGTCAGGGCCCGCAGCGCACTGCTGCCCCCGGTCCGGGTCGACGACGGCGCCGTGGCCACCGCGTTCCACAGCGACCGGCTGGTCCGCGTCGACGGGCACGCTCCGGCCGCATTCGCTCCGCTGTCGCGGTTCTGGCGCACCGCGGACGGCTGGGTCCGCACCCACGCCAACTACCCGCACCACCGCGCCCGTCTGCTGTCGGCACTGGGCATGCCGGACCACGGCCCGGCCGAGGACGAGGCGGCCGCGGGCCGGGTGGCCGCCGAGCTGGCCGACCGTCGGGCCCGGGACGTCGAGGAGACGGTGTACCGGGAGGGCGGCCTGGCCGTCGCCGTCCGTACCGTCGAGCAGTGGGCGGCCCACCCCCAGCGGCAGGCCGTCGTGGACACCCCGCTGGCCGCCCTGAAGCGGCTGGACGCGGCCGGCACCCTTCCCCTGGAGGGGCCGCCCGGGCCGGGCGGGCTGCGGGGGCTGCGCGTCCTGGACCTCACCCGTGTCCTCGCGGGGCCTGTCGCCACCCGGACGCTCGCGCTGCTGGGCGCCGACGTGCTCCGCATCGACGCGCCGGAGAGGCCCGAGTTCCCCGGTACGCACGCCGACACGGGGCTGGGCAAACGGTCGACGCTGCTGGACCTGTCCAGCCGGGCCGGGCAGGCGACGTTCGAGGAGCTGCTGGGCTCCGCGCACGTGGTGGTCACCGGCTACCGGCCCGGGGCCCTGGACCGGTTCGGCCTCGCCCCCGAGTCGCTGATGGACCGCCGCCCCGGCCTGGTGGTGGGCCAGCTCAGCGCGTGGGGAACGGCGGGCCCGTGGCAGCGCAGGCGGGGCTTCGACAGCCTGGTGCAGGCGGCGACGGGCATCGCCTGCCTGGAGGCGGCGCCCGGCCCGGACGAGCAGAGGGACGGGACCGATGACGCCGACGCGCCCGGCCTGGTGCCCGGAGCGCTGCCGGTGCAGGCGCTCGACCACGGCACCGGCTATCTGCTCGCCGCCGGGCTGCTGCGCGCCCTGACCGAGCAGCGCACGGGCACGGCGGGCTCCCGTCTGGTGCGGCTCTCCCTGGCACGCACCGCCCACTGGCTGATGCGGGAACTTCCCGCCGAGCCGCAAGCGCCGCACCGGGAGGCCGGCTCGGCGGCGGTCGAGGCGGACTCCCGGTCGCCGCTGGACCCCGCGCCGTGGCTGACGGAGGCCGACAGCCCGCTGGGGCACGTGCGCTACGCGCTCTCCCCCGTCGGGTTCGGGCCGGAGGAGGGCGCGGCCGCCCGGGAGGCGGACGGCGCGCCGGACAGCGCACGCAGCCCCCGCGACTGGGCACGCATGCCGGGTGCGGTGGGGGGTGACCCCACCGAGTGGATCTGACCGCCGCCCGCTCCGGCCGCCTCGCGCCGCTGCGGCCCGGTCACACGAGCCACTCGCCGAACAGCACGAGGACGAAGCCGAAAGCGAGCACCGCCGTGGCCACCCGGGTGCGGCCGCGGCGGCTGAGAGCGATGGCGGTACCGGAGAGGATCAGGGCGAACCCGTAGAAGCCGACGGTGAGCACCGAGGGCGCCGTCCGGAGGCGGACGGCCAGCGCGACGGCGACGGCGAGCATGACGACGGCCGAGAGGACTATGCGGACGCGTCGCGCCTGTCGCGGCGTCAGCGTCGGCCGCTCCTGGTCGTCGCCCACGCCGGGTCCCACGACGGCCGGGCCGTCCGCCGCCCCGGGGTCCGCCGGGCGGCCCTGGGCGCCGGGCTCCGCCCGGTCGCCCGCCTCGCCCCGGTGGGCCGGGCCACCGCTCGGTCCGGCCGCACTTCCCTTTCCGGCCCGGGACTGCTCGCCCTCCCCGACACCGTGCGCCGCCTCCCCGGCAGGCACGGGATCACCGCCCACCGCGGCGTGCTCCCCGGCGGGGGCGTGCTCCCCCGCCGGAGCGTGCTCCTTCACCGCGGCGCCCTCCCTCACCGCGGGGACGCGCTCCCCCGCCGCGGCGCGCTCCTCAACAGGGGCGCGCTCCCCCTCCAAGTCGTTCCCCGCCACGGGTATCCGTTCCCCCACCGAAGCGCTCTCCCCCGGTAGCTGCTCCTCCGACGAGGTGCCCTCCCGCGTTGTCTGCTCCTCCGAGGAGGCACGTTGCTCCGCGGGAGCGCCCGCTTCCGCAGGGGAAGTCTGCCGCGCGGGAGTGCCCGCCTGGGCAGGGACGCGCTCGCCTGCGGGCACCCCCACCTGCTCTGGGACGCCCGCTTGCGCGGAGGCGGGCTCTGGTGCGGGGGCGGGCTCCTCCTCGCGGACGGTGGAGCACGAGGACGAGGGGGACGAGGGGGAGTTGGCTTCCGGCATGCACGGGAGCGTATCTGCCGCGGCCACCGGGCGGGACCCTCGCCCACCGCCGCCGGGAGCCGGGACGGCGGCACCCGGCCCGCGCCGCCCGTGGGCGTCGTCCCGTGGAACCGCGGAAGGCGCCGTCCGGGCCCGCCGCTACTTCGAGCCGCCCGCCCAGGACCGCAGCGCGTCGCGGCTGTCGAAGTCAGCCAGGTTGGTGTCGATCGGGTCGCTGGTGTACTGGTGGAAGCGCCAGCGGTGCTTCACCCCCGGCTCGCCGGGCTTCCCGTTGTAGTGCGCGATCCACAGTCCGTCCCCCGCGAACGAGGTCGTGTCGCGGTGCAGCCAGAAGTCGACGTTGCAGTAGAGCACGACCTTGTGCTTGGGGGCCTTATCCTGGACGTACTTGATCCACTCGTCCTTCTCGCTGTTGCTGACGTCCGGGTCCTCCCAGTCCAGTGCGAGCATGTCGCCCGCGACCAGATCGATCTTGGAGAGGAAGTAGTCGGCCTGCGCCTTCATGCTGCCCGGCCGGACGAAGTGGTAGAAGCCGGTGACCAGTTTCGCGTCGCGTCCGGTCTTGCGCTGGGCCACCCACTTCGGGTTCGTGTAGGACTTGCCCTCGGTGAGCTTGATGAAGACGAACTCCATCCCCCGGGTGCTGTAGTCCTCCGGCTGGTAGGAGGAGACATCGATGCCCTTGATCATAACTGCGCGCCACCCACTCTCTTTTCACTCTCCGAACGAGCCCGATTACTCCTGGATACCCGTCGGGTCTCATACCGTACCGCCGCAGTTGCCGTGAGACATACGGAAGTTGTTGTACAGGGTGCCCGGGCGGGCGGCGCGTCCTCGCATGCAGCGCCCACCGGGCGTACGCCTCCCCCGCACGGTGCCGACGACGCCCTCCCGCCGGACGGCACACGGGCGCCGGACACGGGGACGGCCACCGGCACCGGCACCGGCACAGGCACAGGCACAGGCACAGGCACAGCGGAGGGTTCCGGCGCGTCGGGAGGTGCGCGGGACGTGGCAAAGGCGCAGGATCGGGTACTGCGACGGGGACGCGGGGCAGCCGTGCCGCGGCGCTCCCGGCCGCCCGGCCGCCCTCCCCGGTGACACGGAGGTCATCCGGGGCCGACGACGATTCGCCAGAAGGAGCACCATGGCCACCACACGCACCGCCCACACCGTCTGGAACGGCGCTCTCACAGAGGGGGCGGGGGCCGTCACCTTCGACTCCTCGGGCATCGGCGAGTACCCGGTCTCCTGGGCGGCGCGCGCCGAGGAGCCCGGGGGCCGGACCAGCCCCGAGGAGCTGATCGCGGCCGCCCATTCGAGCTGCTTCTCGATGGCCCTCTCCAACGGCCTGACCGGGGCCGGCACCCCGCCCACCAAGCTGACCACCAAGGCGGCCGTGGACTTCCAGCCGGGCACCGGCATCACGGGTATCCATCTGACCGTCGAGGGCGAGGTTCCGGGCATCGACCAGGCGGCGTTCGCCTCGGCCGCCGCGGACGCAGCCCGCAACTGCCCGGTCAGCCAGGCTCTCGGGGGCACGACCATCACGCACGAGGCCAGGCTGGCCTGACCGCTCCGGTGGAGGACGCCGCTCCCCGAGGCGTCCCCTCCACCGCTTGGCAGGAGGAGGGACCATGCCGGAGCTCCCCGAAGTCGAGGCGCTCACGGGCTTCCTGGACGAGCGGCTGACCGGCCGCACCGTCCACCGTGTGCTGCCGGTCGCGATCAGCGTGCTCAAGACGTACGACCCGCCTGTGGACGCGCTGGAGGGCCACGCCTTCACGGGGGTGCGGCGGTGGGGGAAGTTCCTGGACATGGTGGTCGACGACGGCGCGGGAGCGGACGGTCTCCATCTGGTCGTCCACCTCGCACGGGCGGGCTGGCTGCGGTGGCAGGAGTCGCTGCCCGCCGCGCCGCCCCGCCCGGGGAAGGGGCCGCTCGCGCTCCGGCTGGAACTGGCCGACGCCCTTGGTCAGGCCGGTTCGGGTGAGGGGTTCGACCTCACCGAGGCGGGCACCCAGAAGCGCCTCGCCGTGTACGTGGTGCGGGATCCGCAGGAGGTGCCCGGGATCGCCCGGCTGGGCCCGGATCCCCTCGCCCCCGGTTTCGACCGCGAGGCGCTGGCGGCCCTGCTGGGCGGCCGGCGCCAGCAGCTCAAGGGCCTGCTGCGGGACCAGTCGGTGATCTCCGGCATCGGCAACGCCTACTCGGACGAGATCCTGCACGCGGCCAGGATGTCCCCGTTCAAGCTGGCCGCCGACCTGTCCGAGGAGGAGGTCACCACGTTGCACGAGGCGCTCCACGCCACCCTCGGTGCGGCGGTCGGGCGGGCCCGCGGGCTGTCGGCCGCCGAGCTGAAGGCGGGCAAGCGATTGGGGCTGCGGGTGCACGGCCGGGCGGGAGAGGCGTGCCCGGTGTGCGGGGACACCGTCCGCTCGGTCTCGTTCCGGGACTCGACCCTGGAGTACTGCCCCACCTGCCAGAGCGGAGGCAAGCCCCTCGCCGACCGGCGGCTGTCCCGTCTGCTGAAATGAGACCCTGGCCAGTACCAGCCGGTAACTGCAGTCGGTCTTCGAGGGGATGGCAATGAGTGCGGCGACGGGTGAGCGCAAGGAGCGGGAGTTCGATCTGGTCCTGTACGGGGCGACGGGGTTCGTGGGCGAGCTGACCGCCCGCCACCTGGCCACGCACGCGCCGACGCAGTGCCGGTGGGCGCTGGCGGGACGCAGCCACGCCAAGCTCGCGACCCTGCGGGAGAGGCTGGCCGCCGACCATCCCGGCGTGGCGGAGGTGCCGCTGGTAACAGCCGACGCCTCCGACGGCGCGGCCCTCGCCGACCTGGCCGCCCGCACCCGGGTGGTGGCCAGCACGGTCGGCCCCTACATCCGCTACGGCTCCCGCCTGGTGGCCGCCTGCGCCGAGGCCGGCACCGACTACGCCGACCTTTCCGGCGAGCCGGAGTTCGTGGACCTGATGTACCTGCGCCACCACTCCCGCGCCAAGGAGACCGGGGCGCGCCTGGTGCACGGCTGCGGCTTCGACTGCGTCCCGGCCGACCTGGGGACCCGCTTCACGGTGGACCACCTGCCCGAGGGCGTGCCGCTCACCGTGCGAGCGTTCGTGCGGTCCAACGCCCTCGTCTCCGGCGGCACGTTCGAGAGCACCCTGCTGGCGTTCGCCCGCGCGGACCGCATGACCAAGGTGGCCAAGGCGCGCCGCGCCGCCGACCCGCGCCCGGCGGACCGCACGGTCCGCACCCCCATGGGCCGGGTGCGGCACGACGCGGAGCTGGGCGTGTGGGCGGTACCGCTGCCCACACTCGACCCGCAGGTCGTGGGGCGTTCCGCCGCGGCGCTGGAGCGGTACGGGCCCGCCTTCAGCTACAGCCACTCCGCGGCCGTCAAGCGGCTGCCGACGGTGGCGGGCGGCATCGCGGGGATCGGCGGTCTCTTCGCCGCCGCGCAGCTTCCGGCGCTGCGCCGGTTCCTCTCCTCCCGGCTCGCTTCCGGGCAGGGCCCGGACGAGACGCGGCGGGCGCGGAGCTGGTTCACGGTGCGGTTCGTGGGCCGGGGCGGCGGGCGCCGGGTCGTCACGGAGGTCGCGGGCGGTGACCCCGGCTACGACGAGACGGCCAAGATGCTCGGCGAGGCAGCCCTGTCCCTGGCCCATGACGAGCTGCCGCCCACCGCGGGTCAGGTCACGACGTCGGTGGCGATGGGCGAGGCGCTGACGGAGCGGCTGATCCGCGCGGGCCTGGAGTTCCGCGTCCTTCAGGACTCGCCCGAGTAGGCGCGCCCGTGCCCGGGGACCCGGCCCGCGGCACGGCGGGTGCCCGCAGGCCGGTTCAGTCCCGGGGCTTACGCAGTACGGCCACCACGTTCTGGCCGCCGAAGCCGAAGGCGTCGACCACGGCGGTGTTCACGTCCGCCGTGCGGGCGGTGTGCGGGACGTGGCCCAGGTCGCACTCGGGGTCGGGGGTGTCCAGGTTGATCGTCGGCGGCACCGCGCCGTCCCGCATGGCGAGCGCCGCGACCATCGCCGGGAGGGCGCCCGCCGCGCCGATCATGTGGCCGACCATCGACTTGGGCGAGCTGACCAGCAGCCGGTCGGCCGCCGCACCGAAGACCGCGCGCACCGCCTGGACCTCCAGCCGGTCGTTGGTCCGGGTGGCCGTGCCGTGCGCGCAGAGGTAGTCGACGTCCTCGGGCGCGGTGTGCGCCGCGGCCAGTGCCCGCCGCATCGCCGTCTCGGTATGCCCGCCCCGAGGGGTGCGGGGCGCTCACGTGGAAGGCGTCCGAGGTGAGCGCGCCCCCGCTGATCTCCGTGTACGGGCGCGCCCCGCGGGCCGCCGCGTGGGCGGCGGACTCGACGACGAAGACGACGGCGCCCTCGCCGAAGACGAAGCCGTCGCGCTCCGCGTCGAACGGGCGGCCGGCCCGCTCGGGTGCGTCGTTGCGGGTGGAGAGCGCGCCCATGGTGCTCAGCCCGGTGAACATCACGGGGGTGATGGCCGAGTCCGTGCCGCCGGCCACCACGACGTCGGCCTCCCCCGCCAGGACGGTGCGGCGCGCCTCCAGCAGGGCGTGGATGCCGCTGGCGCAGGCGAGGGCGGAGGCGTTGACCGGCCCGTGCGTGGCCAGGTCGATGGCGACCTCGCAGGCGGGCATGTTCGGGATGACGGAGGAGACGAAGTAGGGGCTGACCTTGCGCGGATCCTGGTGCCGCTGGTCGGTGGCCGCCTCGATGCCGGGGAAGCCGGCCACCGCGTTGTTGATCTGCACGCCGAGGCGGGCCTCGGGGTCGCCGTCCGTCGTCAGCCCGGCGCCGCGGACGGCCTCCCGCGCCGCGACCACCGCGTACTGCGAGAACCGCTCCGAGCGGCGCAGGCGCTTGCGGTCGAAGTGGTCCTCGGGGACGAAGTTCTTGACCTCCGCGGCGATGCGGGTGGGGAGGTCACGCGCGTCCAAGCGGGAGATCTCGGCCACGCCGGACCTGCCGGCCAGCAGCGCCTGCCAGCTGGTCTCCTTGTCGCTGCCGACGGGGGTGAGGGCGCCGATGCCGGTGACGACGACGGCTGTATCGGGGCTGTCGGGACTGTCGGGACTATGGGGCACGGTGCTGCTTTCGGTCGGTGGCTTTCGTGGGATCGGCAGGCGGGGAGCGGCGGGGGCCGCCACAGGTCAGGTACCCAGCCGGTGGGCGGCCCGCAATGCCTCGGCGGTGGCACGGACCGCGTTGATCCCGTCGGCGTCGCGGGCACCGCCGACGGTCTCGTGCGGGATGCCCGCGGCCCGTAGCGCGGGCAGCAGCGCTCGCTCTCCTGCCCGGTGGCGAAGACGACGGAGTCGGCGGGGATCAGGTGTATGCAGCACCTGAGTAAGCCGCCCCCGCCGTGGTGGACTGACGCGGCGTCAGGCCACGGTGCCGTCGAGGTAGGTCCACCCGCCGTCCGCCCGCACGAAACGGCTGCACTCCTCCTGCGTACCGCGCTCACCGTCGGCTCCGACCCAGTGGGCGCGGAAGGTGACGGTGCCCTCGCGGTGGAAGGCGCTCCCTCCCGAGGAGGCGAGGATGTCCAGCCCCGTCCACCGGGGGCCGCCGGCCAGGTCGAGCCGCTCGGGCCGGGTGTCGGGGTGCCAGGTGCGCAGCAGGTACTCGGCGTCGCCCACGGCAAAGGCGGCGTACCGGGAGCGCATCAGCTCCTGCGGGGTATCGGGCGCCGCCGCCCCGCTGTGGAACCGCCCGCAGCAACGGCCGTAGGGCGCGAGTCCGCAGGGGCACGGGTCCGCGGGGCCAGGGGCGGCGGAACGGGCGGTGGCGGGACGAGCGGTGGCGGAACGGCGGCCCTTCGGGGCGCCCTTGCGGCGGGACATGAGCTCATCATGCCGGACCCCTGGACAGCGAGCCCGTCCGGAACCAACCTTGCAAAACGATCAGTTCGAACCGGGGTGCGAGCCGCCGCCCCCGTGACGAGCGCTGTCCGAGGGTGAGGGGTGTCCATGTACCGGCCCGACCTGTCCCCCGTGGCCGACAGCCTCGCGCTGTCCGCACTGGTGGCCGCACTACCGTTGCTGACCTTGTTCGTGCTGCTGGGCGGGCTGCGACTGAAGGCCCACTGGGCGGGGCTCGCCGCGCTGGGGGTCTCCGTCGTGGTGGCGGTGGCGGCGTACGGCATGCCGGTGCACCTGGCGCTGCTGTCCGGAACCGAGGGGGCCGCCTTCGGGCTGTTCCCGATCATGTGGATCGTGCTGGCGGCGCTGTGGGTGTACCAGCTCACCGTGGTCAGCGGGCGCTTCGACGACCTGCGCCGGGCGTTCAACCTGGTCAGCGACGACCCGCGGGTACAGGCGCTGATCATCGCCTTCTGCTTCGGCGCGCTGCTGGAGGCGCTGGCCGGATTCGGCGCCCCGGTGGCGATCACCGGAGTGATGCTGATGACGCTGGGTTTCTCCCCGGTACGGGCCGCGGTCACGGTGCTGGTCGCCAACACCGCACCGGTGGCCTTCGGAGCGATCGCCACGCCCGTCATCACGGCGGGCAGCCTCACGGGGATCGACTACGCGGACATCGGCGCGTACGCGGGGCGGCAGACCCCGCTGCTGGCGCTGTTCGTCCCGCTGCTGCTGGTGGCGCTCGTGGACGGGGTACGCGGCATGCGGCAGACGTGGCCGGCCGCGCTGGTGTGCGGCGGCACCTTCGCCGTGGCCCAGTTCGTGAGTGCGAACTTCGTCTCGGTCGAGCTCACCGACATCATCGCCTCCCTGGTCGCGCTGGCCGCCGTCGTCGCCTTCCTGCGGGTGTGGCAGCCGAGTGGCGGTGAGCGCGTACGGGAGGACCTGCGGCGCGCGGCCGCCCGCGAGCGCCTGGAGGCGTCGGCCGACGGTACCCGCTCGGCGGGGATCGCACCCGGCCCGGAGGCCGAGGCCGGCGGCGCGACCGCTGCGGCGGTGTCCGGCCCGGCGGAAGAACCCCCTCCGCCCCCGTCCGGAACGGCCACGGCCCCCCAGAGGGGCGCGGATTTCGAGACGGACGCGGAACCCGGGACGAGCGCGCGCCCCGAAGCAGGCGCAGGGCCCGGAGCGGCCACACCACCCGGGACGGGCGCGCACCCCGAAGCAGACGCGGCATCCGGAACAGACGCCCACCCCGAAGCAGGCACGGGACCCCGTACGGACACGCGCCCCGAGGCAGGCGCAGGGCCCGGAAAGGGCACGGCATCCGGGGCGAGCGCGGACCCCGAGGCAGGTGCGGGCTCCGGAACGGACGCGGGGCCCACAACGGACGGGGGCCCCGGGACGGACGCGGCGGGAACAGGGCCGGGCCCGGAGACGGCCGGTGCCGCGGGCGCAGGCGCGGCGGCGGATCGCGGGGGGCGGCTGGCCGGGGGGCGGGTGCTGATGGCCTTCCTGCCCTATCTGGTGGTCATCGCGGTCTTCTCCGTCGCCAAGCTCTGGGACCCGGTCACGGACTTCCTGGCGGACACCGATGTCTCCGTGCGGTGGCCGTGGCTCGACGGCAAGGTGCTCACCGCGACCGGCGAGCGCTCCTCCACCACGGTCTACGTGTTCCCGTGGCTCTCCTCCCCCGGCTCGCTGCTCGTGCTGTGCGGCCTGGTGGTGGCCCTCGTCCACCGGGTGCGGATGCGGGACGCGGTGCGCGAGTTCGGGCGCACGGTGCTGACGCTGCGCTGGGCGCTGTTGACGGTCGGCTCGGTGCTGGCACTCGCGTACGTGATGAATCTGTCGGCCCAGACGATCACCATCGGCACCTGGATCGCGGGCACGGGGGCGGCCTTCGCCTTCCTCTCCCCCATCCTCGGGTGGCTGGGCACGGCCGTGACCGGTTCGGACACCTCGGCCAACGCCCTGTTCGCCACGCTGCAGAAGACCGCCGCGGGCCGGGCGGGCCTGGACCCGACGCTGCTGGTCGCCGCCAACACCTCCGGCGGCGTGGTCGGCAAGATGGTCAGCCCGCAGAACCTCACGATCGCGGCGACGGCGGTGGGCCTGCTCGGCAAGGAGGCCGTGCTCTTCCGCAAGGCCGTGGCCTGGAGCCTGTTGCTGCTGCTCGCCATCTGCCTGCTGGTGCTGCTCCAGTCGAACGTGCTGGCCTGGATGCTGCCGTGACGAGGAGGAGCCGGGCGGCGTGACGGGAGGAGCGGAACGGCACGGTGACCACATGCCGCCGGGGCCCGCACCTCGACGGTGCGGGCCCCGGCGGTCCTACTGCGCTACGCGCGCATCAGGCGGGGGTGATGTTCTCCGCCTGGGGGCCCTTCTGGCCCTGCGTGACGTCGAAGTTGACCTTCTGGCCCTCGTGGAGCTCACGGAAACCCGTGGCCGCGATGTTCGAGTAGTGGGCGAAGACGTCGGCGCCGCCGCCGTCCTGCTCGATGAAGCCGAAGCCCTTTTCCGAGTTGAACCACTTCACAGTGCCGGATGCCATTTTTGTCTCCTCCAGAGGTGGCTGGGAGCCGCACACCTCGTGCGCTCCGCGTCGCCGCAATGACCCCCTCCAGAGAAACTCCGGAAAACAAGAACGCGCCCGAGCCACTGAGCTCAGGCGCGCCTACGTTCATGGGTACCAAAACCGCAACGACGCCAGCTTAACACGCTTCCGCGCGGTGCTGTCGTGGCTGCTCAGTGCCCCTCGTGACCGGGCACCGTGCCGTCGGCCTTGGCGACCAGCAGCATCCCCGCCATGCCCATGTCGGAGTGGCTCTGGACGTGGCAGTGGTACATCCAGGCGCCCGCCCCGACCCCCTCACCGGCCAGGACCTGGAAGCCGAAGGAGTCGCCGGGGCCGACGACCTTGTTGTCGATGACCGGGCTGTTGTCGTCGGGGCCTTCCAGCAGGCCCGTGCGGTTGTCGGCCCAGCGGTGCGCGTGCATGTGGAAGGTGTGGTAGTACTCGCCGTGCGTGATCATGATGATCTCGACGCGGTCCCCCACCGTGGCCTCGAAGTCGGGGCCTTTCTCCAGGTTGTTGGTGGTCATGTCGTTGAAGACGACGGTGAACTGCCGGTCGGGGTCGGGGAGGATGTCGCCCTCGCGGCGGACGATCACCGGCCCGTAGAGGCCGGCGCGGATACCGCCGGTACCGTGCTCGGTGCCCACGACATGGTCGTGGTAGTGCCAGTAGCCGGCGCTGCCGGGCCGCCAGGTGCCGTCCTTGCGGCGGCCGGGCGCGTGGGTCCGCCAGGTGTAGGTCCGCTTGCCGCCCGGTTCGACGTGGCTGTTGTTCATCTTGGTGCCGTCGTTGGCGATGTCGTAGTCGACGCCGTGCGGGTGGAGACTGGCGGCGACGTCCATGGTGTTCTCGAACTCGATGTGCAGGGTGTCGCCCTCGACCAGTTCGATGAGCGGGCCGGGGACGGTGGCCTTGCCCTTCTCCAGGCCGTAGCCCATCTGCCCGTCGGCGAGCTTCTCCGCGTACATCGTGATCTTGCGGGTCTGACCGCCCTTGCCCGCCCTGCGCACCTGGCCGGAGGCGGCGGCGGGGGCCGCCTGTGCGGACCCGGCGGTGGTGGCCGTCAGCGCGCTGGAGCCGACAGCCGCGGCGGCACCGCCCGCGAGCAGGCGTCTGCTGAAGGTGCGGCGGGAGGGGACGTGCGGAGTACCGGTCATCGTTCTCGTTCTCCCCGGGCGTGAGGCCAATGGAGCACTGAGTGGAGCGAGTTGACGGATCAGTCTGGGACCGTAGCGCCGCCGCGGGAGTTTATCCACACCGGGGACAAAGTTCGTCGAGTTGTGGTCATAGCTCTTGGCGAACCGCCGAAAGGGGTCTAGCTTCTGCCACGTTTCTCTGACAGAAGAGGGGTGGATCACTCATGCGGCACCAACCGCGTGCAAAACGGGCGAGACCCCGGCGCAGAAGGCTGGCGGCGCTGCTGACCGGGGCGCTGGCGGCCGGACTGCTGGGCAGCCCGGCGCTCGCCGGACCACCGCCGGACACGCCGGCCCAGAAGCTGGCGCTGCCCAGCCCGCCGGGCGGCGAGGACGTGCGCGTGCTGCTCTTCCACGGCGCCACGGGTGAGGAGTCGCCCACCGTCGACGCGGCGATCGAGGCCATCGAGAAGATCGGTCAACAGGGCGCGGAGCAGGAGCACTTCACGGTCACCGCGACCGACGACCCGGCGGTCTTCACCCAGGCCAAGAAGCTGGGCCGCTTCAACGCGGTCGTCTTTTTGACCGGCGACGGCGACGTGCTCGACCCGGAGCAGGAGGCCGGTCTGGAGAGCTTCATGGAGGCGGGCGGCGGCTTCCTCGGCGTCCACGACGCGGCCCGTGCCGAGCCGTACTCCGACTGGTTCACCGGCCTGATCGGTGCCCGTCCCGCCGAGCACGGCCCCGCGAAGGCGCAGCAGGCCGTTGTCGAGGTCGGCGACCGGCAGAACCCGGCGACCAAGGACCTGCCTGTCGAGTGGAAACGGCTGGACAAGTGGCTCAACTGGAAGGAGAACCCCTCCGGCAAGGTCCACACGGTCGCCCGCGTCCGTGCGAACAGCTACGCCCCGGGCCAGGACGCCGGAAGTTGGGACCACCCCGTCTCCTGGTGCCGTGACTACGACGGCGGGCGGTCCTTCTACACCGCCATGGGCGGCACCGCCGCCAGTTTCCAGGAGACCGACTTCCGCAGCCATTTGCGCGGCGCCCTGATGTGGACGACGCGCCTGGCCCGCGCCGACTGCCAGGCGGCGATCTCCGCCAACTACGAGGCGACCCGGGTGACCGAACCCAACCAGCCCGGCGAGCACGACCAGATCGGTGAGCCGCACGGACTGGTCACCGCGGAGGACGGGCGGGTCTTCTACATCGGCCGGGGCGGCGAGGACGCGTCCCAGCCGGTGGTCACCGACTGGAACGACCCGGACGTCGGCAAGGGCACCGCCACGGTCCACATCTGGGATCCGAAGACGAAGAAGACCAGCCTCGCGGGTGAGCTGACCGTCTTCGGCAACAAGGGCGGCGGCGACGAGCTGGTCAAGAACGAGGAGGGTCTGCTCGGCATCGAGCTGGACCCGAAGTTCGAGCAGAACGGCTGGGTCTACCTGCACTACACGCCGCACGACCGGATCAACCGCGACACGCACATGGCCGAGCGCCGCGTCTCCCGCTTCACGCTGGACAAGGAGACCGACAAGCTGGCCCTGGACTCGGAGAAGGTCCTGCTCAAGTGGCCGGTGCAGATCCACAGCTGCTGCCACGCGGGCGGCGGCATGGCCTGGGACTCCAAGAACAACCTCTACATCGCCACCGGTGACAACAACTCCTCCCAGTTCAGCGACGGGTACTCGGGCAACAACCCGGAGCCGGACTTCAAGGGTGTCTCCTTCTCGGACGCGCGCCGCACGGCCGGCAACACCAACAACCTCAACGGCAAGATCCTGCGCATCCACCCCGAGGACGACGGCACCTACACGCTGCCGGAGGGCAACCTGTTCACCGGCGAGGAGCCGGACGAGGGCGGCGGCAAGACGCGGGGCGAGATCTATGTGATGGGGGTGCGCAATCCTGCTCGGATCTCGATCGACAAGAAGACCGACACGCTGTACGCGGGCTGGGTCGGCCCGGACGCGACGGAGCCGAGCGAGACCTGGGGCCCGGCGAAGTACGACACGTTCGCCAAGATCACCGAGGCGGGCAACCAGGGCTGGCCGTACTGCATGGGCAACAAGCAGCCCTACCGGGACCGCAACCTGCCCGATCCGAGCAAGCCGCTGGACTGGTACGACTGCGACCACCTCAAGAACGAGTCACCGAACAACGACGGCCTCGTCGACATTCCGCCTGCGAAGCCGAACAACATCTGGTACTCGCCCCAGGGCGGGGCGCCGGACTATCCGCGGGACGAGAACGGCGTGCCCAGCTACAAGCTCGACGAGCAGCAACTGAAGCTGGACTGGCTCAAGGGCGGCGGGCAGGCCGCGATGGACGGCCCGCTCTACCGCTACGACGCCGGGAGCGACTCGGCCGTCAAGTGGCCCTCGTACTGGGACGGCAAGTGGTTCGTGGGCGACCTGTACGACGGGGACCAGCCGCGCCATGCACTGCTGATGCCCGAGAAGGGCGAGGTCGGGGCGCTGCCGATCCACGCGGAGAGCCTGGATGGCATCGTCCCGGTCGGCGAGGGCGGCATCCGCAACCTCATGGACTGGAAGTTCGGTCCCGACGGGGCGCTCTACGTCCTCGACTACGGGCGCGGCTTCTTCACCTCCGACGACAAGTCGGCGCTGTGGCGGGTCACCTACAAGGGCGGCGAGCCGACCCCGGCGCCCGGGGACATGGCCGAACCGGCGCTGCGGAAGGGGGCGGGCCGATGAGCGGGCCGCTGAGTACGTCCCGTGGCACGGGACGACGGGGCAGACGGGAACGGGCCAGGCTGCTGACCGCCGTGCTGGCGGCGCTGCTGATGGTGCTCGGGCTGACCTCGGCGACGGCGTGGGGCCGCGGCCAGGCGCCGGACGAGCCGGCGGCGGCGGCCCGGGACGACGCGCCCGAGGCCGCCGACCAGGTGCTGACCTGGACGGCGGACGACGACATGACCAAGTACGCCTCCGCCCCGGCGACAGCCGTGGCGGGCCAGGCGACGATCGTCTTCGAGAACAGCGAGGCGACCGGCAACACCTCCGGCATGTCGCACACGCTCACCTTCGCCACGTCCGACCCCGAGTACAACCAGGACGTCGACCTCAACATCCTGGCCTCGCCGGCCGACGCGGAGGGCGGCAAGCACACCCAGGAAGTCACCCTCACCCCGGGCACCTACAAATACCACTGCACCATTCCGGGGCACACACAGATGCAGGGCACCCTCGTGGTGACCGGCGGCGATCCCGGTGAGGACACCACGCCGCCCGAGACCTCGGCCACGGTCGAGGGCGACACGGACGCCGACGGCAACTACCAGGGCACCGCGACGGTCACGGTGACCGCCTCGGACGCCGGCTCGGGCGTGGACACCATCGAGTACGCGCTGGACGGCGGCGAGTTCCAGCCCTACACCGCGCCGCTGACGGTCACGGATGTGGGCGAGCACACCGTCGCCTACCGGGCCAAGGACAAGGCGGGCAACGCGGCGGCGGAGAAGACGGCGAGCTTCACCGTGGTCGAGCCGCCGGACGTGGACACCACCCCGCCGACGACCGAGGGCAAGGCCGAGGGCAAGAAGAACTCGGACGGCAACTTCCTCGGCAAGGCGACGGTGACGCTGACGGCGACCGACGACAAGTCCGGTGTGGACAAGGTCGAGTACGCCCTGGACGGCGGCCCGTACCTGGCCTACAGCGAGCCGCTGGTCGTCGACCGGGTCGGACACCACTCGCTGGCCTACCGGGCGACCGACAAGGCGGGCAACACCGCCGAGCCGGGCACCCTGTCCTTCCGCGTCGTGGCGGGCGGCGGCGTTCCGTCGCCGGACTGTCCCGAGTACGACGAGCGGGAGACGGTGTTCGTCGGCACCATCGACACCGGGGTGCCGAACCGGATGACGCAGCGCCGCTGCACGGTCGGTGAACTGATCGAGGACGAGAAGGAGTGGAGCTCCCAGGCCCTCTTCCTCAAGCACGTGCACGGCGTCACCGACGAACTGGTCGACGACGGCGTCCTGGTGCCGCGCGAGCGGAAGCTGATCAACCAGGCCGCCAAGCGCTCCGGCATCGGCACGCCGGGCCAGAACACCGGGTACCGCGACCTGTTCGACGGCAGCAAGGAGTCGTTCGCCGCCTGGGAGCAGGTGGGCGGCGGGAAGTTCGGGCTGAACGAGGACGGCTCCATGACCAGCGACGCCACCGTCGAGGGCATGGGCATGCTGTGGTACCCGGAGCGCCGGTACGGGGACTTCTCGCTCAAGCTCCAGTTCCGCGACGACGCGCCCGGTGACGGCCGCGCCAACGGCGGCGTGTTCGTCCGCTTCCCCGACGTCCACGACCATCCGGAGGAGTCCCGCCCCGAGTGGGTGGCCATCAAGTACGGCCACGAGATGCAGATCCTCGACCGGCCCGACGGGGACATGTACAAGACCGGGTCCGTCTACGGCTTCGACCGGGTCGGGCTCGCCGGCGCCGGGGTCACGCCCAAAGGCACCTGGAACGACTACGAGATCAGGGTGATCGGCCAGCACTACCAGCTCTACCGCAACGGCACGCTGATCAACGAGTTCGAGAACGCGCGGGGTCAGCTCTTCAACCCGCCGCGCGACGACGACCCGGGCACCGACGGGCGCCGTTACGCCTCGGGGTACGTGGGCCTCCAGGTCCACAGCACGACCGACGTGATCTCCTACCGCAACGTCCGCATCAAGGAGCTGTGACCTGCGCGGTCACCGGCACGACAACGGGGGCGGGCGGTACCGGATGCGCCATCCGGTACCGCCCGCCCCCGCGTCCACGGCCAGGACGCGTACGCATGCGCCTGCCTCGTCAGGCCGTGCCCGCTCCCGCGGCGCCCATCCGTGCGGTGAACTCCTCGGGCGTGCCCTCGTAGCCGCGCAGCAGCACCTTGTGGTACCACTCCCCCGACTCGCCGCGGACGAACTCCGCGACCGTCGCCGCCGTGGCGGTGGAGACGCCGCTCAGATCGCTCTCGGACAGCTCCTCGTATCCCTCGCGGATGTGGACTGCGGTGTTCTCGATCTGCCCGAACGTCTTGTGGCCCTCGTTCTGCTGGATGGCCACGCCGATCACGACGCGGGTGTAGTTCTCGGCCAGCCGGTCGAGTTCGAGGGTCATCACCTCGTCCGAGCCGAAGCCCTGACCGTCCTTGCTGTCCCGGTTCAGAATGATGGTGCCGTCCGGGGACCGGCTGTCGAAGTGGACGAGGTAGTCCGGCTCCCCGGAAGGGTCTTCGGCGGTGTAGGTACCGGCGACCAGATCGAGATCGTGATCCGGTTCCCCCAGGGGACTGGGATCCCATTTGAGGGTGACCTCCACCTTGCTGAGACCCTTGTTGATACTGCTCACCGTGCTCCCCTCCTCGTGCCGCTTCCTCGCGCCACCCTGCGGTCATCTTGGTGGCGTCCCCATCTTGCCACGTCAACGCCGCTCAGCTCAGGGGCGTTTACGGCCCCGCAGGCACGCCGGTGAACACTGTCGGCCCTCATCGCGGACGCCCCGGGGCGTCCGGCGGCCCCGGTGGACGGGCAGGCCCGATGAGGCGGCAGAGGGCATGACCGCCCGTGGCGGGGTACCCGGTGCGGATGAGTGACAAGGCGACCATTCCCAGAGAGGGCGAACTGCCGGGCGCCACCCCGGCGACCGACCTGACCGAACCGGTGGCCCACCTCGTGCGGGAGCAGTTGCGGTCGGTGGAGGACGAGGTCCGCGCCGAGGTGCGCGCCCGCCTCTCCGCCCGCACCTGGAAGCTCAACGCGGGTGCCGGGGCCGCCGCCCTGTACGCGGGCGGCGCGCTGGTGGTGGCGGTCGGTCTGCTGCTGGCCCTGGTGCTGCCCGGCTGGGCGGCCGCACTGATCGTCACCGCCCTGCTGGCGGCCCTTGCCCTCGCCCTGCGCGGCGCGGCACGGAGCGGCGGCAAGCGGCACCGGACTCCATCGGCGACCGACCCGGCGACGCCCCACGTTCCGGCCCCCGCTGCTGAGGCGCCGCCCGCCTCGGGGCCGGTTTCCGGCGCGGCTGCGGCACCGCAGCCAAGCTCTCAGCGGAGTCCGCAGCCGAACCCGGGGCCGACGGCGCCCGAACCGAGCGCGCCCCCGGCGTCGCGCCCCGAGCCGACGGGTCCCGCGACGCGCCCCGAGCCGGACGGCGCCGGGCACACACCCGCGACCTCGACCGGCCCCCAGGGCGACGCCGGGCCCGTGGCGCCGCCGCCCGAGGGTGCGGCGAGCGGCAAGCCGGTGCCGCCTCCGCCGCAGACGCCGCCCCGGCCCGCGCCGCCGACCGAGGGCACCCCCGCATCGGTTCCGCCGCCGCCCACGACACCTCCGGCCTGAACCAGGGGCCGCCCCTGCGCCTGTACCGACCGCCCGAACGGTACTTCTGGGCCCGGTTAAAAGGTGTGGGCCCGGTTGCCTGTTGCTCGGTACGGTCGCGGCCACGGCGACCGTGGCGGCTCCGGGGCGGATGGCGCCGGGCGTTCTTCGCCCCGTGCTCCTGGCCGGAACCCTCCTGTTGGCGGCGCCCCGACTGCTGCCGCCCGAGCCCCGTCCCGACCCCGCGCGGCTACGACCTGGCCGGTCCGGCAAGCGCCGCCGCCGCGATGCTGCTGCTCGCCTACGGCATCGTCCGGCTGGAGCGCCGCGGCGAAGAACTCGGGCCGACGCTCGGCGTGCTCGCCGCCGGGTCCGTGATGGTGGCGGCGTTCATCGTGATCGAACGGCGCGCCGACGCACCGCCCGTCCGCGATCAGTGCGCGCTCCCCGGCGGACCCTCGCACCAGCCTTGCCACCAGCAGCTCTCGAACGGCCAAGCCGCACAGGTGCATTGCGGCTGTTACGGGGCGGCGGGTGACGCCTGCCGCCCCGTAAGCTGGCGCGGCCAGGTGGCCGTGCCTCTCGGCTGTGTTGCCCTTCCGGCAGCCGGCGCGAGCCACTCGGCGGCAGTCCCGTCCGCCCAGGTCCGGAGGAAGCAGCCCGGAGGAGAACGGAGGAACCGGTCGTGACCCTGTTGCCCTTCGAGCGGCACTGCGCCGAGATCGTCGTCCAGACCGACCTGTTGCGGTCACACGTCGCGGGCGCGGACATGGCCGCCCCGGTGCGCTCCTGCCCCGGCTGGAACCTCGGTCAGCTTCTGCGCCACGTCGGCGGTGACCACCGGTGGGCCGAGGAGGTCGTACGCACCGAGGCCACCGGGCCTCTCGCGGGGGGCCTGGTCGACGACGTGTCCGCGTACACCCATGAGGACGGAGCCGTGCTGGACGGCTGGCTGGCCGACGGGGCCGGCACACTGGCCGTCACCCTGCGGCGGGCCGGGCCCGGCCGGAAGGTGTGGACACCGGCCGACGGGCAGGACACCGTCGGCTTCTGGGCGCGCCGGATGCTGTACGAGACGGTGGTGCACCGGGCGGACGCGGCGCTGGCGACCGGGACACGGTTCACGGTCAAGGAGGAGCTGGCGGTGGACGCCGTCGAGGAGTGGCTGGAGTTCTCGACGGTGCCCGAGGCGTTCGCGTCCCGTTCCGAGGAACCCGACGTGCTCGGGCCCGGCCGTACCCTGCACCTCGACGCGGACGGGGCGGGCCGCTGGAGGGTCGACCTCACCGGCACCCGGCCGCGGTGGCGGCGCGTGCCCGCCCGCGACGAGGCCGCCGTGACCGTGCACGCGCCGGTGACGGATCTCCTGCTGTGCCTCTACCGGCGGACGGCGCTGAGCGTCGAGATCCGCGGCGACCGGAAGCTGTTCGACCTGTGGCGGCGGCGCGCCGGTTTCTGGCTGGAGGCCTGACGCACCGGGCCACGGCCCCGCCCGCCCCGCGCAGGTCAGCCGTCGGCGCGGGACCGCTCCCGCAGCAGCGTCAGCAGCTCCTCCACGGTCGGTGCCTCGTGCAGCACCCGGCGGCCCTCGACGAGGAGGACCGGTCCCGTCGCGCTGCCGAGCTCCCGCGTGCGGGCGAGTTCGGCGTCCAGCGAGGCGGCGAGGTCCCGCTCCGGGCGTATCCCGGCCTCCGCAGCCGGCGCGCTGAGGACCGCCGTACCGGCGCTGTCGAGGCCGTCGGCGAAGGAGGCGCGGCGCGGCCGCTCGCGCCGGGCGGCCGGGCTGTGCCGTGCGGAACCGGCCCGCCTGGCAGGTGTGTCGGTCGGCTACGTCGTACGGCTGGAGCAGGGCCGGGCGGCCTCCCCCTCCGCGCAGGTGCTGGCGGCGCCGGCGCGCGGGTTGCGTCTTTCGGACGGCGAGCGGCGGCACCGGTTCCTGCTGGCGCGGCGCGCCGTACCGGGGGCCGGTTCGGTGCCGGCGCGCGTCCCGCCGGGCGTACACCGCCTGTTGGAGCAGATGCCGGCACGCCGGTCGGTGTGTTCGACGCGGCGTCGACGCTGCTGGACTGGAATCCGCGGTTCGCCGTGTTGCTGGGTGACCCCGCACCGCTGCGTGGGCGGGAACGCAACGTGCTGTGGCCGCACTTCACGGGGCGGCCCGGGCGTGTCCGTCTCGACGCGGCGCAGCGGGAGCGTTTCGAGGAGACCGCCGTCGCGGAGCTGCGGGCGGCGACCGCCCACCACCCCGCCGATCCGCAGCTGAGCGGCCTGATCGCCCAACTGCGCGCGGCGGGTGGCCGGTTCGCCCGGCTGTGGGAGGCGCACGCGGTCGGTGCGCACACCCGGGCGGCCCAGACGGTGGACCATCCCGAGGTCGGGCCCTCGCGCTCGACTGCGACGTGCCGGCCTCGCCCGACAGCGGGGCGCGGCTGGTGGTGTACACGGCGGCTCCGGGTGGCGAAGCGGCCGAGAAGCTGACGCTGTTGGAGGTGCTGGGTACGCAACGGAGGTGTGTCCGAGCCGGCGGGGAGGCACGTTGCGGGCTGCGTCCCTCGTCCGGCGGGACCCCTCGTGCGGCGGTGGAGGCAACGGGCGGTAGCGTGATCGACTCGATCATGGCAGGGGCCTCGGCTTGCGGCGGCGCGGACTCCGGCGCGTCCGTGCGAGGTCCCGGTAGGACGTCGCGAGGCCGGAACGGGGCGAGGGTGTACACGGTAGGCGAGCAGGACGACCACGAGGACGTCTTCCCGGTCATCGAGCACGAGGGCGACGGCCCCTGGCAGGCCCCAGCCGACCTGGAGCGGCGGCTCCACAAGCTGTCCGAGGTCGACGAGAGCTACACCTATCTGCGCGCGCTCGCACACCACGGGGTGTACCACCCCATGCGTATCGAGCAGACCACGCGCGATCCCGCCGAACGCGAGTTGTTCACCAGCGAGATCACCGGCTCCGACGGTGTCGTGCGCACCATCGCGCAGGTCTACACGGACGGGGTGCTGCCCCCTCCGCACCCCTACCTCGTCTACGAGTTCGTCACCCTGGGCACCCTCGCGGACATCGTGCCGCCGGAGGTCGACGTGCTGGTCGTCAACGCGGCGACACCGTGCCAGGTGATGTTCCAGGTGGACGACGAGGAGCGGGAGGTGTGGTCGGACCTGCACGAGGAACTGTTCGATCCGCACGCCCTGCTCAACCGCGTCGTCACCCGGTACACGGGGGCGCCCGGGACGGGACCGCTGCTGCACGGCCTGGCCTGCGGCGCCCACCTGTGCTACTACAACGGCGACCCCTGGAACACCCTCGACTGGCACGGCGCCGGGTACAGCCAGGAAGTCAAGCGGCTGACGGAGTTCTGGGGGGTCTCCAGCCGTGCGGACTGGCTGGAGATGCAGCAGACGCTGCTGAAGTGCGAGGTCAGCCCGTGGTATTGGGACTTCGTCCTGGGCGCCCGGCTCGCGCTGCGCACGGAGCAGGGCGGTCGCGGGCCGGTGGACGCCGGGCTGTGGCGGCAGAGCGTGGAGACGACCCTGCGGCGTGCCGTCCAGCCGCCGGACGAGGCGGAGTTCGCCTCCTTCGTCACCGAGATGCGCGAGCTGGTCGGCAAGATCCTTCGGTACGAGGCGCGGTTCCGCGCCGACGGTCTGCTCGGACCTGACGAGACGGTGCGGACGATCGCCGCCTGGGATCTGGGGCGCGGCTCGAAGATGGCCCGCTGGGGGCGCGGAGCCCGCTACGCGACCCGCGCCGAGATGTACGACGCCCTCCAGCGCGTGAGTGCGGGGGTGCGCGCCACCTACACGTCCTGGGCCGAGTTCTCGGCGGCGTACGTGATGGGCCGCTGCCTGCACTTCGACGACGAGCACTTCGGCGACTGGTACACCTCCGTGCTGGAAGCCCACGACGTACTGACGCGCCACCCGCGCAGCCCGTGGAGGACGGTCCCCTTCCAGCTGCCGGGGTGAGAGCGCCCGGCAGCGGCCGCTAGCGGTCCGCGTCCCCGGGGGCCTCCAGTACGGCTGCGACCGCCTCGATCTCGACGAGCTGGCCGGTGTAGCCGAGGACGGTGACGCCCATCAGGGTGCTGGGGACGTCGTGGTCGCCCATCGCGTCCCGGTAGACCTCCCAGGCGGCGACCAGGTCCTCCTGCCGGTCGGAGGCGACCAGGACCCGGGTGCTGATCAGGTCGGCGAGCCCGGCGCCCGCCTCGCCGAGCGCGGTGCGCAGGTTCTCCACCGCCAGGGCGGCCTGCCCCGCGTGGTCGCCGACGGGGGTGACCGTTCCGTCGGCGTCCAGCGGGCAGGCGCCGGCGAGGAAGACGAGGCGGGCCTCGGCGGGCGCCGTGGCCGCGTAGGCGTACTCCGCCACGTCGGACAGGGCTCGGGACCGGATCAGGGACACGGCGCGCGGCATGAGGCTCCTCGTTCAGGTGACCGACTGGCGTCGGTGGTCGGCTGGACGGGGAGCAGCTCAGCGTGTCGCCGGTCCGGCCGCAACCTGTTTTCGTCGCGACCGGCGTACGGCCCCGGGGCTCAACCGCGGGCCGGGGTCAGCTGCTTGAGACGTCCGATCAGCTCCGCGTCGCAGAAGTCGAAGAAGCTGCGCGGGTCGGGGCCCGCGTTCATCAGGACGAGGCGGTCGTAGCCGGCGTCGGTGAAGGGCTTGGCGACCTCCTCGAAGCGCGCGGGGTCGTTGCCGCAGGCGAAGCGCTGGCGGATGTCCTCCTCGCGCACCTGCGCGGTGGCGGCCTCGAAGTTGACCGGGTTGGGCAGCTCGCTCATGACCTTCCAGCCGCTGAGCGCCCAGCGGAAGTAGGTGAGCGCCGACTGCGCCCCCTCGCTCTCGCTTCCGGCGTACGCCACCGGTACCTCGGCGTAGCCGGGGCCGGTGCCGCCGGCCTCGCGGTAGTGACGGACGATCTCGGGCTTCTCCTCGGTGGCGAAGAGGGCGTCACCCAGCTCGGCAGCGATCCGGCAGGAGGCGGGGCCGCTGGCGGCGACGGCCATCAGGGGCTGCTCGGGCGGCAGGTCGAAGACCCGGGCGTCCTCCAGCCGCAGGTGGGTGCCCTCGTAGGAGCGGTAGCCGCCCTGCCACAGCAGCCGGATGATCTCCAGCGCCTCACGGAACATGGCGTGCCGTTCGGAGACGGCGGGCCAGCCGCGGCCGGTGACGTGCTCGTTCAGCCGTTCACCGGAGCCGACACCGAGGACGAAGCGGCCCTCGGAGACCAGCGCCATGGTGGCCGCGGCCTGGGCGACGATGGCCGGGTGGTAGCGCATGCTCGGGCAGGTCACCCCGGTGACCAGCCCGATGCGCTCGGTCTTGGCCGCGATGGCGCCCAGCACGCTCCAGGTGAACGCGGAGTGCCCCTGCTCGTCGAGCCAGGGATGGTAGTGGTCGCTCATCTCGACGAAGTCGAAGCCGGCGGCCTCGGCGGCGACGGCCTGCCGGATCAGTTCCTGGGGCCCGTACTGCTCGGTGGCGAGCTTGTAGCCGATCTGCATGTGCTGCTCCTTGGTCGCTCTCCTTCCACGGGTACCTCCGCCGCCTTCCGCGCATACCCACCGTCCTTCGGGCGGCGGGGGTGCATCCGGGGCTCCCGCGCGGCAGGGCCCGTGGCTCCGCGGGCGGCAGCGGGTGTGACCCGGCGGATGCGGGGAACCGCGGGGTATCGACGCCTCCGTTCCGAGGACGGGTACCAGGCGCGAGCAAGCCGCCGCGAAGGAGGCCGGTGATGGACGCACTCACGGACCTGTCGGTGCTGGTGACAGGCGGTTCCCGCGGGCTGGGCCTGCTGCTGGCCCGGCAGTGCGTGGAGCGCCGCTGCGATGTCACCGTCGCGGCCCGCAACCAGCAGGAGCTGGACCACGCGGTGGAGCTGCTGCGCCGCAGAGCGCGGGACAACCGCGTGACCGGCCGGGTGTGCGACGTCACCGACCGGGAGGCCGTGCACGAGCTGGTGGAGCGGACCGCGTCCCAGCAGGGTGGCCTGGACGTGGTGCTGGGCAACGCCGGGAACATCCAGGTGGGACCGGCGGAAAAGGCGGGCACGGAGGCGTTCCGCGGCGCGATGGAGACGATGTTCTTCGGGGCGCTGCACACCTCGATGGAGGCGCTGCCCCATCTGCGGGAGAGCCCGGCGGGCGGGCGGCTGGGGCTGATCGGCTCGGTGGGCGGGCTGCTGCCGGTCCCCCATCTGCTGCCGTACTCGTGTGCGAAGTCGGCGATCGCCGCGCTCGCCGAGGGGCTGCGCGCCGAGCAGTCGGAGCACGGGGTCAGCATCACCGCGGTCCACCCGGGTCTGATGCGCACCGGCTCGCACAACCAGGTGGAGCTGTCGGGCGACACCGGCAAGGAGTACGCGTGGTTCGCCACGCTCGCGGGCCTGCCGGGGGTGTCGATGGACGCGCTGAGCGCCGCCGAACGCATCGTCCGCGCCGTGGAGCAGCGCCGCACCCGGGTGGTGCTCACTCCGGCCGCCCAGCTCGGCGCCAAGGCGTACGGGATCGCCCCGACGCTGGTGACCCGCACCAACGAGCTGGTGGCCCGGGTGATGCCCGGCCCGGAGCAGTCCGACAGGTCCGGCCGCTCCCGCTGGCAGTCCGTGGTCAGCGCGCTCAACGACCGCGCGGCACGCCGCCTCAACCAGAACAAGACCAGCACGCAGACGGGCTGACCGACCGCGCCCCGGCCGCACCATGGCCGCGCGCGGCCCGCACCCGGGCCACCGCCCGGCGCAGCCCGTACGACACAAGGAGGCTTCCGTGAGGGCCCTGACCTACCAAGGCAAGCGCAACGTCAGCGTCGAGGACGTTCCCGACCCGGAGATCTCGCAGCCCGACGACGTCCTCGTCCGGGTGACCACCACCGGGATCTGCGGCTCGGACCTGCACCTGTACGAGGTCCTCGGCCCGTTCCTCGACCAGGGGGACGTGCTGGGACACGAGACGATGGGCGTGGTCGAGGAGGTCGGCCCGGAGGTGGCGGCGCTCTCGCCGGGTGACCGGGTCGTGATGCCCTTCAACGTCAACTGCGGCACCTGCTGGATGTGCGAGCAGGGTCTCCAGTCGCAGTGCGAGACCTCGCAGGTGCGCGAGTACGGCAGCGGCGCCGCGCTGTTCGGCTACAGCAAGCTGTACGGGCAGGTGCCGGGCGGCCAGGCGGAGTTCCTGCGGGTGCCGTTCGGGAACCATCTGCCCATCAAGGTGCCGGACGGGCCGCCGGACGAGCGCTACGTCTACCTGTCGGACGTGCTGCCGACCGCCTGGCAGGCCGTCGCCTACGCGGACATCCCGCAGGGCGGCAGCGTCACCGTGCTGGGCCTGGGCCCGATCGGTGACATGGCCTGCCGGATCGCGCTGCACCGGGGCGCGGGTCAGGTCATCGGCGTCGACCTGGTGCCCGAGCGGCTGGAGCGGGCCCGCGCGCGGGGCGTGCACACGCTGGACCTGCGCGAGCACGACGACATCGGCGCCGCCGTGCAGGAGCTGACGCACGGACGCGGCACGGACGCGGCCATCGACGCGGTCGGCATGGAGGCGCACGGCGCGCCGGTCGCCAAGGCGGCGCACCAGGCCGTCGGGCTGCTGCCGGAGGGTCTGGGCCAGAAGCTGATGCAGCGGGCCGGGGTCGACCGCCTCGCGGCTCTGCACGCCGCCTTCGATGTCGTGCGCCGCGGCGGCACGGTCTCGCTGTCCGGGGTGTACGGGGGTGCGGCGGACCCGCTGCCGATGCTGAAGATGTTCGACAAGCAGATCCAGTTGCGCATGGGCCAGGCCAATGTGCACCACTGGGTGGACGACATCATGCCGCTGCTCACCGACGAGGACCCGCTGGGTGTCGACACCTTCGCCACCCACACCCTCCCCCTGGAGAAGGCCGCGGAGGCGTACGGGACCTTCCAGCGCAAGGAGGACGGCATGGTCAAGACGGTCCTCAAGCCCGCGGCGGCCTGATCCCGGGCCCCGCGGGGAGAGCCACGGTCCCGCCCGGGTCCGGCCGGTGAGCGCCCGCCGGCTTTCGAGGAGGCCCGCCGACAGGCGGCTGGAGTCTCAGGCCCAGCGGGCGAGCAGGGCCGCGCAGTAGGCGTCGACGCCCATCGTCGGGGGCGGCGGGACGGGTGGGTGGATGGCGTGCACGAGGTCCGCCACGTCCCGGTCCCAGGTGCGCATCGGCAGCCACGCGGCGACGTGGGCCTGCTCCCGGTCGGTGCCGGGGCGGCCGCTGCCGCCGACGTCGTGCCGCATCCGGGGGCGCTCTCGGCCGTCGGGTCCTGTGCCGTGCTCGACCACGTGCCGGGTGAAGGTCGCCGCGACGGACCGCAGGTCGTGTTCGTCGAAGACCGGCGGCAGCAGTCCGGGCGGCTGGCCGTGGTACAGGTGCAGGAAGTCCAGGTCGATGAGGGCGTGGGTGACGTCCTCGGGCACGGTGACGGGCGCGTAGGCGGGGCGGTAGGCCGAACCGTCCGACTCGGGACTGCCGGTGGCCGTCCAGCCGCTGTGCACCCGGCCGAAGCTGGGCCAGTACGGCCACGTGGCGGCCTCTTCCGTGCGGGTCAGGTCGGCGCGCAGGGCGTGCGCCATGGCGGCAGCGCGCTCGGCGTGTTCCTCCTCGCCGGTGAGCGCGGCCAGGTGCACCAGGGTGCGGCCCATCGCCAGGAACTCGTTGGTGGGGAGCTCCGCGCCCGCGAACGAGACCGGCTCCTGCGCCGGCCAGCCGTAGCAGCCCCGCCGGTCGGTCCCGGTCAGCCACTGGTGGTCGTGGGCCCGCACGGCCTGCACCACCGCGTCCAGGTACGCGTCGAGGCGGGCCCGCACGGAGTCCGGCACGGCACGGGAGGCGGGATCCTGGCGGGCCAGCCGGACGAGACCTGCGATCGGGTAGGTGATCATGCCGGTCTGCGCCGCGAGGGCCACCCGGGCGGGGCGGACGGGGTAGGTGCCGGGCTGCACCCGGCGCGGCGGAACCGCCCCCGGGCGCAGCCCGGTCCGCAACTGTCCGCCGGACCGCTCCCCCGCAGCGACGAGCCGTCCGGTGACCGCACTGCGCTGCTCGTACGCCGCGTAGAGCACCCGGTCGGCGCGGCGCGGGTCGGCGGGGTCGAGGCTGAGGCCCTCGACGGTGAACGGGGTCCGCCCCGGGCCTTCCACCGTCACGGAGAAGCGGCCCTCGCTCCCTTGGGGGAGCACCGTGACCCGTGCGTCGAGGGCGCGCGGCGGGCAGACGGTCACCTCCAGGGCGATCTCGCCGGACTCGTCGGGGAGGCGGGCGGTGGCGGCGGTGAACTTGCCCGCCGTGGACCACACCGGGGCGCTGCGCCCGCTGTGGTCGGCGGTGCCACGGATGTCGTCGCGGGCGTCCAGCACCCGGTCGACGAGGTGCGCCAGTCGGGTGGCGTAGGCGGGGTTTCCCGTCCGCTCGGCCATCAGCAGGTAGCCCTGCATCCGCCACGAGGTGCCCCAGCCGATCGCGCCCGTCTCGTTGTCGGCCGGGACGCCGCCGGTGGCCGAGTCCCGGGTGAGGACGTCCTCCACCTGCTGGAAGGCCCGCTCGTGGGCGCGGTGCCGACGGGCACGCGTGGGGAAGGGAAGCCGTCGCTGGGGGCGGGGGTGGCCGGGCATCACACTCATACAGGCAGTAAACCGGAGCTTTCCGGCACACGCTTCCCGGACGCGCGCGGGTTACGCCGGGACGCCGGAGCCCTCCGTCCGCAGGTCGCGGATGCGGCGGAACTTGCCGACGGAGCGCTCGATCGTCTCGGGGTCGACGATGCGGACGTCCACGGTCACCCCGATACCGTCCTTGATGCCCTGCACCAACGCGTCCCGCGCCGCGTGCCGTTCGGCGCTCGTCGCGTCGGTCCGCGCCTCCACCACCACGCTGAGGTGGTCCATACGGCCCTGTCGGCTGAGGTGGAGCTGGAAGTGCGGGGCGACGGCGGGCAGCCCGAGCACGATCTCCTCGATCTGACTGGGGAAGACGTTGACACCGCGCAGGATGATCATGTCGTCGCTGCGGCCTGTGACCTTCTCCATCCGGCGGAAGGCGGGCCACGCCGTGCCCGGCAGCAGCCGCGTCAGGTCCCTGGTCCGGTACCGGATGACGGGCAGCGCCTCCTTGGTGAGCGTCGTCAGCACCAGTTCGCCGCGCTCGCCGTCACCGCCGCACAGCTCCTCCCCCAGCGGGTCGACGAGCTCCGGGTAGACGTGGTCCTCCCACAGGTGCAGCCCGTCCTTGGTCTCGACGCACTCCTGGGCGACGCCGGGACCCATCACCTCCGACAGACCGTAGATGTCCACGGCGTCCAGCGCGAACCGCTCCTCGATCTCCCGGCGCATCGCCTCCGTCCACGGCTCCGCGCCGAAGATCCCCACCCGCAGCGACGTCGTACGCGGGTCGATGCCCTGGCGCTCGAACTCGTCCAGCAGCGTGAGCATGTACGTCGGCGTCACCATGATGATGTCAGGGCGGAAGTCCTGGATGAGCTGCACCTGCCGTGCCGTCATCCCGCCGGACGCGGGGATCACCGTGCATCCGGCGCGCTCGGCCCCGTAGTGCGCCCCCAGCCCTCCGGTGAACAGCCCGTACCCGTAGGAGACGTGCACCTTGTCTCCCGGGCGCCCGCCCGCCGCGCGGATGCACCGCGCCACCAGGTCCGCCCACGTGTCGAGGTCCCGCTGCGTGTAGCCGACGACCGTCGGGCGCCCCGTCGAGCCACTGGAGGCGTGCAGCCGCCGCACGTCCTCCATCGGCACGCCGAACATGCCGAAGGGGTACGACTCGCGAAGGTCCGCCTTCGTGGTGAACGGGAACTGCGCCAGATCGGCGAGCGAACGGCAGTCCTCGGGGCGGACCCCTGCGGCGTCGAACTTCTTGCGGTACAGCTCGACATCCTCGTACGCGTGCCGCAGTGTCGCCTGGAGCCGTTCGAGCTGGAGGGCCTCCAGCTCGGTGCGGGTCAGGTGCTCGCCCGGATCGGGAAGACGGTCCGTCACGCGGGGGCCTCCCCCCGTTTGACGGGCGTCGCCGTACGGCTGCGGCCCCGGAACTCCGCGACGACGCGGGCGGTACCGGCGGTGTCGGCGGCGCCGGGCGCCTCGCGCGAGACGGTGACGTCATAGATGCCGCTGCGCCCGTAGCGGGTGCGTTCCTGGGCGACGGCCCGCAGTACGTCGCCCTCCCACGCGGGCGCCACGAACGTGATGTCGGCACCGGCCGCGACGGTCACCGGACCGTGGCTGTTGCACGCGCAGGCGAACGCGGTGTCCGCGAGGAGGAAGAGGTAACCGCCGTGCGCCGTGCCGTGGCCGTTGACCATCCCGCCCGTCACCGTCATGCGGCAGGTGGCCGTCCCGGCACCCTTGTCGACCAGTTCGATCCCGAGCGCGGCCGAGGCCCTGTCGGCCTCCAGCATCGCCTCCACGGGGCCACTCCCCACGTCTGACCTCCCGCTTTCACGCCGACCGATCATTCGGTGCGGTCAGTAACGCAGTGGCGCACGGCGACTGTCAAGACATACGCACCGAGGCCCGCACCGTGCGGTGCGGGCCTCGCAGTGCCGGTACCTGCCCGAACGCTCAGCCGCGTGCGGTGTCCGCGAGGAACTCCGTCCACGCGGACGGGGAGACCGTGAGGGCGGGGACGGTGACGTCCTTGGAGTCGCGCACATGGACGGCGGCGGGGGTGGTGGCGACCTCCACGCAGTCGTCTCCCTGGGAGCCGCTGTAGCTGCTCTTCACCCAGTCGAGAGCAACCTCGACGCAACTGTCGCCCTTGGAGCCGCTGTAGCTGCTCTTGAACCAGTTGAGCTCGGCCGGATTGCTCATAACGCTCCTCGCATTCGCTTCAGCAGGCTCCGGGAGTCCGCCGGGGTCAGAGCCTGTGAGCGCAGTTTTGCATACACCATGTGCAGTCGGCTGAGCGCCGAGGGATCGGAGATCAACTGCCCCGTCTCCTGTCCCTCCGAATAGGCAAACCATCGGTGCTCAGGACCTTCGAGCAATCGCAACGGACCGTCAATACCGGCGTGCCCAGGTTGGACCAGCGGCATGATCTGGAGCTCCACGTTGGACAGCTCCGCACAGGCGATGAGGTGGTCCAGCAGCTCGCGCGCGACCTCCTCACCTCCGGTGCGCCGTTCGAGCAGCGCCTGCTCGATGATGAAGCTGAACGTCACCGGCTGTCCCCGGTACAGCAGTTCCTGCCGGTCCAGTCGCGCCGCCAGCCGCTCTTCCATCTGTTCCACGGTCGGCATCGGCGGCACGTCCCGCATCACCGCCCGCGCGTACGCCTCCGTCTGCAACAGCCCCGGAACCACACGGCACTCGTACGTGTACAAACTGAGTGCCGTCAGCTCCATCTTGGCCCACTGGCGGAACCAGGCCGCCAGCCCGTGGCCCCGCGACAGGAACTTGGACGCCTTCCGCAGCGCGCCGAAGGCGTCGAACTTGTCCTCCGCGCGGTCGATGAATCCGGGCGGCGGGAACCGGCGCCCCTGTTCCACCCCCGCGCAGGTGCTCAAGGAGTAGCCCGACTCCTCGGCCCACGCCTCCTGCGTGTACCCCGCGCGCTCGCGGAAGGCCTTCACAACGGCGCCGAACGTCTGCAAGCTGTCGGAGCGTTCGGGTTCCTTGCCGCAGCCCTGGGGGCCGGGTTCTTCGTCGGTCATTTCGCGCCACCTCCCTGCACTCACCCAGGGTTACGGCTCATCGGCTGCGCTGTCCACACTCCGCACCCCTACGCTTGCGCAGCGTAGGGGTTGGTGACCTGGCCCAGGGGCGGCGGAGCCGCGACCGTGACGCGCATGCAGCAGCGTCGCTCACCAACTCCCGTACCCACGCCCGCTACCGAGCGTATGTTCGTCCAGCGGTTCTCCGCCACCCCGCGCGGCGCGCGCCTGGCGCGATTGCTCGCGCTGCACGAATGGGACAGCTGGGGTGTGCCGTACACCAGCAGGTACGCCCAGGACGCGGCGGCTGTCCTCGCGGAACTGGCCGCGAACGCGGTGCTCCACGGCCGCGTACCGGGGCGGGACTTCGAACTCGCCCTGGATCTGCCGCAGCCGGGCACCCTCCTCATCGAGGTGTCGGACACCAGGGGCGAGGTACGGCCACCGACGGTCGCACCGGCGCCACCGGGCCCCGAGGAGGAGTCGGGGCGGGGGCTGGTGCTGGTCTCCGCGCTGGCGAAGGACTGGGGCGTGCGGCCCCGTACCCCGGCCGCTCCCGGCAAGACGGTCTGGGCGCACTGCACGTGCCCGCCGGGGGCAGGGCGGATGTTCTTCTGGCGATGACACCACCGACGAGGAACCGGGCACCATGTCCGCACACCACCCGAGGGAGCTCCATGACCGACGTAACCGCGCGCCTCGCCGTCGCAGCCGACCAACCGGTGATGGAGCGCCTCTGGTTGCTGTTCCGCCACGACATGTCGGAGTTCGACGGCGCCCTGCCCCACCCGGACGGCACCTTCCGCAGCGACCGGCTCCACGCCGCCTTCGCCCGGGCGGACTGGGCGCCCTACCTGCTGACCGGCGGCACGTCCCCTGTCGGCCTGGCGTTCGTCCGCGGTCTGACTGCTCCGACGCGCGTGCTGAACAGCTTCTTCGTGGTCCGCGGGGCGCGCAGGGCGGGGATCGGGCTGCGCGCCGTCCAAGAGGTCGTGGCGCGACACCCGGGGCCGTGGGACGTCGCCTTCCAGGAGAGCAACGTCGCCGCGGTCGCGTTCTGGCGCCGCGTCGCCACCGAGATCGCCGGGGACGCGTGGACCGAGGAACGCAGGCCGGTACCGGATCGCCCGGACCTGCCGCCGGACACCTGGATCTCCTTCGACGCCCCCGCCGCTGCCCAGGGCTGACCCCTGCCGACGGCGCCGCGGCCCCGGCGCCGTCGGTAACCTGACCGGCGGGGGCGGCCCGCCCCCGCCGGACCGCACCGCGAGGAAGCCCATGCACGACAGCCGCCGCAACCTGCCCCAGTTGCTCGTCGAGGCCCGGCGCTGGTTCGAGGAGGGGCTGTTGGCGGCGATGGCGGCGGCCGGTGCCGCACCGGTGTCGCCGACGCAGGCCCAGTTGTTCGCCGTACTCGACGAGCAGGGCACCACCATCGCGGAGCTGGCGCGGCGGATGGGCGTCACCCGGCAGACCGCCCACCAGGCCGTGCACGGGCTGATGGACGCCGGACTGCTGGAGCAGGCGCCGCACCCCGGCTCCGCGCGGCAGCGGCTGATCCGGCGCACCACCGAGGGCACGCGGGTGCACGGGCAGGCGGAGCGCATCCTGGCAGAGCTGGAGGCGCGCCTGGCCGAGCGGATCGGCACGACGGCCGTCGCCGGGCTGCGCACGGCCCTGGAGGCGCCGTGGGGGCCGCCGCCCGCACCCGACGCCTCTTTCGGGGTGTCCGGGGACTGAGCGGTCACCCCGCACGCAGCAGCGCGGCCCCGGCGTGCAACCTGTCCTCCTGCCAGCCGCCCCGGCGCCAGGGGTGCCCGGGGTCGGGCGGGGACCGGAACGCGGCCAGCAGCGGAAGCACCCCCTCCACGGAGTGTGCGGCGCGGCCCAGCACCTCGCGGACGACGACCAGCGCGGAGTCGGCCGGGACGTGGGCGGCCGACAGCCGCTCCAGCACGGTCGGCAGCCCGCCCTCGGCGTACGCGGCGCGGCTCGCGGCGACGAGCGGGGCGAGCCAGCGGGCGTACTGCTGGTACCGGGCGGGCTCGCCGCTGCCGTCGTCGAGGGCGAAGGCGGGCGCCAGCGCGGTGGCGAACCGGTCGAGCCGGTCGGGCGTGGGGGCCCCGGCGGCGAAACAGGGCGGGCCGGCGATGTCCGGGTGGTCCTTGGCGAACTCGAACCAGTCGGCGTTGCCCGCCGCGTCCACGAGCTTGCCCAGGAGGACCGGGTTCCGGTCGTAGTACCCGTACTCGACGTCCACGAAGACGGCACGGAGCAGGTCGAAGGAGAGCGTGAACGACGGGTCCTCGGCGAGCAGCACCGCGTCGTAGAGGTCCTTGCCCTCCGGGTAGGCGTCGCTGACCAGCCACAGCAGCTTCCAGGCGAGGGAGAGTTCACGGGTGGCTGCCCGGACCGTGAGCGGCCCGCCGGGCACGCCCGCGGGGCGGGGTACCGGCGTGGGAGCGGCGGGGGCCGGAAGCGTCTCGTGGAAGACGAAGTCGAGCTGGACCGTGCCGCCGGGCACACCCTGGGCGGTCCACGGGATGACGAGGCGGCGGCCCGGCACCCGGTCGTAGGTCCAGATCTCGCCGCGGGCCGCGTGGTCCGCGTCCAGCCGGACGGTGCCGTGCCCGGCGCGGTGTGAGAGGGCCTCGGCGGCGCGGGCGAGCTCCACCAGCATGCGCTCGGTACGCTCCTCGTCCACCTGCCAGGTGTCCGGCTCCACGACGAAGTCGAGATCGCCCGGCTCCCGTGCCGCGGTCCCGTACCAGGCGCGGAGCAGCACGCTGCCCCGCAGCACCAGGTGGTCGGCCCACGGCGAGCCGGCGACGGCGGCCAGCACCAGGTCCAGTGCCTCGCTCCGCGCCGCGTACCACGCCGCGCCCGACTCCGCGTCCGTGAACTGCGGTTCGCCCAGCCGCATCGCCCTGGTGTGGTGCTTCATCGCGGGGTCGAAGACGGGGCGCTGCACGACGGCGTCGCCGCCGAGCACCGGGCGGAGTGTGGGAGGGAGTGCGAGTGCGGCGCGGGTCTCCTCGTCCAGCTTCTGCTGCGGGACGGTCTCCTCGGCCGCCCAGGGCCCGTACTCGAACTTGCGCCACCCCGCGCGGACCGGCGTCCCCGGCTGCCGCACCGCTGTGGCGCCCTCCTCGCGCGTCTCGGGTATCCAGCCCTCGTCCAGCTCCCCCGCGCTGTCGAGCACGACGAACTCCCGCTCCACGGACAGGATCGGGTACGGGCGGGAGAGGTGGGCGAGGAGGTGGTTCAGTTCGCGGGCGGCCGTCTCGTTGCCGACCTGCCGGCAGCGCTGGGTGACGAAGCGCTCCTGCTGTCCGTCGCCGCGCGTCCGGCGGGCGTTGCGGGACAGATGGGCCGCGTGCCGGACGACCAGCCCGGTCAGGCGCTCCACCTCGGCCGCCTCGATGTCCGCCGGGAGCAGCAGTTTGACGTGATGCTCGAAGTAGTAGGCGGGCCCGAGGGCGGCGCCCTCCTCGTCGGAGCCGGGCACCCCCCGCGTCCACGGCGTCGCCTCGATCTTGACCCGGACGACAGGGCAACCCGCCGCGGCCAGCTCCCGGGCTGCGGCGTCCGCCGCCGCGCGGGCCTCCCCGACCGTCCCCTCCACCGTGAGGGTGACCATCGGCTGGTCGGGGACGCGGCCCCGGTCGAGCACGATGCGCGCGTACTTCCACGCCCGTGCGGCGGCGACGGCGGCCAGGGCGCCGGAGGCGACGGCCGGGGACTCTCCGTCGACGGTGAGGTGGATCTCGAACTCGCCGCAGAACGCGGGCTCGCCGCCGGCGGTGGCGGAGGCCGGGGCGCTGGGAGGGGTGCTGTCGGACACGCGTTTGATGATCTCAGGTGCCCGCACCGCACCCGCGCCCGGGAACGCGGACCCGGCGGCCCGCGCGGCGACCGCAACCCGCCGACAGGGGGATTTGCGGGGGCGCGTGGGGGCACTGCGGTACCGCGGACCCTCCCGACGGCGGACGATACCGTCACCATCCCGTATTCCGGGCCAAGCCCGACCAAAGAGGTGTTCGATGCCCCGTACCGCCTTCCGCGCCACCCGATCCGGCCGAGCCGGTCACCCCGCCCGCACCGTGCGCGGAACCGCCCTCGCCGTGTGCGCCGCGGCAGCCGCCGCGCTCGCCCTCACCGTCTCCCCCGCCGGGGCGGCCCCGGCCGAGCCGGAGCCGCAGATCTACGCGCCGCCCTCCCCGGCACCGCAGACGGCCCCCTCCCCGCAGGCGCACCGCCACACGGGCCCCGAGATCCACCGCTTCCTGACCTGGTTCTACGGCGCACACGGGCCGACCGCCCAGCAGCGCGAGCGCTACGTCTCGGACTTCCTCAAGAAGAAGCAGCACCAGCACCCCGACCACGACGTGATCCTCTGCGCCCAGAACACTCCGCAACGCGTCGCGGTCGGTCCGGTGACGGTCGCGCAGTCGGCCGGTTCCGGCTGGGCGACCGTCACCGCCTACTGGGCGGACGGCACCACCAGTACCTCGACGGCGTACGTCGCTCTAGACTCCCACCCGATCGAGTTGCACGACGTCGAGTGCGCCGTGCACTGAGCGAGCGGGGAAGGCGGAGCGGCACGTGGGGACAGGTACGGGGCACCGTGGCGGGCCGGACAGCCGGCCCGCCACGGAGGCGGAGGCGGTCGCCGTCCAGGAACAGGTGCGCGAGGCCGCCGACGTGGTGGGGCCGGGACCGGCGCCCGAGCAGGTCGGGACCGTCGCCGGGGTGGACGTCGCCTACGCGGACGGCGGTGACCTGGTGGCCGCCGCCGTCCTCCTGGACGCGGCGAGCCTGCAGGTGGTGGAGGAGTCCGTGCACGTGGGCCGTACCGACTTCCCGTACGTGCCCGGACTGCTCGCCTTCCGGGAACTGCCGTCCGTGTCGGCCGCGTTGGACGGCCTGAGCCGGCGCCCGGACGTGATCGTGTGCGACGGCTACGGCATCGCCCATCCGCGGCGCGCCGGACTCGCCGTCCACCTGGGCGTCTCGACGGGCCTGCCGTGCTTCGGGGTGGCCAAGACGCCGTTCCTCTTCGACTTCGAGCAGCCGGGGCACGAGCGCGGCTCCTTCTCCCCGCTCACCCTCGACGGGGAGGAGGTCGGGCGCGCCCTGCGCACCCAGGACGGCGTCAAGCCCGTCTTCGTCTCGGTCGGCAGCGGGATCGGCCTCGAACACGCCACCGCCCTGACCCTCCAGTTGGCTCCCGCCTACCGGCAGCCGGAGACCACCCGCAGGGCCGACCACCTCGCGGGCCGCAAGCTGGCCGAGCTCACCGGACCCTGACCGCCAGGACCTGCCGCGCCGCACCGGGGCGTGCTCCGTTGGACGGGAGAGTGCAAGGTCACACCCGTGCCCCCTGCTACTGGCCAGTTGGCTCCCCTAACCTGCGGCCATGACGGTCCCGCCTGAAGAAGGGCTCTCCCTCGCTCAGGACTTCCCGGACGCCACGCACGAGCAGTGGCAGCAGCTCGTGGCCGGGGTTCTGCGCAAGACGGGAGCGACGGCCTTCGACGACGCCGCGCCCGAGTCCGCCCTCACCACGACGCTCGCCGACGACATCGAGGTGCGCCCTCTCTACTCCGGCGGCGACGGGAGCACCCCGCCCGCGTCAACCGGGTGGCCGGGCTTCGCACCCTTCGTCCGGGGCAGCCGCGCCGAGGGCAACGCCGCCCGGGGGTGGGACGTACGACAGCGGCACGCCCGCACCGACACCGAAGGCACCCGGGAAGCGGTCCTCGGCGACCTGGAGAACGGGGTCACCTCGCTGTGGCTGGCGGTGGGCGACGGCGGTCTGCCGGTTGCACAGCTGGAGCGCTCGCTGGAGGGCGTCTATCTCGACCTGGCGCCCGTCGTCCTGGAGCCGGGCGCCGCACTGGAGGAGGCCGCCGCCGAACTGCTGCGCCTGCGCGGACGGTTGCCGGACGGCACGCAGCCCGCGCCCGGCAGCGTCCTGGGGGCCGACCCGCTGGGGCACGCGGCCCGAACGGGCGACCACGCGGGTGCGGACGGGCTGCGCTCTGCGGCCGCCGCGCTGGCGGTGCGCTGCGCCCGCGACGAGCCGGGCCTGCACACCTACGTGGTCGACACGCTCCCCTACCACGAGGCGGGCGGCTCCCCGGCCCGGGAGCTGGGGTACGCGCTGGCGACCGCGGTGGCCTACCTGCGCGACATGACCGAGGCCGGCCTGTCGGTGGCCGAGGCCGCCGCGCAGTTGGAGTTCCGCTACGCGGCCACCGCCGACCAGTTCACCACCGTCGCCACCCTGCGGGCCGCGCGACGGCTGTGGGCGCGGGTCGTCGAGGCGTGCGGCGCGCCCGCGCAGGCAGCCGCCCAGCGGCAGCACGCGGTGACCTCGCCGGTGATGATGACGCGTCGCGACCCGTGGGTGAACATGCTGCGCACCACGGTCGCCACTCTGGCGGCCGGGGTGGGCGGCGCCGACGCGATCACCGTGCTCCCGTTCGACGACGCGCTCGGTCTGCCGGACGCCTTCGCGCGGCGCATCGCCCGCAACACCTCCTCGATCCTCCTGGAGGAGTCCCACCTGGCCGGCGTGGTCGACCCGGCGGGCGGCTCCTGGTACGTGGAGGCCCTCACCGACGAGTTGGCGCACACCGCCTGGGACCGCTTCCAGGAGACCGAGCGCGCCGGGGGCATGGCGGCCGCGCTGCGTGGCGGACAGGTCGCCGCACAGCTGCGCGAAGCCTGGGAGCGGCGCAGCACGGCGCTGGCCCGCAGGAGCGAACCGATCACCGGGATCAGCGAGTTCCCCTCGCTGGAGGAGCGGCCCGTCGCGCGCGAGCCCGCGCCGCGGCGCCCCGGCGGCGGGCTGCCCCGGGTCCGCCGCGACGACGCGTACGAGGCGCTGCGGGCCCGTGCGGACCGCCACCTGGCCGCCACCGGGACCCGGCCCGCGCTGTTCGTGGCCGCGCTCGGTCCCGCCGCCGCCCACACGGCGCGGGTCTCCTTCGTCGCCAACCTCGCCCGGGCGGGCGGGATCCAGCCGGTGCACGAACCGGTGACGGTGGACGCCTCCACCGCCGCCGCGGCCTTCGCGGCCAGTGGTGCGACCGTGGCCTGCCTGTGCTCCAGCGACGCGCTCTACGAGGCGGAGGCGGCCGGTGCGGCGACCGCGCTCAAGGAGGCGGGGGCCGCCGCGGTGCTCCTCGCCGGAAGGCCGGATGCCGAGCGGCGCGCGGCGTACGAGGCCGCCGGGGTCGACGAGTTCGTCCACGCGGGCGGCGACGCGGTCGCCGTCCTTACCTCCCTTCTGGACCGCATGGGGGTCGACGCATGAGCCGGCAGCGAGAGCGCGGGGACCACTCCGCCGCCATCCCGGACTTCACCACCGTCGGTCTCGACAGCGGCCGGGCCGACGAGACGGCGGCCACCGGCGACCGGTGGCGGGAGGCCGTCAAGGAGCGGACCGGGCACAGCGTGGAGGATCTGGCCTGGCACACCCCCGAAGGGATCGCCGTCAAGCCCCTCTACGCCGAGGACGACCTGCGCGGCCTCGACTTCCTGCACACGTATCCGGGGATCGCCCCCTACCTGCGCGGCCCGTATCCGACCATGTACGTCAACCAGCCGTGGACGGTCCGCCAGTACGCGGGCTTCTCCACGGCCGAGGAGTCCAACGCCTTCTACCGCCGCAACCTGGCGGCCGGACAGAAGGGGCTCTCGGTCGCCTTCGACCTGCCCACCCACCGCGGCTACGACAGCGACCACCCGCGCGTGACGGGCGACGTCGGCATGGCGGGCGTCGCCATCGACTCCCTCTACGACATGCGGCAGCTCTTCGACGGCATCCCGCTGGAGAAGATGACCGTCTCGATGACGATGAACGGCGCCGTGCTGCCGGTGCTGGCGCTCTACATCGTCGCGGCCGAGGAGCAGGGCGTACCGGCCGAGAAGCTGGCGGGGACCATCCAGAACGACATCCTCAAGGAGTTCATGGTCCGCAACACCTACATCTACCCGCCGCAGCCCTCCATGCGGATCATCTCCGACATCTTCGCGTTCACCTCGCAGAAGATGCCGCGCTACAACTCCATCTCCATCTCCGGCTACCACATCCAGGAGGCCGGTGCGACGGCCGACCTGGAGCTGGCCTACACGCTGGCGGACGGCGTGGAGTACCTGCGCGCCGGGCTGGACGCGGGCATGGACGTGGACGCGTTCGCGCCGCGGCTGTCGTTCTTCTGGGCGATCGGGATGAACTTCTTCATGGAGGTCGCCAAGCTGCGGGCGGCGCGGCTGCTGTGGGCCAAGCTCGTCCAGCGGTTCGACCCGAAGAACCCGAAGTCGCTGTCGCTGCGCACCCACTCGCAGACCTCCGGCTGGTCGCTGACGGCGCAGGACGTCTTCAACAACGTCACCCGCACCTGCGTCGAGGCGATGGCCGCCACCCAGGGCCACACCCAGTCCCTGCACACCAACGCGCTGGACGAGGCGCTCGCCCTGCCCACCGACTTCTCCGCCCGCATCGCCCGCAACACCCAACTGCTGCTCCAGCAGGAGTCGGGCACCTGCCGGGTGATCGACCCGTGGGGCGGCAGCGCCTACGTGGAACGGCTCACCCACGACCTGGCGGCGCGGGCCTGGCAGCACATCGAGGAGGTCGAGGCGGCCGGCGGCATGGCCAAGGCCATCGACGCGGGCATCCCGAAGCTGCGCGTCGAGGAGGCGGCGGCCCGCACCCAGGCCCGCATCGACTCGGGGCGGCAGCCGGTGATCGGCGTCAACAAGTACCGGGCGGCGAGCGACGAGGAGATCGACGTCCTCAAGGTCGACAACACCGCGGTCCGCGCCCAGCAGCTCCTCAAGCTGCAACGGCTGCGCGCCGAACGCGACGAGGGCGCCTGCCGGGCGGCGCTGGAGGCGCTCACCCGGGCCGCCGGAGCCACCCCGGGACCGGGTCTGGAGAACAACCTGCTGGCGCTGGCCGTGGACGCGGCGCGCGCCATGGCCACCGTCGGGGAGATCTCCGAGGCGCTGGAGAAGGTCTACGGGCGGCACGCCGGACAGATCCGTACGATCTCCGGTGTGTACCGCGAGGAGGCAGGAGTGTCGTCGTCCCTGGCCCGCACCCGCCGGTTGGTGGACGCGTTCGAGGAGGCCGAGGGCCGCAGGCCCCGGCTGCTGGTGGCCAAGATGGGGCAGGACGGGCACGACCGGGGCCAGAAGGTGATCGCCACCGCGTTCGCCGACCTCGGCTTCGACGTGGACGTCGGCCCGCTCTTCCAGACCCCGGCCGAGGTGGCGCGGCAGGCCGTCGAGGCGGACGCGCACATCGTGGGCGTCTCCTCGCTGGCCGCGGGACACCTCACGCTCGTCCCGGCGCTGCGCGAGGAGCTGGCCGCGGCAGGGCGGGACGACATCATGATCGTCGTGGGCGGGGTGATCCCGCCCGCTGACATCGAACCTCTGCACGAGGCGGGCGCGACGGCCGTCTTCCCGCCGGGCACCGTCATCCCGGACGCGGCCTACGACCTGCTGGGCAAGCTGGCCGCCGCGCTGGGCCACGACGACCTGGACGGTCCGACGGACGGCGAGGGCTGAGCACGTGCCCCGGAGCATCGACCTCGACGCGTACGAGAAGGGCGTCCTGGAGGGCTCCCGCGCCTGGATCGCGCGGGCCATCACACTCGTGGAGTCCCGCCGCGCCGACCACCGGGAGCTGGCGCAGCAGTTGCTGACCGGCCTGCTGCCGCACGCGGGCGGTGCCCGGCGGGTGGGCATCAGCGGCGTCCCGGGAGTCGGCAAGTCGACGTTCATCGACGCGCTGGGCACTCAGCTGACCGAGCGCGGACACCGGGTGGCGGTACTGGCCGTGGACCCCTCCTCCACCCGGACCGGCGGCTCCATCCTGGGCGACAAGACCCGGATGGAGCGCCTGTCCGTCAGTCCGGACGCGTTCGTGCGCCCCTCCCCCACCGCGGGCACGCTGGGCGGCGTCGCGAAGGCCACCCGGGAAACGATGATCGTGATGGAGGCCGCGGGCTACGACGTGGTCCTCGTGGAGACCGTCGGCGTCGGCCAGTCCGAGGCGACCGTGGCCCAGATGGTGGACTCCTTCCTGCTGCTGACCCTGGCCCGCACCGGCGACCAGTTGCAGGGCATCAAGAAGGGCGTGCTGGAGATCGCGGACGTGCTGGCCGTCAACAAGGCGGACGGCCCGCACGAGCGGGACGCCCGCTCGGCCGCCCGCGAACTGGCGGGCGCGCTGCGGCTGATGAGGACGCCGGACGCCGCCTGGTCGCCGCCCGTGCTCACCTGCAGCGGCCGGGAGGGCACCGGCCTGGAGGAGGTGTGGGAACGCCTGGAACAGCACCGCGCCGTGCAGGAGTCCACCGGGGAGCTGGCCGCCAGACGGCGGGACCAGCAGGTGGAGTGGGTGTGGTCGATGGTCCGCGACGACCTCCTCGGCCGGCTGACCCGCCACCCGGAGGTGCGGCGGCTGGCCCCGCTGCTGGAGGAGCGCGTCCGCGAGGGCTCCCTGACGGCCACCCGCGCCGCCCAGCGCCTCGTCGAGGCCTTCGGCCTGACACCCGGCGGCGACTGACACCCTCGCCCGACGACGCGGGGTCCGCCCAGGACCGTCCCGGTGGCCGTCCCCTCGCGTCCGTCGTCGCGCCGGGGCGGATACGGGCAGCGAGCCTGGTGCCGTGGCAACAACCGTGCGGGGCCGCCGAAGGACCGGGGAAACCGAAATCGTCACTGCGGTTTCCTCAGTCAGCGAAAACCGCTTCCGCAAGGCGCATTTGCCTCACGGAACGGTAGTAGAGGCACTGTTTTCCTGCGGATTCCGTCGAACGAGGGTCTTGACTCCACTTCGACCGAGGAGCTTGTATGCGCTGACCGGAACGACGTTCCGGACGGCACACGTCCCGGACCGCGCCGCCGGTCCCGCCCCGGAGGCGATACCGCTCCCCACCCAGCACGCGCCCAGTGCGCAGTGCTCGGTACGCAGTACGCAGTACGAAACGGACCCGCATGACCGACACGCACGAAGACGCAAGCCGGCCCCGGCTCACCCGCTCCATCGGCGTCGTGGGCGGCACGCTTCTCACCCTGTCCTGTCTGACCCCGGCCTCCTCACTCTTCGTGATCGTGCCGGACTCCTTCGGCACCCTGGGCACGGGTACCGCCCTCACACTGGCCATCGCCGCCCTGCTCTGCGTCGGCGTCGCCTTCACCTACTCCGAACTCGGCACGCTCGTCCCCAGTTCGGGCGGCGAGTACGCCATGGTGGGCACCCTCCTGGGCCGGCTCGCGGGCTGGCTCGTCTTCGTCCTGTCACTGATCGTCGTGATGATCGTGCCGCCCATCATCGCGCTGGGCACCGCCGACTACCTCGCGCCCCTCGTCCACCTCGACCCGCGCTTCGCAGCCGCCGCCGTGATGCTGCTGTCCACCGCGATGGGGCTGCTGGACCTGCGGGCCAACGCCTGGATCACCGGCATCTTCCTGGCCTTGGAGGTGGTGGGCGCCGGCATCGTCGCCTTCCTCGGCTTCAGCCACAGCCAACGCTCCGCCTCGGTGCTCGTCCACCCGGTCATGGACGGCGGCCACGGCCACACCAGCCCCGTCACGGCCGGGTTGATCGTCACGGGACTGGCCACCGCGCTGTTCATCCTCCAGGGCTTCACCACCGCCGTGTACCTGGCCGAGGAGATGGAGAACCCGCGCCGCACCGTCTCGCGCACCGTGCTGTGGACACTGGCCCTCGGCTTCGCCATCGTCATCGTCCCCGTCGTCGCCATCACGCTCGGCGCCCCGGACCTGCACGCGCTGGCGGGCGGCGACGTCGCGGGGATGGTCCAGCAGTGGAGCAACTCCGCCGTCGGCACGTTCATCAGCCTGTGCATCGCGCTGGCCATCGTCAACGCCGCCATCGTGATGGTCATCCAGAACTCCCGCGTCGTCTTCGCCTCCGCCCGCGACGCCGCCTGGCCCACCCCGGTCAACCGCGCCCTCTCCCGGCTGGGCAAGCGATTCAGCTCGCCCTGGGTGGCCACCTTGATGGTCGGCGTTCCCGGAGCCGTGCTGTGCTTCGTCGACCTCGACGTGCTGAACGAGGTCACCGGCGTGGCAGTGGCCGGGATGTACGTCTTCGTCGCCCTCGGCGCGCTGGCCGCCCGCCGTGAGGGCTTCAAGCACCGGGCCGCCTGGCGGATGCCGCTGTGGCCGGTGCTCCCCGGCGTGCTGATGGCCGCGCTGGTGTGGGTGCTGTGCCAGCAGAGCGCCGAGAGCCTCGCCATCACCGGCGGCCTCGTCGTCCTGGCCGCGGCGTACTGGGCGTGCTACCTGCGGCCCCGGCAGGCGACGCACTGGGTCATCTCCGTCCCGGAGGAGGAGCAGGCCGCCGCCGCGGGTGACCGGACCGGAGACGGTACGCAGGACGGCGAGGGCACCGGAGTCGGCGTCGTGCACCCGGCGACCGGGAGGGTCTCGGCGAAGGCCGCCGCGAGCGGGCCGGAGGACGGGCACGACGACGCCCTCCAACGGATCTGACCCGCCGCCCTCCCCTGATTGAGCCCTCGTTCACGCGGTGACCGCACCGCGCCCGCCGGACCACCACATTCGAGCCACCGTGTGCCCGCCCCCCACGGGCGGGCACACGTGCGACCTGCTGTGTCCGGAACTTTTCTGACCTGCGGTTCTGTGGCGGAGACGGGGCGGGGCTTCGATCGCCTTGTCACCGGCCCTGGCCGATGACGCCCGACGTGCCGAGCCCCGTCGCACAAGGCATCGACTACGCGGCCGACCACGGTGCCGACGTCGTCTCCATGTCGCTGGGCGGCGACTCCATCGGCTCCAGCTCCGACAAGGAGGAGACCAAGGCGCTGGCGCACGCGGCCGCCATGGGCGTGACCGTCATCGCGTCGGCGGGCAACGAGGGCGACGGGTTCGACGACTCGTCCTGTCCGGCCGGATACCCGAGCGAGATCGCCGTCGCCGCCGGCCAGAAGGGCGGCAGCCGCGCCGACTTCTCCACGGTGCGGACGCACGACACCGTCGCCGCGCCGGGCGTCGGCATCGTCAGCGCCAAGAACACCGGCGGCTACGAACCCGTCAACGGCACCTCACCGGCTGCGGCCCTCACCTCCGGTGTCGCTGCCCTGATGCCGGGCAAGGACGGCAAGCTCAAGCCCGCGCAGGTCCGTTCGATCCTCACCCGGACCGCCGCGCACCCGCCGGGCGGCCACAACCCGCTGGTGGGCCACGGCGCGGTCAACGCGGCGGCGGCCGTGCGGGCCTCTCCCACCCTCCGGCCGAGCACAAGGGCAAGTCGTTCCTGACCCCGCCGAACGGAGTCGAGCCCACCCGGCGCCCGCCCCTGGACACCGGCGAACCGACCGTGGGGCCGGTCGCGGGAGGTGCGGGACCGCTGCTGGTGGTCGGCGCCGTCGCCGTCAGCCGGGCAGACCGCCGCCGGGCCGCCCTACCCGCCGCCACAGCGACAGGACCGGCTGACCTGCCAGGCCCGGCAGGCGTCCCCGGCGGCTTCCCCACACCCGGGCCGCGCTGAGCGGCATCGGGCCCGGTCTGCCGACCACCGGCTGACCGGCAGACCGGCCGGGGTCACGGCACCATGCGCAGGCCGTCCTTCTCCGCTCCGCGGCTGAGGACGGCCCCGCGGATGGTGTCGTATGCCTTGTCCTGCTCGGGGTCGCCCGCCTTGCGGCTGGCGGGGGAAGCGAGGTTGACGAGGGTGTAGCGGGGCGAGTTCCGCATCAGGAACGGCGTGTACTCCGCCTTGTCGATCGTCCAGGCGCCCCGGTGACCTTCGCCGCGTGCTCCGGCCTGTCGGCCCGGCGGAACGAAGTGGAAGCGCGCGGCGGTACCCATGGAGCCGCGGGGGTCGTTCATCTTGCCCGCGATCTGGTCCCCCATGCCGTACACCACCCAGGTGCCGTTGACCTTCTCGTACGCCTGCGGCACATGCGCGTGCGTGCCCAGGATCAGGTCGATGTCGCGGCGCCCGTGCGTGCGCGAGGCCGTCAGCTTCTTGGCCATCGTGCGCTGCAACTCGTCGGGCTCCTGCTGCCACTCGGTGCCCCAGTGCATGCTGACGACCACCACATCAGCCCCGGCACGCCGTGCGGCGCGGGCGTCCTTGATGATGCGCTGCGGCTCGATGAGGTTGACGAGCCATGGCTTGTCCTCGGGCAGGGAGATGCCGTTGGTGCCGTAGGTGTAGGCCAGTTGGGCAACCTTGGCGCCGCCCGCCTTCAGCACGGCGGGGCGGGTCCGCTCACGGGCCGAGCGGGCGGACCCCACGTGCTTGAGGCCCGCACTGTCCATGGCATCGAGGGTGCGGCCCACGCCCTCGGCGCTGTCGTCGAGCGTGTGGTTGGAGCCGGTCGAACACGAGTCGTAACCTGTGTCCTTGGCGGAGCGGGCGAGCTGCGGCGGCGTCTTGAACAGCGGATACCCCGTGAACGGACCGCCCTTGGGGCCGGAGACGGTCTCCATGTGGCAGATCGCCAGATCGGCGTCCCGCACCATGGGCCTGGCCGCGTCGATCATGCGGCCGAAATCGTAGCCGGAACCGCCCGCGTCCGCACGCGCCTGCCGGATGATCGAGTCGTGGACGAGCAGGTCCCCGGTACCCACCAGCGAGAAGCCCCGCTGCTGCTCTCGCCCCTGGACCTGTTGCTGCCGGGCGTCCTGACCGTGCCCTCGCCCTCCGCTCCCGCCGGGACCGGTGCCCGTGCCCTGGCCCGCCGACCCGCATCCGGCGGCCCCGGCCAGCAGGACGGAGGCGGCGAGGACGGCACCGGCGCGGCGACTGCGGGCGGAGGACCGGAGGCGGGCGGAGAGCCGGGAGCGGAGGAGGCGTCGGAAGCGGACAGGGCGGCGACAGCGGCCGAGGCGGCGCCGGCCGAGAGGCGCTGATGTGCTCATGCGTACTCCTGCGAGGCGAACCAGTAATACAAGTGCGATAAACGCACTGCACGACGCCTCGCCCTCGCCCCCCGGCAGCGACACCGCAGGACACGGCCATCCGGCCCACGAAGACCACCCGTCACGGCGACGGAACCGGCGGGCCGGCACCGGGGGCCCGCTCCCGCGCCCCGCTCAGCCCTGAGCGACCGTGTGTCGGAAGAGCGCGCGGAGAGCGGCGTGGGTGGCGGACGGCAACCCGGCCTTGTCCAACTGGGTGAGCGCCTCGGTCAACTGCCAGGCGGAGATCTCGTGTGCGGCCGCCCGCCCGCCCGCGTGGTCGATGAGAGCGGCCAGCTCGTCCGGTGGCGGCGGGCACGCGGGGCCGCCGCCCAGCGACTGGGCGAGGGTACGGGCCGCCGGGTTCCCCGCACGCAGCGCGGCGATCAGCGGCAGACTCGGGCCGCCCTCCCGCAGACCGCTCATGACCGGCCGTCCGCTCAGCGCCGTACCCGACCACAGGTCCTCGATGTCGCGGGCCACCTGCGCCGCGACGCCCAGATGGTGACCGGCACGGGTCAGCGCCTCGACCACCCGCTCGTCCGCGCCCGCCAGCAGGGCGCCGCTCGCCAGCGCGCACTCCAGCAGCGAACCGCGGCGCGCACCGGCGACCACCGCGTACTCCTCGACGGTGATGCCCTCGGGGGCGCGGCGCCGCAGGGCGAGCTCGGCGGAACGGCCGCTGACCAGCCGGGACGTCGTGCGGGTCAGCAGGCGCAGCACGGCTGCCTCCGCCGCGGCCTCGGCGCTCCGTCCGCTCTCGACCCGCCGTCCTTCCGCCGCCGTACGGTGCCGCCTGCCGTCGGCCGCTCCCGGTCTGCGGGCTGCCGCACCCTGCCTGCCGGCTGCCGGCCCCGGCTCGCGCGTCGCCGCCGATCCCGGGCCTCCTCCCGGTCCCGAACCCGCCCTCGGCCCCGCGCCCGAACCCGCTCCCGGCCCCGGACTCGCTTTCGGCATCGGGCCGGTGACCGCGTCCATCACCGCTGCCGGTCCCAGGTCCGCCACCGGCGACGGGTCCGCGCCGGGCGTCGACGTCGGCCCCGTCTCCACCGGCAGGACGCGCCGGGTGGCGGCGCCCAGGAGCGCGTCACCGGCCAGGACGGCCCACCCGGTGCCGTAGACGGCCCATACGGCGGAGCGGCCGTGGCGCAGGGCCTCGCCGTCCATGACGTCGTCGTGCAGGACCGCCCAGTTGTGCACCAGTTCCACGGCCGCAGCTCCCGGCAGCGCCGCGGCCGTGGGGGTGTGCGAGGTTCCGTCGCGCCCGGTCTCGCCCGCGCCCGCGGCGTACAGGGTCAGAGCCGCACGCAACGGGGGTTCGGGGGCGACGCCGTAGGTGGGGCTGCCGTCGGGCTGGCTCCAGCCGAAGTGGTAGCCGCACACCCGGCGCAGTTCGGGCTGGAGGGCTCCGACCGCCTCGCGCAGCAGCGGATCGATCCGCCGGTGCGCGGAGGACAACAGGGACGGGGCGGCGGGCACGCCGGGGAAGTCGGAGAGTTCTTCAGTCGTCATACCGGAGCGCCTCCTCCTCTCTCCATGCCGGGCACCTCTCCGGAACGGACATCGCCGGGCACGCCGGACAGCACAGGCATGCCGGTCACCACCGGGCAGATGCGAAGCGTGTGGGAATGGTGAGCTCTCAGTAATCGGCTTTCCCCGCCGACGGGCCCCCGACTCCCACTGGGTGGATCCGGTGCGAAGCACGCGGGGCGCAAGGGCGCGGCACGACGGGGCGACGCGTCCGAAATGGCGCGTGTGAGCCGCCGGGCGCGTGAAACCCGGGCACACGGACGCACGGCCCGGGATGCGGCGGGAAGCGTGGCGCGCGAGAGTGAGAACGCGCTCGTCCCGCGGTCGGAGGGGCCACCCACCGGCTCGGCACACGGAGGGGCAGGGAAAGCGATGGCACGCCCGGTCTGGAGCGGAGTGATCACCTTCGGGCTGGTCACGGTCCCGGTGCGGATGTACGCCGCCACCGAGGACCACACCACGCACTTCCACCAGCTGCAGCGGGGCACCAACGACCGCGTACGCAACAAGCGGGTCAACGAACGCACGGGCAAGAGCGTCGACTACGACGACATCGTCAAGGGCTACGAGGTCGTGGACGGGGAGTACGTCACCGTCGAACCGGAGGAACTGCAGGAGATCGCCCCCGGCAAGTCCCAGGTCATCGACGTGGGCGGGTTCGTGGAAGCGGACGAGGTGGACCCGGTCTACTACGTGCGCTCCTACTACCTCTCCCCCAGCGGCGAGCAGTACCACAAACCGTACGAGCTGCTCCGCGCCGCCCTGGCCGCCACGGAGAAGACCGGCATCGCCACGTTCGTGATGCACTCCAAGGAGTACCTGGTCGCCCTGCGCGCCGGTGAGGAAGCCCTGGCGCTGCACACCCTCCACTGGGCGGACGAAGTCCGCGATCCGCAGGAGGAGCTGGCCGAACTGCCCTCCCGGGAGCGTTCGGACAGCAAGGAGCTGAAGACCGCCCAGCAGCTCGTCGAGAGCATGAGTGCTCCCTTCCGGCCCGAGGACTACAGCGACACCTACGAGGACCGGGTCCGCGCACTGGTCGAGGCCAAGGCCAAGGGCGAGGAGGTCACCCCGGAGGAGGGCCCGCCGGAGGCCACCAACGTGGTGGACCTCAGCGAGGCTCTCAACCGCAGCATCGAGCGGGCGCACTCGCGTGGTTCCGCCCGTTCGGGCCCCTCGGGCCGGAGCGGCTCCTCGGGCCGTGGGGGCTCCTCGCGCCGGGCGGGTTCCCGGAGCGGCTCGGGTTCCCGGAGCGGTTCAGGTTCCGGGAGCGGTTCAGGTTCCGGGAGCGGTTCAGGTTCCGGGAGCGGTTCGGGTTCCCGGGCCCGGAAGGACGCCCGGAGCCGCACGGGGTCAGGGGACCGGGCCGGCTCCGACCGCGGAGGCTCGAAGAGCCGCGAGGCATCGAAGAGCCGCAGCGGTACGCGCAGCAGCGGGAGTCCACGCAGCCGTAGGAGTCCCGGTACCCGAGGCGGGGCGGGTCCTTCCTCGCTTGCGGGCCTGAGCAAGGAGGAGCTCTACCAGCGGGCCACCGACCAGGGCGTCAAGGGCCGCTCCAGGATGACCCGCGAACAACTGCTCGACGCGCTGGGTGGCAGCGCCGGGCGAGCCGCCTGAGCCGCGTCGGCACCGACGGCACGGACTGCCACTCGATCCGCTGGGAGGACATGGGATGGGTGTACGCACGTGGATCACGAACTGGCCCGTGTACCGGCAGGTCACGGGGGGTGAGGATCCGACCGGCAGAGGCGCGGCCACCTCCTCCCCGCACACCCGCGATCTGCGCCCCCGCACCGACTCGGCGGACCGGGTCGTCAAGTCCGTCTGCCCGTACTGTGCGGTCGGCTGCGGCCAGGACGTGTACGTCAAGGACGAACGCGTCGTACAGATCGAGGGCGACCCCGACTCGCCCGTCAGCCGGGGCAGGCTCTGCCCCAAAGGGGCGGCCACGCTCCAGCTCACCACGGGTGACTCCCGCCGCCACGAGGTGCTCTACCGCCGCCCCCACGGCACCGACTGGGAGCGCCTCGACCTGGACACGGCCATGGACATGGTGGCCGACCGCGTGATCCGCACCCGCCGCGAGACGTGGCAGGACGAGCAGGACGGCGTGCCCGTCAACCGCACCCTGGGCCTGGCGGCGCTGGGCGGCGCGGCGCTGGACAACGAGGAGAACTACCTCATCAAGAAGCTGCTCACCTCCCTGGGCGTGGTGCAGATCGAGAACCAGGCCCGGATCTGCCACAGCTCCACCGTCGCCGGACTCGGTACCTCGTTCGGACGCGGCGGGGCCACCACCTTCCTCCAGGACCTCCAGCACGCCGACTGCATCGTCATCGAGGGCTCCAACTTCGCCGAGGCGCACCCGGTCGGGTTCCAGTGGGTGATGGAGGCGAAGGCACGCGGGGCGACCATCATCCACGTCGATCCGCGCTTCACCCGTACGAGTGCGCTCGCCGATCTGCACGTGCCGATCCGGGCGGGCACCGACATCGCCTTCCTCGGCGGGATCATCAACTACGTTCTCACCAACGAAGCGGACTTCCGCGAGTACGTCCTGGACTACACCAACGCCTCGACCCTCGTCGGTGAGGACTTCCGCGACACCGAGGACCTGGACGGCGTCTTCTCCGGCCTCAACCAGGAGACCGGGCACTACGACGTCGCCAGTTGGCAGTACGAGGGCGACGTGGTGCAGGCCGCCTCCGGGGAGCGGGACGAGCTCTACGAGAAGCGCAGCAAGCAGGGGCGTTCGGTCGCCAGCGCAGGCGGCTCCGAATCGCACGGCTCCGGCGGCGCACCCGTCACCGGAGGCCGCACACACGACCGCACCCTGCAGCATCCGCGCTGCGTCTACCAGGTCCTCAAGCGGCACTACGCGCGCTACACGCCCGAGATGGTCGAGGAGACCTGCGGTATCCCGCGCGAGACGTTCCTGGGCGTGTGCCGTGCGCTGGTGGACAACTCGGGTCGCGAGCGCACCTCGGCGTTCGCCTACGCCGTGGGCTGGACCCAGCACACGGTGGGCGCCCAGTACATCCGCGCCGCCTGCGTGCTCCAACTGCTGCTCGGCAACATCGGGCGGCCCGGCGGCGGGATCCAGGCACTGCGCGGCCACGCCAGCATCCAGGGCTCCAGCGACATCCCCACCCTCTTCAACCTGCTGCCCGGCTACATCCCCATGCCGCACGCGCACAAGGCCGAGGACCTGGACGCCTTCGTCGACGCCATGCGCACCGACAAGGGCTACTGGGGCAACATGCGCTCCTACGTCGTCAGCCTGCTGAAGGCCTACTGGGGCGAGGCCGCCACGGCCGAGAACGACTACTGCTTCGGCCACCTGCCCAAGCTGACCGGCTCGCACAGCACCTACGACACGGTGCTCGAACAACTGGCCGGAAGGTGCAAGGGCTACTTCCTGCTGGGCGAGAACCCCGCCGTCGGCTCGGCGAACGCCAAGATGCAGCGACTGGGCATGTCCCACCTCGAATGGCTGGTCGTGCGCGACTTCTCCCTCATCGAATCGGCCACCTGGTGGAAGGACGGCCCCGAGACGGAGACCGGCGAACTGAAGACGGAGGAGAACGCCACCGAGGTCTTCTTCTTCCCCGCCGCCTCGCACACCGAGAAGGGCGGCTCGTTCACCAACACCAACCGGATGCTGCAGTGGCACTTCCCGGCCAAGGAACCGGACGGCGAAGCCCGCAGCGACCTGTGGTTCATGTACCACCTGGGACGGCGCATCCGCGAGAAGCTGCGCGGCTCCACCGACCCGCGCGACCGGGCCGTACTCGAACTGACCTGGGACTACCCGGTCGACGGGCCGCTGGAGGAGCCCGTCGCCGACGCCGTACTGGCCGAGATCAACGGCCGCCACGCCGACGGGAGCCCGCTGACCCGCTACCAGGAGCTGCGCGACGACGGCTCGACCTCCTGCGGCTGCTGGATCTACTGCGGCGTCTACCAGGACGGCATCAACCAGGCAGCCCGCAAGAAACCGCACACCGAACAGGACTGGATCGCCGCCGAATGGGCCTGGTCCTGGCCCTCCAACCGGCGCATCCTCTACAACCGCGCCTCGGCCGACCCCGACGGTGCTCCCTGGAGCCCCCGCAAGGCGCTGGTGTGGTGGGACCAGGAGCAGTCCTCCTGGAGCGGCTACGACGTGCCCGACTTCGTCGCCGACCGCCCGCCCTCCTACCGGCCCGACCCGGACGCCACCGGGCCCGACGCCCTGTCCGGCATCGACCCGTTCATCATGCAGGCCGACGGAAAGGGCTGGCTGTACGCGCCCGCCGGGCTGATGGACGGCCCCCTGCCCACCCACTACGAGCCGCAGGACTCACCGGTGCACAACCCCCTCCACCCCGATCAGCAGCGCAGCCCCGTACGCGAGACCCATCCGCACCCCGCCAACGCGTACCACCCCAGTGGGCAGGAGGCGGGTGCCGGCGTCTACCCGTACGTGGTGACGACCTACCGGCTGACCGAGCACTTCACGGCGGGCGGGATGAGCCGCTGGTCCCCCTATCTGTCGGAGCTCCAGCCGGAGTTCTTCTGCGAGGTCTCGCCGCGGCTCGCCGCCGAGCGCGGACTGGAACACGCCGGGTGGGCCACCCTGGTGACCGCCCGGGGCGCGGTGGAGGCACGGGTGCTGGTCACCGAGCGGATGCGGCCGCTGCGGGTGGGCGGTCGCGAGATCCACCAGATCGGACTGCCCTACCACTGGGGCCGCAACGGCTACGCGCGCGGCGACTCCGCGAACGAGCTGACGTCCATCGCGCTCGACCCGAACGTGCACATCCAGGAGGTCAAGGCCCTGACCGCCGACATCAGGCCGGGCCGCCGACCGCGCGGCCCCGCGCTGCTGACGCTGCTGGAGGACTACCGCGAGCGGGCGGGCGTCAGCGAGAACACCGGGACGAAGGTGCGGGGATGAGCGGAGGTACGGGGATGAGCGGCGGCACGGCACCGGGGACACCGGCAGCCGACGGGACGACCCCGAACGGTGGGCGGCCCGCGACCGGCGGTGCGGGCACACACAAGGTCGTCGGCGGCACGGGCACCCGCGAGGTGAGCGCCACGACCGAGCGGGTCGGGTTCTTCACGGACACCTCCGTCTGCATCGGTTGCAAGGCGTGCGAGGTGGCCTGCAAGGAGTGGAACGCCATCCCGGAAGACGGCATGGAGCTGACCGGGATGAGCTACGACAACACCCAGGGGCTCGGCGCCTCCACCTGGCGGCACGTCGCCTTCATCGAACAGAACAAGCCCGTCGTCCGCCCGCACCAGCCGGACGGACAGCCGGTCCCCCGCCCCGGCGACCGGCCGACCGGCCGGCCCGGCGGGGACCTTCATCCTGCGCAGCCCGGCGGCGACCTCCCGCTCGCGCAGCGCGGTGGCGACCGGGGCGACGACGCGCCCGGGGGACGGCAGGGCGACGGGCAGCACGCGGGCGCCGACGACAGCGCCGACATCTTCGCCCTCGCCGCCCAGGGCTCCGGCTCGTCCGAACTGCGCTGGCTGATGTCCTCGGACGTGTGCAAGCACTGCACCCACGCCGCCTGCCTGGACGTCTGCCCGACCGGCTCCCTCTTCCGCACCGAGTTCGGCACCGTCGTCGTCCAGGAAGACATCTGCAACGGCTGCGGCTACTGCGTACCCGCCTGCCCCTACGGCGTCATCGAACAACGTCCCGACGACGGCCGCGCCTTCAAGTGCACCCTCTGCTACGACCGTCTCGGCGCCGGTCAGACCCCGGCCTGCGCCAAGGCGTGCCCCACCGAGTCGATCCAGTTCGGCCCCCTGGACGAACTGCGCGAGCGCGCCTCGGCCCGCGTCGCGGAACTGCACCGCGCCGGAGTACCCGACGCGCGCCTGTACGGGCACGACCCGGAGGACGGCGTAGGCGGCGACGGCGCGTTCTTCCTCCTGCTGGACGAGCCCGAGGTCTACGGCCTGCCACCCGACCCGGTGGTGACCACCCGGGACCTGCCGGCGATGTGGAAGCACGCGGGCGCCGCCGCGCTCACCCTGCTCGGCGGAATCGCCGCCGCCTTCGCCACGTCCGGCAAGCCGGGCCGCCGGTCCGGACGAAGGTGGCCACGGTGACGAGCGAGCAGCCGGTCGCACAGGGAGACGAGACACCATGACGACAGCGCCCCGGAACGGCACCCCCCAGGACGGCACCCCCTGGGACGGCACCAACCACGACGGCTCACCAGGGAACGGCGCCTCCCGCAACGGCGGCCGCCGCCGACGCAAGCGTCGCGGTGAACAGACCGTCGTCCCCGACGCGGAGTTCACCTCCTACTACGGCAAGCCCGTCCTCAACACCCCGGACTGGAAACCCCTCAACATCGGCGGCTATTTCTTCCTCGGCGGCCTGGCCGGCACCGGCTCACTGCTGGCGGCGGGCGCCCGGGCCACCGGACGACCGACGATGGCCCGGGCCATGAAGATCAGCTCCACCGTCTCCATCGCGGGCTCCGCCGCCGCACTCATCCACGACCTGGGCAGGCCCTCCCGCTTCGCCAACATGCTCCGCGTCCTCAAGCCCACCTCCCCGATGAGCGTCGGCTCCTGGCTGCTGGCCGCCTACGGCCCGCTGGCCGGCGCGGCCGCCCTCAGCGACGTCACAGGTCTGCTGCCCCGCGCCGGCGACGCCGCCACCGCGGGGGCCGCTCTCCTCGGGCCCGCCGTCGCCACCTACACCGCCGTCCTCGCCGCCGACACAGCCGTGCCCGCCTGGCACGACGGCTACCGCGAACTCCCCTATGTCTTCGCCGGGTCGGCCACCGCTGCCGCCGCCGGCACCGCACTGCTTGCGGCGCCGCTCCGGGAGAACCGCCCCGCACGGCACGCCGCCCTGTTCGGCGCCGGCCTGGAGGCCGCCGCCACCCACCGTATGGAGACCCGGCTGGGCATGGTCGCCGAGACGTACCAAGAGCGGCTGGCGGGGCGCCTGATGCGCTCCGCCAAGGTGCTCACCGCAACTGGTGCCCTGGCCGGAGCCGCAACGGGCGGGCGCCACCGCGGCCTGGCGGCGCTCAGCGGGGCGGCGCTGGTCGCCGGCTCGGTGTGCACCCGCCTCGGCGTCTTCCACGCCGGACGCGCGGCCATGGCCGACCCGAAGTACACCGTCGTTCCGCAACGGGAGCGACTGCGCGCCCGCGAGGCATCCGCCCAGGCGGGCACAGATGTGGGTGTCGGCGCGGGTGTCGGGGCGGAAGCCACCGGTACGGACGCGGGCTCGGAGACCGGCACGTCAGGGCAAGCCGACCGGAGCCGCGGCAGGGACGGGGACGGGACCGGGGACGGGGACGGACGAGCCGAAGGGTGATCTAAAGGGGGACGAGACCCCGTAAGGCTCGGAGGGGTCTGGGAACTCTGCGCGGGAAGCTCCGCGCCGGAGGGAACCGGAGGGGGAGACTCCGCAAACACCGCTCGGCGGACGCTGCTTGGCGGATGCTGCTTGGCGGATGCCGCTTGGCGAACGCGGGAGCGGGCGCGAGCGCACACCGGCGCACCCGGCCTGTGACCCTGTGACCAGCGCGCCGCGCTCAGCGGCAGCCTTACTGCCTCTGCCTCTTCGTCTCTTCCTGCCTATGGGCGCCACCGGCGCTCCGCCGTGACGTCCTCGTACGGCATCGGGTCAGGGTAGGTGAGCAGTTCGAGCGTGCTGCCCCAAGGGGTGCGGCAGTAGACGAACCGGTTGCGAGGCCCTGCTTCGGGACCGGGCAGAGGGTGCGGCTCGCTCAGCACGGTGCCGCCGGCTTCCCGTACCGCGGTGCATGCCACGCGCAGATCCTCCACATAACAGGCCAGGTGCTGCCACCCGATGTCGCTGGGCACTGCCGCCTCACGCTGCTGCGGGCCCCGGAACTCGAACAGTTCCAACCCGGGGCCGTGCGGCAGGCGCAGCATCCGCACGGCCACCTGTTCCGTACCCGGCGCCACGCCCAGTCTGCTGGTGGTCTCCTCGCCTCCCTTGGGTCCCTCCCCGCGCGGCAGCGTGTCGTACAGCGTTTCGGCGCCGAGAGCGTGGGAGAAAAATGCCGTTGCCGCCTCGACATCGGGCACGGTCACTCCGACGTGGTCAATTCCCCGTACGACATTCATTCCCATGCCACCGCCCGTCGGCCTCTCGTTCGCCGGCGCTCCTGGCAACCGGAATAGCTCCTACATCGGAATACCCGCGTGAATGATCTTCCCATTGTTGTGACGCAGCCGGATGGTGATGTCGTGAGCCAGGTGGCGGATGATGGGCCAGCCGAATCCTCCGCTTTCCCCACCCTCAAAACTTCCGGGCGCCCGCTCACGGGGAAGCGCGGAACTGGAATCCCCCACGTCCACCGTCAGGGTGTTACGCGTAGCACCCACCTGGAAGTCCGTGACCCCGTTCCCGTACCGCAGGGCGTTGGTCACCAACTCCGATACGACCAGCAGGAACGTCTCCGTGGTCTCCGGCGAGGGCGGCGGTGCGAGGGTGGCCAGAAAATCCCTGGTGAGCTGGCGCGCCTGGAAACTGGTGCACACATAAACAGCCTGTGCCGCACCTACCGGAAGAGTCTCCTCCTCTTCGCCCTCGAGGGCTGTTGCCTGATCCATACCTGTCTCCCGTCTCCGCGTCACTCGCCGTGAATAACAGCTCGGACCCGCGAATGTGGGGGTCTTTCTTCTCCCCGGCGAGGTTGTCTGCACGGTGTGTTACCTCGCCGTCCGATGAACGATGCCCCGCGTGAACGCTCCAACGGATGCAGGGTCAGTTACCCGACGGTCCCGTCTTCATGCATCACCACGCTCGGGTGGGAAGAGGTCAGACCATTCCGGAGACCGTGACCGTGACATGGACCGGTGTTTCGCCGAAGGAATCGGCGACCGCCGCCCGTACCGCCCGGGTGACGTCCAGCGCACGGTGACCGTGCCTGAGGACGAGGTGAACCTCCACCGCCCACGGCGAGCCCGGCCGCACCCGGACACCGGCCGCCGGATCGGCGTGAAGGCGCGTTGCGCCTCTGCCCACCCTGGCGGCGGATGCCCGCAGGCGCCCGGCCAGACCGGGCTTGAGGAAGGCCACTCCGGGTACCCGGCGGGCCGCGTCCGCTGCGGCCCGGGCCCGCTCCTCCCGGTCCTCCCCGGCCATCAGTGGCCACCTCCTTGTCCGCCGATGGCCGGCCGCCCCGGCCCCCGCGCTTCGCACGACCCGACCGACTCCGGCATGGCTATCCCTTCGTCCTCGTCCTCGTCGGCGTAGATGTCGGTGATCCGCACGTCGATGGCGGAAATCTCCAGCCCCAGCTCGTGGTCCACCGCTGTGCGCACCCTTTCGCGCACCCCTTCGGCCACGTCCTGCAGGGGAGCGAACGCGGGGACGACGACCTCCAGCTCCACATGCGCCGAGCGACGCCGCCCCGCCGGGCGGTCAGGCCCGATCTGCTCCTGGGGCGGGCCGATACGGCAGGAGCCCGCATGTACACCGTGCAGTGACTCGGCCGCGGCACGCACCGTCTTCGCCGCGGCCGCCTCCATGATCCACAGGTCCTCCGGGTACTCCCCCAGCGGCAGCGGACGGCCCGGCCTCAGTTCGAGCCGCACCACGTCCATGACGCGCCCGGTCAGCGCCGTCGCGTCCCACGCCTCTCCCTCGACGTCGGGCTCCGCCGCCAGGACGTCCCGCACCGTGTCTCCGAGCAGGTCGAGCTCCGCCCGCGCCGCCGAGCAGTGCGGGCAGGTGTGCAGATGCGGGTCCGCCACCCCCTGCTCCTCGGCCTCCCACACCTCCGAGAGCAGCCGGCCGCACGGCAGCCGCTCGTCGCCCCCCTCGTCCTCCCTCTCCTCCATAGCGCCACCTCTTTCGCCCATGGTGGGAACCTGTGCCGGATCGACCGCGCCGGCCAGGTGGGCCTCGGCCTGCGGAGGGCGGCCGACCCGGTGTCCGTCTGCTCCGTGCACCGGGTAGGTCTCGTCGTTCATCGCCATGCGCCCATCGCCTCCGTCAGACAGCGCCGTGCACGGAAGACACGCCCCCGGACCGCCTCCGGGCGGATGCCGACCGTCTCCGCGATCTCCTCGTGGGAAAGCCCGTCCATCTCCTTGAGCACCCAGCACACGCGCTGCTCGGGAGAGAGCCGCGCGAGGGCCTCGAACAACGCCTTGCCCGCCGCCTGCGACTCGGCCGACCGCTCCGGCGAGACCAGGTGGTCGGGCGCGGCCGGCTCAGGAATGCTGTCCAGACCGGTGAAGGGCTTGCGGCTGCGCAGCACGTTGAGGCAGCGATTGCTCACGATGCGGTATATCCACGTCCGGAAGCTCGCCTGCTGCCGGAACTCGGGCAGCTTCCGCCACGCGCTCACCAAGGACTCCTGCACCGCGTCCTCCGCCTCCGCCCGGCTGCCGAGCAGCCGCGTCGCGAGCCGCAGAAGCGCAGGCGCGTAGTGGCGTACGAGGACCTCGAAGGCTTCCTCGTCACCCTGCCCCGCCCGCACAGCCAGCAGCGCGTCGCGCAGGGCGCTCTCGGCGTCCACCGGCGGCCTCGTCTTCTCATCCCCCGACAAGGGCGGCTCCTTTCACTCGCCTCTGCGGGTTGGACACCACGACGCCGAAATCCGTTACGCGGTCCGGGCAGATCTTTCAGAACAATTTTTTCCGCAATCCGCGTAACGGATCCGCCGGAGCTGTGTCGGAAGCAGTAGACACGCACGATCCCGACCCTTCGAGGAGGCCACGATGACCACGCCGATGTCCCCGTCGCAGAAGACCACCACGCCCGTGGAGAACAAGGCGAGCGAGGCGAAGACGCCCGGGGCGACGACGGTGAGCGGTGGCACCCCCGGCTCCGCCGAGCCCGCACCCACTCGCGGCAAGACCTCTATCGCCGACGTCGTGGTCGTCAAGATCGCGGGCATGGCGGCGCGCGAGATCCCCGGCGTCTGGGACATGGGCGGCGGCCTCTCCCGCACGATCGGCGCCGTCCGTGACCGGGTCCCCGGCGGCCGCCCCAACGTCGGGCGCGGAGTGAAGGTGGAGGTCGGCGAGCGACAGACCGCCATCGATCTGGACCTGGTCCTGGAGTACGGCGTCCCGATCATGGACGTCGCGCGGGACGTGAGGGAGAACGTCATCTCGGCGGTGGAGCGCATCACCGGCCTGGAGGTCGTCGAGGTGAACGTCGCCGTCAACGACATCCATCTGGCGGACGAGGAGGAGACCGGCCCGGACACCCGCGTCGAGTGACAACCACCGGGGCCGCCGCACGGCCCGGGCGGTGACCGCACCCACCGCCCGGCACCGTCGGCGCCACCCGAAGCGCACGAGCGCGAGGCACAGGCACGAGGTGCCGGGCCCACGTACGGACAGCTGGGCGGAAACGGACGACGCGAGGAGAGATAAGGGTGACCGGAGCACTGGTCGGCCTGGTGGTGGGCATGGCCCTGGCTTTCGCCGCATGGTTCGGCGGCTTCGGGGCGTTCCTGCTCGTGGCAGCCATGGGAGCGGTGGGGTTCGCGGCCGGCCGGATGGTGGACGGCGGCCTCGATTGGCGGGAGTTCCTGAGCGGCACGGACCGGAGGCGTCGGTGATCGAGCCCGGCCTGCGTGGCTCCACGACCGTCGCTGACCGCGCCGTGCGACGGATCGCGCAACGTGCGGCCACCGAGGCGCTGCCGAGAGGCGAGGTCGAGGTCCTGGACGCCTCGGCCTCCGTCGAGGGGCGACGCGCCCGCGTCACGGTGGACGTCACGCTGCCGTATCCGGCAACGCTGACGGAGACCGGTGCGAGAGTGCAGCAGCATCTGAGGAAGCGCACCGCCTGGCTGACGGGGCTCACGGTGCCGGAGGCCCGGGTCCGGGTGACCGGCCTCGCGCAGCCCTCCGCCCAGGGCGGTCTCACCCGGTCGCAGAGGCCGACGACCGCAGAGTCTGTCGTCACGCCGCGCCTCCGCGCACGGCGGCCCTGGTCGCAGCGGAGGCTGCCGGTGGTGGCACTGATCCTGCTGGCGGCCTGCACCTGCGCCGCCCTGCTGGCCGACGTGGTGTCCGTACATCTCGCGCACCGCTCCCCCTCCCCGTGGCGCGGCCATCTGGTCACGTGGCTTGCCCGGCACGGCCCGGACGACGAGGTGGTCGCGGTCTGCGGAGCGGTGGCTGCCGTGCTCGGGCTGTGGTTGATATGGCTGGCCCTCACGCCAGGCCGCCGCGCGCTGGTGCCGGCCTCGCCGCCAGGGGGCGGCGTCCGCGTCACGCTGGAACGCCCCTCCGTGGGGGCCTTGGTGCGGGAGGCTGTCGCGGGCGTGGAAGGCGTGGTGCGGGTGACCGTCCGGTGCGGGCACCGCCGTGTCCGGGTCCGCACGTGGGTGAGCTTCGGCGACCGCAGCGCCGCTCGGGAGGCCGTGCGGGCGGCGGCCGGTGAGGCACTCCGCGGCTGCGGCCTGATTCGCTCGCTGCGGCTGCGCGTCAGCGTACGGCCCGCACCACACTGGCGCCCGCCCGGTCAGTCTCCCGCCCCGGGCGCTGCCTCCCTCCGCCCGGCCCTCTCCGGCAACGACACGGCGCCTTCCACCCCGGAGACGGAGGCCGAGGAGAGCGATCCACACGGCTCGGAGCAGGTGGTCCGACCAGAACGTGCAGCTGACATAGGCCGTACCCACTGGACCGGCCGGTCCGACCCCACGGAGCCGAACCGTTCTCAGAGCGAGGGCTGCCAAGGCACCAAGGAGCCCGCGCACGCCGTTTCGGGAACCGAAGACGGCACTGCCGGTACCGACGAGGAAGAGAAAGGGGAAGCATCGGATGAGCAACATCCGTAACGCCGCCAACAGGACACTGCTCCTGCTCTTCGGCGCCGCGCTGCTCGTCGGAGGCTTCTGGTTGGTGACGGCCTCCTCCTGGGTGAGCGAGCGGACAGGCGGTGGGCTGCCCAGTTGGTGGCCCGAGGCCGAACGGGACTCGGTGCTGCTGGACAGGCCAGGGCTGGGCGAGCTGCGGGCGCACAGCTGGTGGACACCGGTCGTCATCGCCGGCACAGCGATGCTGCTCCTGGCTCTGCTGTGGTGGCTGTTCGCCGAGGGGCGCCGTGGTGGCCTGCGGGTGCTGCCGCTCTCCCCTCCGGACGTCACCCTGCGCACCCGCGCCTTCTCGGACGCGTTGACGCAACACGTACGCGCCCTGCCCTCGGTGGCGGGGGCTCACGTGCGGGTGCAGGCGAAGAGCGACCAACTGCAGGCACACATCCACATACAGCTGGGAGCCGACGCTCGACCGCAGGCCGTCCTGAGACAGCTCTATGAAAAACCGATCACGGAGGCACGGGCAGCAGCCGCGCCCCGCCCGGTCACCGCCCACGTCCGGGTGAGCGTACGCTCACATCGCGCCCAGCGCGTCAAATGACGAGCACAGCGCGAGTGCCGAACCCCACGCAGGCGACGAGCCAACGGAGGCGACAGACCCGGCACAGGCGACGAGCCCAGGGCAGGCGACGAGCAGAGAGGGGTGAGCTCGGCGTCCGGGGCAACCCGACGCAGCAGAGACACCGGGAGGGCTGCCGCACACCGGCAGAGCGCTGCATCGGCAGCGGACGCGCCGAGGCACGGATCACGCGGGCGAGGCAAGAGAGGTAAGAGAGGCAGCATGGCAAGAACCCAGGCGCCCGCCGAGGGGACGGCGTCGTCACGGCCGCAGCAGGACTGGCGCACGGCGCTGCGGCGTACGCCGGTCTCGATGTGGGACGACGACGTATCGGACTGGGCAGCCGCTCTCACCTACTACGCCATCCTCGCGCTCCTGCCGGCGCTGCTGGTGACCGTCTCGCTCATCGGTCTGGTGAGTCCGGCCGCGACCGACGAGTTGATCGGACACATCACGGCGTGGGCGCCGGCGCAGGCGGGCGAGTCGCTGCATCACGCGTTGCGAAACATGGCGGATGAGCGGTCGGCGGCTCTGACCGTCGTCATAGTGGGCGGCGTCAGCGCGCTGTGGTCGGCGTCCAGTTACCTGGCGGTCTTCCGCCGGGCCCTGCACGCCATGCACGCGGTGGAGGACAGGCGCCCGGTGCTGCGCAAGGCGCACCGGATCGTGCTGACGGCTCTCGCCGCGCTGGGGCTGCTGGTGGCGAGCGCCCTGGTGCTCACCCTCTCGGGACCGCTGGCGCAGACTATGGGCCGCCGGCTGGGGTCGGGCGGCACGGGTGCTCTGGTGTGGGAGGCGCTCAAGTGGCCGGTGCTGCTGTGCCTGGTGACGCTGCTGGTCGTCATGGTGTTCCGCACGGGGCCTGCGACGTCGCTGGCTCGCAGGTACCGACTGGCGGGCGGCGTCCTGGCGGCGCTGCTGTGGCTGGCGGCGTCGGCAGGGTTCACGTTGTACGCGTCGTTGAGTGCCTACAGCAAGCTGTACGGCCCACTGGCCGGGATCGTGGTCTTCCTCATCTGGCTGTGGCTGTCCAATCTGTCTCTGCTGGCCGGCGCCCAGTTCACCGCTGAGCTGACCGACCCGCACGGCAGGCGGCGCACGGTGCCCGCGGCATCACCCCGTCAGAACGGCGCCGAGCGGGAGGGCAGCACCGAGGCTCCATCGGGAGCTCACGGGGAGAACCGCACGGACGTTAGGGGGGCGGAAAGCGCGGAATGCAGCACCAAGAGGGGCGACTCCGCCGACGCGCCGTCACATCCGGCGAACGGGGACGTACGATCTCCGTGGACGGAACGTACGCAAGAAGCGATATCGAGTGAGCGCTGAGGAAGACGGGTGCGAGGCCGAGTCCGAGCCCCTCTCCCTCACCGACGGGCTCACTCGGTGTCCGCTCGTGCTCGGCAAGGTGGGGGGTGTCTGATGGGCGTCAGCACGGCTGCCGGGTATGTCGGCTTCTGCTTCGCGGAATTCTGTTCGAATGGCCGGGTTCGGGATACTCGGACGGGACGGGCCGGTGGACGGACAGGCGCACGCAGGGGACCGGCACTGCGCCGGGAAACGGAGGCGGAGTGAGGTCGCGAGAGAGCGACCGTCTGGCCATCACGCCGCTGACCGTCAAGGACGACTGCGCGGTGCTGAGGTTCAGCGGCGAATTGGACAGAGGGTCGGAAGAGTTCTACCTGGACCGTATCGGTGCCGTGGTCGCCACGGGGTACCGCCATCTGGTGCTGGACGTGACCGCGCTGGTCTTCTGCGATTCCCGGGGCCTCAACTGCCTCCTGGCCCTGCGATGGCTGCTGCACCGCAGAGACGGCAGCCTGCTGCTCGCCTGTGTGGGGCGGCGGCTGGCAGCGGTGCTGGCCCTCACCGGCAGCACCGAAGTGCTGCCGGTCTTCTCCAGCGTCAGTGACGCGCTGCGGAGCCTGCCTGCTGACCAGCGTCCGGAGTGGCCGCCCGCCGACAGCATCGACCCGGGTATTCCGTTGCACAGCCCGGAGCCGCTGGAGACGTCCTGGCAGCAGGATGCCAACCCGCACCTTCCGCTCAACCCGATGGGCGTGGACTCGAAGGGCCCGGACTCCAAGTCCTGACCCGGTCGGCACCATGGAAGACCCGTCCCGCATCCTTCTCGCGGCGCGTCCCTCTCACGGCGCGCCCTGCTCTTGAGGCGCGCTCTTCCCCCGATCGGCGCACCGCCTCTTCGCCCGGGTGCAGCCCGGCTCGCTCCCACCCCCTCCCCTCCGTCGCTCTTGCCCTCGCCGCACTGTCGGGTGCGTTCCGCGAGAGTGCTCCGCGGTGTCGTGGCGAATGCGGGGCCGGGCACGGGTGAGGATGGGAGGACGGACGACGACGCACTCTCGGAGCATCGCACCCTAGGAACGGGCCATGGAGCAGCAGCAAAGGGCCGTGTACCAGCCGCGGCGGGTCCTGCCACAGCCGCTGAGCGGCATGGAGCAGCCGCAGCCGAAGTCGCTCTCCGCACGTGCGTTCGTGGCCTGGGCCGCCGGTCTGACGCTGCTGGTGTTCGGGTTGAGCCTGGCGGCCGGGTCCGAAGTGCGGCTGATCGGCCTGTTGATCTTCCTTCCGGCGATCGCGGCGAGCCTCGGCACGGTGCGGCAGACGCAGTTCGCTTCCGCGTGGGCGACGGCGGCGGTGGCGGCGTCGATCGCGCGGTCGCCCGGCTACCACCTGGACGACGCGCTCACGCTGGCGTTGACGCTCATCTTCGCGGGGCTGGCGGTCTACGGGAGCCGCTGGCGCATCGCGCGGGACACCGAGTTGCTCCGGCTCCGTTCCACGGCCACCGTCATCCAGCAGCACATCCTGCATCCCTTGCCGGAGCTGACGTCCCAGGTGCGCGTGGACGGGGTCTTCGAGCCGCTGCAGGAGGACAAGCTCTTCGGTGGGGACATCTACGACGTGGCCGACACCCGCCACGGCACCCGGATCCTGATCGGGGACGTGCAGGGCAAGGGACTGTCGGCCGTCGGGGTGGCGTTCGCCGTGCTGGGCGGCTTCCGGGAGGCGGCGCACCGGGAGCCGACGCTGACGGGCCTGGTGGACGCGTTGGAGATGTCCGTGGTGCGTCACAACGCGTATGCGCGCCGTTCGGGTGAGCCGGAGCGGTTCGTGACGGCCCTGGTCCTCTCGGTCGACCCGCTCGACCAGGAGGCCGCCGAGGCCGTCAACTGCGGTCACCTGGCGCCCTATCTCGTACGGGACACCGGTTATCCGACGCGGGTGGAACTCGTTGACACAGGGGTCCCGCTGGGACTGGCGTCGTTGGTGAAGGAGGGGCGCGTGGCGGACGGGTTCTTCTTCCCGCCGCGCTCGACTCTGCTGCTGTACACGGACGGCCTGTCGGAGGCGCGCAACGGTGCCGGGCTGTTCTATCCGTTGGCCGGTCGGCTGGCCGACCTCGTGGAGACTCTGAGAGACCCCGGCGACGAGTTGGCGGAACAGCCGGAGGACCCCGCGCGGGGCCTGGCGCAGGTACTCCGTGACGACGTGCGGGACTTCACCCATCCGTACCAGCAGGACGATCTGGCGATCCTGACACTGGAGAGACTGCTTCCTCATACGCCGGAAGAAGCCACGCTCCGCCGTGCGGCGCGGAGTGACCCGCGGGGCGCGTAAGGGCCGGTGCGCGCACGGGCCACGGACCCGAGCCGCGGCTCAGCCCGCGCGGAACCCTGTTCTCCTGGTACGCCTGCTCGCCGAGCGGCTCGCCGAGAACCTCCGTGTGAGCAGGGCCCCTGCCACCTCGACGCCCTGCTGTCCGGCGGGCGTCGGGGCGACGGGCCCTCGCAACAGCCCTGTCGGGGCCGCCGGTTATGGTCGTACCGACAGGGGATGACGGGGTACCGAGGAGGGGACCGCATGGCATCCGACGGGGGCCGCCTGCTCGCGGTCAGCGATCTGCACGTGGGGATGGCGGACAACAAGCCCCTCGTCGAATCGCTGCGGCCGCACACGGACGAGGACTGGCTGATCGTCGCGGGTGATGTGGCGGAGGTTTCCACGGACATCGAGGCGGCCCTGCGGCTCCTGTCCGAACGCTTCGCCCGCGTCATCTGGACTCCCGGCAACCACGAGTTGTGGACCCCGCGCGGAGACCCGCTGCAACTGCGCGGTGCGGAACGCTACGCACATCTGGTGGAGCTGTGCCGTTCGCTGGGTGTCCTCACGCCGGAGGACCCGTACGCGCGGTGGTCGGGGCCGCAGGGCGAGGTGGTGATCGCGCCGCTGTTCCTGCTGTACGACTACACCTTCCGGGTGCCCGGCACCCGCACGAAGGAGGAGTCGCTGGCCCGCGCGCACGAGGCCGGGATCGTGTGCACGGACGAGTATCTGCTGCATCCCGACCCGTACCCGACCATCGACGCCTGGTGCCGGGAGCGCGTCGCGAGCACCCGTCGGCGGCTCGACGCTCTCGACAGCGACACCCCGCTCGTGATGGTCACCCACTGGCCGCTGCTGCGGGAGCCCACGGATGTCATGTGGTACCCGGAGTTCGCCCAGTGGTGCGGTACGGAGCTGACGGCGGACTGGCACACCGTCTACCCGGTGGCCGCAGCCGTCTACGGCCACCTGCACATCCCCCGCACCACTCGCCACGACGGTGTCCGCTTCGAAGAGGTCTCCATCGGCTACCCGAGGGAGTGGCGTCGCAGGGGACACCCGCGCGGGCTGCTGCGCCAGATCCTCCCGGAACCGGCGGCAGCCGACTGACCCGGCGCGCGGAGACCGGCCGCTGCTCGCGGCTCTGATCTCCAACAGCGCCGGAGTCCCACACCCGGCACCCGGCACCCGGCACCCGGCACCCGGCACCCGGCACCCGGCACCCGGCACCCGGACGAGGGTCGACGGCGCGCCCGTTTCCCTCAACCAGCGGTGCGCCGCAACGCCTTGGACCGCCTCACCACGGCGAACAGCAGTACGGCGGTGAGACCGGCCACGAGTGTCACCGGCCCGACGAGTGCTCCGGCCGGTGCTGCGGGATCGAGCGCGGCGCTCGTCCCCAGTACGGCGGTCAGCGTGCCGACACCGGCGAGGAATGGCGCGGCGTACCAGGACAGGAAGAGGACGCCGCTGACGTCTCCCGCGGGAGTGACCAGGCCCATGGACAGCAACTCGGTCCGTACCGGGCCCCGTACCGCTCCCAGCACCGCCGCGGCGGCGAACACCGGGGCACACAGCGGCATCAGCAGCAGCGCCCACGCTGCGCCGCCCGCCGCGAACGGAACGGCCGCCAGGAGGGCCAGCACCGCACCTACCACCGCGGGCACCACGGTGTGCTGCACCATGAGGGAAGCGAAGCGGAACGGGGACCAGGAGGAGCGCCGCAGGTCGTCCGCCTCCAGCCGCGCGGTCTCCGCCAGCCGGCTCACTCCCGCCCAGCCGAGCGTCAGCGCCACGGCCAGGACGACGATGCGCGCCGCTCCGTCCAGGTCGGCCGCCAGCCCGGTGGCGCCCGCACCGGCGGCCGTCCACAGGGCGGCGCCGACCGGCCGCGCCGGGGCGCGCAGCAGCGCGGCAGCGTCCCGCCACACGATCGCGAACCTGCGCGACGGCGGCGCGGGCAGGTGGCGGCGTGCGGCGGGAGCGTCGCCGGTGAGCGCGTCGGCGATGGCGAGCTTGGCGACGCGCAGCTCGACCGACCACAGGACGGACGCGACCGTCGTCGCCGTCGCGGCACGGGCCCGGAGGTGCCGGGTGGGGATGCGTGCGGCCGTCACCTCGGCGTGTGCCACGGCGGCCACCGTGGCAGCCACCAGCAGCCCGACGCCCGCGGGCCAGCCCGGCGCCTGCCCGCCGGCCGCGTGTACGACCGGTTGCGCCGCCCAGCCCCAGGGCCCCGACCACAGCTCGACCGTCTCCACCAGCCGCAGTCCCGGCGGAGGGCCGCCGTCGGCGGTCTGCGAGGCCACAGCCCAGACCGCCTGCCCGGCGAGTGCGGCCAGCAGCAGCACGGCGTACGGCGTCGACGCCCGCACCCGTCGCGGTAGCCGCTGACCGCGCTCGACCCGCAGCGCCAGCGCGGCGGCCAGCAGCGGCAGGCAGACCCCGGCGGGCAGGCACAGCGCGAGTGCGGGTCCCAGGGGCGCCAGTCCGGTCAGCCGCAGCAGGACGGCGCCGCCCACCGCACACAGCACTCCGCCTGCCGTCATCAACGCCGCTGTCGACCGGAACGCGGGCCGCAACACCCGCTCCCGCCGCACCGGTTGGGTCAGCAGCCACGACACGTCCGGGCGGGACACCAGGACGGGCCCGCGCCACAGCGCGTCCCGCGCCGCGAGCACCGCGAGCCCGCAGGCCAGCAGCATCAGCACGGTCGGCAGGGCGCTGCGCAGCGCCTCCACGGTGCCGTCCTGCGCCGCGAGGCGAGCGAGCCGCTGGGCGAAGCGGTAGCCCAGGGTGCCGCCGTATCCGACGGCGAGGAGCAGTACCACGTAGCCGGCGACGGCCAGGTCGCGGTTGCGCTGCGCGCGGTGGGCCCGGCGTCTGGTGCGCAGCAGGCGCAGAGTTTCGGTGGTGCGGTCGTACTCGTGGCTCCACGCGTCTGCGGTGTCCTGCCGGTTGCCGTCGGCTCCCTCAGCGATCTCGCCGTCCACGCGACCGTCGGATTCCGTCCAGGAGCTCTGCCGGGATACCGGACGGCGCGTGTCGTCCGCTCCTGCGGGTGCCCGGTTCATGCGAAGCCGTCCCACCCGTCCAGTGCTCCGGGGTCTCCCTCGGCGAGGACGTGGCCGTCCTCCAGGACGACCACCCGGTCGGCCACGGCACGCACGAGTTCCGCCTGGTGGGTGGCCAGCAGGACCGCCACCCCGTCGGCCTTCTCGCCACGGAGCAGTGCGGCGAGCCGGGTACGGGCCGCCGGGTCGAGGCGCTGTTCTGGTTCGTCGAGGATCAGCAGGTCGCGGGGGCGGACGAGGGCTGCGGCAAGCTGAAGGGCCTGGGTCTGGCCGGAGGAGAGGGCGGAAGGGAGATGGTCGGCGTGGCCGCTCAGCCTGCGGTCGGCGAGCACCTGGTCGATCCAGGCGTCCGCGTCGGCCACGTCGTGGGCGACGGTGATGAGTTCGAGGTGCTCGCGGACGGTCAGATCCGGGTAGAAGGCGACGGTGTCCCCGGCGACGGCGATGCGGGCGCGAACCGCGGGGTCGTCCTCGTCGACGGTGCTCCCGTCGAATGCGGCCGTGCCCGTGGTCGGCCGGTCGCGGCCGCAGGCCAGGCGCAGCAGCGTCGACTTCCCCGACCCGTTGTGCCCGAACAGCGCGGTACACGTCCCCGCGGCGATGTCGAGATCGAGGGGGTGGAGGGCGTGCCGCTCACCGTAGCGACGGCTGACGCCGCTGAGCCGCAGCAGCGGCGTCCCCTCGCGACCGCCGTCTGCGCCGAGGCGCGGTGGTGGTGTCCCCGCTGCGGACATGGTGCTCGCGTCATCCTTTCCCGGGGTTCGGCCGGTGCAGGGTATGGACGACGACGTCGAGGCCGAGGAAGCGCTCCCGGCGTGCCGGGGTGAAGCCCAGCCGCTCGGCGACCTTGGCGGAGGCGGTGTTGCCCGGCGCGATCATGGCGGTGAAGTACTCCGCGTCGAGGTGCTCGAACCCCCATGCCACGCAGGCCCGTGCCGCTTCCGTGGCATATCCCCGGCCCCAGGAGGCGCGCTGGAACGTCCAGCCCGCTTCCACCTCGTCGAACTGCTCCCAGTGGTTGAGGCCGCAGCGGCCGATGAACTCCCCGGTGTCCTTCAACTCCACGGCGCACAGCCCGTGCCCGCGTTCCGCCCATTGACGTTCGATGTCCGTGAGACGTGCCCGTGCCTTGCCGCGGGGGTAGCTGGGGACGAAGCGGGTGACCTCGGGGTCGGCGTGCAGCGCGACGAAGGCGTCGAGGTCCTGCAGCGTGAGGGGCCGCAGCACCAGCCGCTCCGTCTCGATGACCTGTCGGCTGTCTCGTGGGGCGGGCCCGGACGCGGTTCCGGTGGGAGAGGTCATGGCCGTCATGCTCTCAGAAGGGTCTGACAGACGGGCCGGTAGCGTGCTCGGATGTCGTGAGCGCTCTGTGACTGCGTCGCTCTCCGCGCCCGAGGTGAGTGCCAACTGGAGGCTGGGGGATGTTCTTGACGGCCGAGTCGGGTGTCCGGAACAGGTACGACAAACCGCGCGACCCTGCTGGCATCACGCCCTACCCGGGTACTCCCTGTGGCTGCCGCCGCACTCATGCAGGAGGCGCGGGAGGGGGCGTCGCCGCAGAACTGAACCGGCGGGAGGGCCCGGTTCGCCCGCGTGACCGGCTTCCTCATTTCAGCGGGCCCAGAGAGCGGGCGAATGTGTCGAGGGCCGTGAAGTCCGCGTCGGCCAGGCCGTGTCGGGGGTCGACGAGGTGCAGCAAGGCCGGGCCCTCGTGGCGGGCCGCGACGAACGTCCGGTCCGCGTCGGTGATCTCGTCGTCCACCCAGGCGAACGGCCGCCCGGCGGCGTGCGCGACGAGGTGAGCGGTCTTCCAGTACGTGCCCTCCTCCCCGGCGCCGAAGAGCTCGGGCCAGTGCACGACCGGCAGGTGAGGGAGGCCCAGTACCGGGCCGATGTGCACATTGGCGTCGTCGCCCCAGGTGGTGGCCCACACCAGCTCGTACAGGCTGGCGAGTTCCAGCAGGCGGGGGCCGTGAGCGGGGTCGAGCCGGACGCGGAGCGTGGGCACCGCGTCCGGTGGTACGCCGGGGTGAAGAGCGATCCAACTGCCGGGGTGCATCAGGTGCGTGGTGTACCCGGCAGGCAGTCGTTCCGGTTCCGCGGCCCAGGGGTTGAGGGGGCCGTCGACATCCAGGTAGAGAAGGGGTCGACTCATCACAGGCATCCTGCCAGCAGCGCAGCTCCCGAAAAACGAGGGACGCAGGTACGGCCGCGAGAATTCCGCCAGGGCCCGGCCCTCGCGGACGGTACGGCGACGCGGACGCCCGCGTACTGACCCGGTGACGGCGTCCCGGCAGCCCGCGCGATGCCGGGCCCTGCGATGGCTCAGTACGGATCTGCTCGGTTCCGTGCCGGTGCGGTGCCCGGGGTGTGACGGTGTCGCACATGTGGCGCCGGTGGGCGGGCAGCGCCAGGGTTACCCGCCCCCCGGCCGGCGTGCCGGGACTGCGCGGGGAGTCCGGGAGATATCGGGGAGGGCCGTCTTCCACCGGGGCCGGCACGAGCCCGTCTGCGACGTCTGGTTCGGCACGCTGCCGCGGTGGCAGGGCACGTCCCGGCACGGCCGGGCGTGTGAGCCCACGACCTGGCACATCCGGCTCTGCCGCGGTGCTTCGTCGCCGCCTCGCCGCGGGAGCTGGCGCCGTAGTACGGGCACGGGCCGGAGATGACGATGGTCGCCCGGTTCCGGCGTGGATCGAGCAGGCGAAGAACCAGGGCGAGGTGCTGCTGACGCTCGACCGTGTTCGCGCCGCCCTCGGTCGATCCGACCGGCGAGGCCGGATTGCCGGTGCCGGATTGTCGGTGCCGCGCGTCATACTCCTGTCACAGCACCGCGTTGAGCGCTGACCCCGGGCCGGGTGGGCCGGTTAACCTTCAAGGGCAGCAGCGCAGCGCGGGCGGCGCCCGTGCGGATGGACGAGGCGCGTGGGGACGGACGGGGAGGGGACGTCGATGCCGGAGACTCGGGGGAGCTCCGAAGAGGGCCGGACGCCGGGGCTGCGTCCGCGGCGGCTGGTCGACGAGACGAACGGGACGGACGAGGAGCGCGGCCCGCGGGGACCGGCGGCCCTCAAGGCGCGCTGCACGGGGCTGTTGGCCTCCCTGTGGTCGGCCGTGCGGCCCAGCAGGCGCCGGGCGACCGGGTACATCGCCCTGTGTTCGGTGGGAGCGCTGGTCGGTACGTCCGTGGTGGTCGGCTCGGGCAAGGCGGGGGCCGTCCCCGACCTGTCCGACATCGGTGCCTGGCTGACGAGTTCCCGCACCGGTGAGGCCGCGCACGCCAACGGACTGACCGGGGACGTGGACGGCAAGGTCAAGCTGCCCGGCATGGGTGACCATCCGGTCTCCATCTCGCAGGACGGCAAGACGGTGCTGGTGCTGGACGAGAAGACGGGCAAGCTCGTCCGTATCGATCCCTCCCAGCTCTCCGCGGAGCAGTCCTCGCGCTACGGGACGGGCCTGCAGTTGGTGTCGGGGGGCTCGTACGCGTATCTCGTCGACCCTGTGAAGGCCCGGGTGCAGCGCATCGACCCGGTGCGCACCACGCGGATCGGTGCCCCCGTGGACCTGGGCTCGGGACCGCTGGGCAAGGCTGTCGCGGACCGCAAGGGGACGCTGTGGGTGCCGGTTCCCGGCCAGGGCAGGGTCGTCCCGTTCCCGCACGGCAAGAAGGGGCACGCCGTTGCGGTGGCAGACAGGAGCGGCAAGCCCGACACGCTGGTGATGACGCTGGCGGACGGTCGTCCAGTGGTCACGGACACCAAGGGCGGCACGGTGACGCTGCTCAAGCACTCGGGGCGCGGGATGCGCTTCAAACTGCCGGGTGCTGTGACCGAGGCGCCGACCGGTTCGGTGCTCGTTCCCGCGTCGACGGCGGGTGACGTGGTGCCGGTGCTGGCCCGTGAGTCGGGCCGGATGACGCTGGTCAACACCCGTACGGGTTCGCTGCTCAATGCCCGTCTGGGCGCGGGTGGTCACGACTACGGCACTCCGCAGGTGCTCGGTTCGAAGGTGTATGTGCCGGACAACAGCAACGGCACACTGAAGGTGTACGACACCGAGGAGGCCGCGATCGCCTCACCCATCAAGGTGACCGGCAAGCGCGGCAAGCTCAGCCTGTTCGTCCGGGACGGCCTGTTGTGGGTCAACGACGCCGACAATGCGACAGCGGTCGTCGTCAACTCCGCCGGACACGTGAACCGGGTCCACAAGTACGACGACCAGGCCCCCTCCGGCCGTAAGCCGCGTAAGAACGACCCCTCCGGTGACAGCGGTCAGCACGATCCGGCGCAGGGCTCCGACGCCCCGGATCCACCGTCCGACACGCCTCCTGGGGCGGACGGGTCGCCGCACAAGCCGGACCGTAGCCGCGAGCCGGACACACCGGAGGTCCCCGACAAGCCCAAGAAGCCGGACGGCGAGGAGAAGAAGCCCGCGCCGCGGCCGCCGGGTACCCCGCAGACCCAGTCCGGTGCGGGCAGCATCCGCATCTCCTTCGCCCCGTCCCCCGGCGTGAAACCGACCGGGTACCGGCTGACGGGTGCGCCCGGCGGCGCCGAGGTGAAGCCGCAGAAGGTCGGTGCCGACGGGCCGTTCACCTTCGAGGTGTCCGGCGGCTCGTGCGACCAGCAGTACAGCTTCTCGGTGGTGGCCGAGTTCGCGGGCGGCAAGACGGCGGAGTCGGGCCGCTCGGCGCCGACCCGCCCCTGCGTGGCGCCCGGGGCGCCGCAGAAGGTCACGCACTCGTTCCCGCAGGGCGGCCGTGGTATCAACCTGACGTGGCAGGCGCCCGGCATCGCGGGCAAGGGCACCCGCTACACGGTCACCGGCAGTGGAAACGACCCGAAGCAGCCCTTCGCCGCCACTCACGTCAGCCTGACGGGCCTGAAGAACAACCGGACGTACAACCTGTCGGTCGCCGCCACCAACGCGGCGGGGTCGGGCGGCAGCACGCCGGTGCGGGTCGACCTGTCGAACCGCAAGGACATCAAGATCGCCGACAACGCCGACGACGGCGAGGAGGTCGGCATCCGTACCGAGCCGTCCACCAAGGCCGGACGGCGCCTGGGGGCCGTGCCCGGCGGACAGACGCCCACCATGAAGTTCATCTGCCAGGTCACGGGCTCCATGGAGACCCACGACACCTACAAGTGGCGCAGCGACAAGTGGGACCGCATCGACTACAACGGCCAGACCGGCTACGTCAGTGACCTGTGGATGGACACCAGCAAGCACAAAGAAGGAAAGTTCTCCCCGGAGGTCTGGCAGTGCGACTAGATCCGCAGCAACCGGCTGCCCCGTCCGCGTCGCGGGAGTCCGTCGCGCTGCTCGCCCAGTGCTTCCACGCGCTCGGTGACAACGTCGAACGCGTCGTCAAGGGCAAGCGCGACACCGTGGAACTCGCCCTGGTGTGCCTGTTCTCCGAGGGGCATCTGCTCATCGAGGACGTGCCCGGCACGGGCAAGACGACGCTGGCGCGCTGTCTGGCGGCCTCGCTGGAGGCGAGCTGGCACCGGGTGCAGTTCACGCCCGACCTGCTGCCCTCGGACATCACCGGGGTGACCATCTACCGCCAGAACACGGGTGCGTTCGAGTTCCTGCCGGGTCCGGTGTTCGCCAGCATCGTGCTGGGTGACGAGATCAACCGGGCCTCGCCCAAGACGCAGTCCGCGATGCTGGAGGTGATGGAGGAGCGGCAGGTCACCGCGGACGGCAGGACCCACCCGGTGCCGCGGCCCTTCATGGTGATCGCCACCCAGAACTCGGTGGACATGGGCGGCACGTATCCGCTGCCCGAGGCGCAGCTCGACCGTTTCCTGATGCAGGTGACCCTCGGCTACCCGGATCACGCGTCCGAGGTCGCCGTGTTGTCGGGTGCCGCGTCGCAGACGAGTATCGAGCAGCTGCCGACGATCGCCACGGGCAAGCACGTGGCGGAGTTCATCCAGGTGGCCCGGCAGATCCAGGTGGCGCCGCAGCTGTACGACTACCTGGTGCGGGTGGTGGCGGCCACCCGGGAGCTGCCGGAGGTCCGGCTGGGCGCGAGTCCGCGCGGTTCGGTGGCGCTGCTGCGTGCGGTGCGGGTGCGGGCCGCGTCGCAGGGGCGCACGTACGCCCTGCCGGAGGACGTCAAGGCGCTCGCGGGCCCTGTGCTGGCACACCGGCTCATCCTCACTCCGGAGGCGGAGCTGAGCGGCCGCAGCGGCCTCGACGTCGTCGCGGAGGCCCTGGCCACGGTGCCCGTCCCGCAGGCGGGAGCCGCAGTCTGATGCTGTCGCCGACGGGTTGGGGGGCACTGGTCGGCGGCGCGGCGCTCATGGGAGCCGGGTACGGGTTCGGCTACCCGGAGGCGGCGGTCCTGGGGTCGGCCTGCCTGTTGGCGGTGCTCGTGGCCCTGCTGTGGACGGGACGCTCACCGAAGCTGGCGGCCAGCCGCCGGGTCGCTCCGCGGAAGGTGGCGCGGGGGGACGGCGCGGAAGGCTCCGTCACCCTCACCAACTCGGGGGGCCGCAGCCGGCGTGGCGTGGACCTGACCGACCGGTGCGGCGAGACGCCGCTGACGCTGCACGTGCCGCCGCTCGCCGCCGGTGCCGCACACACGGTGCGGTACGGGCTGCCGACCGGTCGGCGGGGCCGCATCGCCCTGGGCCCGCTGCGGCTGGAGCGTACCGATCCGCTGGGTCTCGCCCGCCGGGTGCGGGTGTTCGGGCCGCGCGAAGGCGGGACGGACACGCTGCTGGTGCGGCCGCGGGTGTGTCTGCTGCCGGTCCTTCCTTCGGGTACGGCACATCACGTGGAGGGGCCCACCTCGGACACCGCCGACGAGGGTTCGCTGACCTTCCACGCCCTGCGCGAATACGTGCTGGGGGACGACCTGCGCCGGGTGCACTGGCGGTCCTCGGCACGCACCGGCACGCTGATGGTGAAGCAGCTCGTGGACGTCTCCCTGCCGCACACCACGGTGGTGCTGGACACGCGCGCGAGGGCCTACCGCACGGAGGACGACTTCGAGCTGGCGGTGGACTGCGCCGCGTCCGTGGCGTTCGCCGCCGCCCGCTCCCACTTCCCCGTGGACGTGATCGCCGAGACGGGCCCGGTGCTGCGCACGGACGGGGCGGGCGGCCACGACGCGGAGGCGCTGCTGGACCGGCTCGCGCTGGTCCGCCGCTCGGAACGTGCCTCGGCGGGCGCGGCGTTCGACGATCTGGAGCGGTCCCGCCGCCGCGGTTCCCTCGTCGTCGTCACCGGTACGGGCGACCCTACGGGGCTGACCGCGATGGAACGGGTACGCCGCCGTTTCGACCGTACGGTGCTGTTGCGGGCCGGCGCGGAGCCGGAGCACGCCCAGCACGCGCACCAGCCGGACCATCGTGAGCGGCCGGAGCGACCAGAGCGCTTGGAGCGCCCGTCGAACGGGGCGCATCTGCCGGAGAGTTACGGCAGTGATGTGCCGCAGGCGCGGGTGACGGGCCTGGACTCCCTGCTGGCCGCCTGGCGTCGGGAGGCGGTGCGATGAGTCCCGTGCCGCGACCGCGCGCCGGTGCAGGGGTCCCGGGCGGCAGGCCCGCGGCAGGTGCCGGGGCCCGCCGGGGAATGCCGCCGGGCTCGGGCGCCGGCCCGGGCGGGCACGACGGGCCGTCCTGGGCTCCGCCCCGGCCGAACGCTCCGGGCGCTGCCGCGGGCGGCCTTCCAGGCCCGTTGCCGGACCCGGGCGCGCCGTCCGCAGGCGGCAGCCAGGACGGAGACGGTGCGGGCGGCCGGGTCGTCGCGGCGCCGTCCGCGCGTCCTCGGCTGACGCTGAGCCACCGACTGTGGTCGTTGCTGCCCGTCGCCGGGCTGACGGCCGGCTCCGGGCTGGGCTTCCACCGGGTCTTCGGTACGGGCCCGCTGCTGCCGGTGCTGGCGGTGGCGGTGCTGGTGCCCATGGCGGTGGCGACGGGCCTGTATCTGGGGCAGGGCCGCAAGGGGCGTACGGCGCCGCTGTGGCCGTCGCTGGTGCTGAGCGTCGTGCTGTGGCTGGTGGCGGTGTGCGGGACGCTGTTCCGGGATGCGGCGGGCGGGCTGCCGACGGGCAAGGCGGTGGCCGAGGTGTGGGCAGCGCTGCTGGACTCGCCGCACGCGATTCTCACCACGATCCTCCCCTCCCCCGCGGGGCGGGACTTCCTGGTACTGCCGCACGCCGTGGTGTGGGCGGCCTCGCTCGCGGCCACGGAGTTGGCGCTGCGCACCCGGGGGCCGCTGCTGCCGGCGCTGCCGCCTGTCCTGGCGTTCGGCTTCCCGCTGCTGCTCGGGGTGGCAGGGCCCGGCTCGAACACGCTCCCGGCCGCGTGCATGGTGGCGTGCGGGGCGCTGCTGGTGCTGCTGCGGTCGCGGACCGCCGGGCGCGGCACGGTGCGCATGCTGAGCACGGGGCTGCCGGTGGTGGCGGTGCTGGCGCTGGCGGCTTCGCTGCTCGGGCCGAAGCTGCCGGGGATGTCCGGACGCGAGCCCTACGACCTGCGGGAGGAGGTACGGCCGCCCACCGTGCACCCGCAGTCCACCAGCCCGCTGGACCAGGTGGCCGCCTGGCTCCAGCACCCGGAGACGCGGCTGTTCACCGCACGGACGACGGCGGGTCACAACTGGCGGCTCGCCGTGCTGGACCGCTACGACGGCGTGAAGTGGACCTCCGGTGCCGAACTGGCCCGCTCGGGCGGGCGCGTGCCGCCCGCGCGGGAGGCCGGTCCCGGTCGTCACCAGCGGATCGAGCAGCGGGTCACCATCGAGGACCTGTCCGGCATCTGGCTGCCCGCGGCCGACCGTCCCACCTCGGTGACGGTCACCGGTGGGGGCGGCGGCGGTGCTCGGGCGGAGCGGCTCACGGTGGACCCGGCCAGCGGTGTGGTGGCCGCGGGCGAGGGCGGCGCCACCGGCACCCGCGTCAACCGGGGGCTGTCGTACACGGCGGTCTCGCAGGCGCCGGTGTACGACGCGAAGCGCCTGCAGTACGCGGCCGTGACGGACGGGGGTGCCTACAAGTCGCTGCCCCGTACCGATGCGGCCGGCAAGCCGATCAAGGCTCTGGAGACGTTCCAGAAGCTGGCGGCGACCGCCACGGCGGGCAGCAGCTACCCGTACCAGCAGGCGTACAAGCTCGCCAACTGGTTGCGCGAGCACTACCGGTTCGACCCCAAGTCGGTGCCCGGGCACGCCTACCGCAACCTGGAGTTCTTCCTGACGACGGGCAAGCACGGCACCTCGGAGCAGTTCGCCGCCTCGTTCGCCGTCATGGCGCGCACGCTGGGGCTGCCGGCCCGGGTCGCGGTCGGTTTCCGGTCCGACGGTGGCACCGGGCAGGGCGGCGGCCGGACAGGCGCCACCCAGGTGACCGGGCAGGACGCGCTGGCCTGGCCGGAGGTGCGGTTCCGGGGTGTCGGCTGGGTGCCGTTCTATCCCACGCCGGGGCATGCCTCCCAGGAAGGCTCCTCGGTGCCGCCCGCGGGGCAGCCCAAGGAGCGGGAGAAGACCGACCGGGACATAGCCGAACGGCCCCGGCCCTCCGTGCCGCCTGAGCAGCCGGACGAGAAGGACAAGCACGCCGACCGGTCCGCGCCCTCCGCGGACAGCGGCCTGCCCGCATGGGTGCTCGCCCCCCTGGCCGTGCTGCTGCTGGCCGGGGCCTACTGCGGATACGCGGCCTGGGCTCCTTACCGCACCCGTCGGCGGCGACGCGGCGCCCCCGACCCGGGCCGGCGGGTCCTGGGGGCGTGGCAGCAGATCGTCGACCGGCTCACCGAGATCGGGCTGCCCGCCACAGCGGCGCACACCGCCACCGAGGTGGCGGCGTTCGGGGTGGAGCGGGTCGGCGGCCGGGGCAGCGAACAACTCCCCGCGCTGGCCCGCCTCGTCAACGAGGTCGGGTACGGCGGCCGGGTCCCGGACGACGCCGCCGCGGACGCCGCCTGGCGGCACGTCGATGCGGTCGAGCGGATCGTGGCACTGACCGTGCCGCGGCGCGAGCGGGTCAGGCGGGCGCTGCGCCCCCGTGCGGTACTGCGGCACAGCCGACTGCGCGCCCTGGGAAGCGCTCCGGGGCTGTCGGCAGCGGCCGGCCGGACCGGCGTGACCGGACGCCCCGACGGATCAGGAGCAGGCCAGTGAACGCGAAGTCGAGCTGGGGGCCGGTCGCTAAGGCTGGTGGCGGCCCCTTCTCCGTCCCGGCCCCTGCCTCCGCCCCCGTCCCCGTGCTGCCCGAGGGCTGTCAGCCGCAGCGCGTCCTGCACGCGGGCCCGCGCGGGACGGTGGTGCTGTGCCGGGAGGCGCCGAGCGGCCGCGAGGTGGCCGTCACCGTGCTGCCACCGGCCGTGGAGGATCCGGCACGCCGACTGGCCGCGCACTCCGAGCTGCTCGCGGCCGGCGCCGCGGCGCGGCACCCGTGTGCCGTCACCGTCCTGGACGCCGGGTGCACCGATGCCGGTCAGCTGTACGTGGTCGCCGAGTACTGTGCGGGCGGCTCCGCGCAGGACAGGCTGACCGCCTCGGGCCCGTTGCCGGTGGAGGACGTCCTGGTGCTCGGTGTGCGGCTGGCTCTGGCCCTGCACTCCGCGCACCGGCGCGGGGTGCTGCACCTGGACGTGCGCCCGGGAACCGTCCTGTACGACGCGGAGGGCGCCGCCCTCCTGACCGGGCACGCGCTCGGCCGGGTGCTGCAACGCGCGGTGCCGCCCGCGGGGGCGGTCTTCGATCCGGCGTACGCGGCGCGTGAGTTGTTCGGCTGGGAGGCACCCGGGCCCGCAGCCGACGTGTACGCGCTGGGCATGACCCTGTACGCGCTGCTGGCGGGTGAGCCACCGCGTGCGGGTGCCCTGGCAGAGGGCGGGGCGGCCACCTACACGGCGGTGCTGGCGGGCGGCCTCCCCCGGTTGCCCCGCGGTGACGTGCCCGAGCCACTGGTCACGTTGCTGCACCGGATGACGGCGCCGCACGCGGAGGGGCGGCCGCCGCTGACGGAGGTGCACCGCGCCCTGCGGACGCTGTTGCCCGTCTCCTGTGCCGGGCGGGTTCCGGACCTGCAACCGGAGGCCGAACCCGAGGTGCCGCTGCCCGGCTGGGATCCGGCCGACGACGCGCTGACCGAGCCCCCACCGGTCGTGGACGACGACCCCGACTCACCCGAGGCGCTCGCCCGGCGTCGCCGCACCCGCAACCGGATCCTGGCCGCATGCGGAGCACTGCTGCTGGTGGCCGGCGCCGGGCTGGCGCTGTTCCTGGTGCGGAACGCCGGTGACGAGGGGCCCGAGGCCAAGGACCGGCCGGCCAGGAAGCCCGCCGCATCGGCGCACCCGCTGCCCAAGGGGCAGGTTCCCGACTTCCAGGCCCAGGAGGTGAAGGTCACCCGCGTCGGGCGGCAGGTCCAGGTCGTGTGGGACAAGCCGAAGAAGCCGCAGCCCGTCTACGGGTACGCCATCACGGCGCAGTCCGCCGACGGTGAGACGGTGAAGGTGAAGAACACCGGCGCGGACGAGCCGAGTGTCGTCTTCTCCTCTCCACCCGTGAAACCCGGCTCCTGCTATGTGGTGACCTCACTGGTGCAGACCGCCAAGGGCAGTGTGGGCCTGGCTTCGGCGGAACCGGCGTGCGACCGCAACGAGTCGGGCGAGCCGGTGGGTTAGTGGGGGTCCGTGTCGCCGAGGTTTTTGCCGGCTTGATAGGCCTTCCAGTCGAAGCCGTTGTGCGTGTTCGGATCCCTGGTGCTGTCCGACCAGGTGGCCAGCGCATTGAGCTTCTTCCGGAAGGCGGCACCGGCGTCCCTACCGCCTTCTTGTTGCGCGTCCTGGCGAAGCTGCTCGAAAGACTTGATGGTGCCGTCCGGGTTCAGGAGCTCCTCGGGAGGCGGCGAAGACACCGGGTAACCGGCGTCGTACAGGTATTTCGTGATGCGGAACTGCTGAAGAAGCTGGAAGTTGTCGAACTCCTGGTCCGCTCGCTTCTCGTTCGGATTGTTCCCCTGCGCCCACGCACCCGTCAGCTTGCCGAGGCCGAACAGAGCGCCCTTCCACGCGTATTCTCCTGCCTTCGAGGCGATCGGGACTTCTCCGAGCCCGAGGGTGAACACGTCCTTCATGACGCCCCTGACGGCCGCGGCCTGCTTGTCCATGTCTCTTCCGGCATCGCGCTGCGCCCTGTACTCTGCCGCGGCCAGTTGGCCGAGCGCCGCAGCGGCGTGTTCCAGCTCCTCGGGATCGTCCTGCCCCGCGCGCACAGCACCGGAGTCGGTTTTCGCCGCATGGGTGAGCACATGGTCGCTGAACTGCCCGGCACCCCTGTCGAACGCATCGATCGCCGGCCGGCTGCCCGCGAACGTCCGCATGAAGTTGTCGACATCGTTTCGGCTGAGGTAGAAAGCGGGGTTGATTCCTGCCACGTCGTCCCACATGGCCGGCCTGCTCATACTCGACGAACGCCCCTGCTCGATGTCGTCCCGGGCGCCACTGGTCAGCTCGTGGATGTAGGAAGCTCCCAGATTCCCCATGGAGACCTTCATCGACCAGGGGATGTCCTTGCCCTTGCTGCCCAGGTGGGTCAAGGCGTCGAAAGCGAACCGCGAGGCTTCCAGGCTGTGGTGGCCGGGCTTCTCGGAACCCACCCCCGACCCTGCCTCGACGGCCTTGCCCAGCCCGGCGGCGACCTGGTCCCCGGTGCCGTAGCCCTTGGCGTAGTCGAGGAAGAGGTCGTAGGTCTTCTTGATGTCTCCGTGCTGCATGCCGCCCAGCACCTGCCGGGCCGCGGCGCCGTCCTTGCCGAGCAGGTTGAGCGCGAGTGCCAGGTTGTCGTCGGAGAGCCCGTACTTCGTGGCGTCGAACCCGTTGCCGCCGCGCCAGTCCCTGCCGTCGGGCTCCTTGTCGAACTGGTCGAGTGCGAGGTTCTTCGCGGCCGTCTTGAGGTATTCGGTCGGGAAGTGCCCGTACTGCATCAGTGCGAGGCGGCTCCAGGCGTCCGAGGGGTGCTCCGAGGGGCGGAGCATCGCCTGGTTCACCTTGTCGAAGCCGGGGGTGGCGAGGTACTTGGCGCTGGTGGCCGTGCCCAGGGCCCGGCTGAAGATCTTGAGGTCCCCGCCCGCGGTGGTGCTGCCCGACTGCGTCATGTACGAGGGCAGCGTGGACAGCCAGTTGGGGTTCACCGACGCGTAGAACGCCGCCATGAGCTCGGGGTCGTCCTGGTAGCGCTCCAGTTCACCGGCGATGCGGTGGATCTCCTGTGCGCCCCCCTGGTCGGTGCGGTTGACGCGGTTCATCCGGCCGGCCAGCTCCCTCCCGAGGCGCTGCGCCTCCTGGAGGGAACGGAAGTTGTCCGGGATGCGCACCATCTTGCGGCCCGGTTCCGGGTGGTTGCGCTCGTAGGCGGCAGCCAGGTCGAACCGGCGTTTGAGGGTGGGAAGCTGCCTCTCGGCCCAGTTGCCGACGCCCACCAGGCGGGTCAGGCCGCCGGTGTCCACACCGTGCTCGGCGAACCGGCCGTTCCAGCCGTTCGCGCTCTTGAGGATGCGCGCGGCGTCGCCCAGGGAATCGATCAGGCCCTTGAGCCGCCCCGGGTCGATCCCGCTGAACGTCCCCGATCCCGGACCGCCCCCTGGCGGCGGAGTACTCATCGCCGTCTCCCCCTCGTTCGACCTGCTCGGTGCGGCTTGTTCGGTACGGCCTGCGCGATGCGGCCGGTCCACGGCCCGGCCCACGGCCGGCCGGCGGCCGTCTCGGTCACCGCATATGGCGGTAGGCCTGGGCCTGGGCGAGTGTCACCTGTTTCGGGGTGCGCCGCAGCACCGCGTCGACGGCTTCCACGATCTCGTCGGCCAGCCGGTGCACCTCGCGCTTGCGCCCGTCGACCTCCGACTCGAAGATCTGCGCCACCGGTCCCTCCCAGACCCCGCCGCCCCCCATGTCCCGCGCTGCCCGGTCCAGGGTGGTGGCGATGTGGTCGTGCTGGGAGGCCACGCTGCGGCGCAGCTCCTCCAGGTCCGCATGCAGCGGACTGTCCACCATCTTCTTGCCGGCGTCGCCGTGCTCGCCCATCGTCCCCGGTCCCCCGTTCCGCGTGACGGTTCCTCGTCACGTGCCGTGCGTCCTCGTGCCCTGGTTCCTCGACGGGGCGCCACGACGCCCGCCGGTCCTCCGGTGCTGCCGACCCGCCTGCCCTTCCGATCCTAGGACGAACTGTCCCGACCGGTCGCGCTGTTGCATGATTGCTACGCAGTGCAGAGCGCATCGGTGCACGGCCCCGCGAGCCTGGGGATGCACTGGATGCCGGCCGACCGGGGGACCTGACATGGAACTGCGGCTCACCGCCGTCGACGCCGTGGGCGGACGACGCGCGGACCTGCTGGTGGACGCGGAGCCCGAGGCCGCCGTCGGCTCGGTCGCCCAGGAACTCGCCCGGCAGTTGGGCGGCGGGCCCGGCGGCGGTGTGCCCGCCCTGCATGTGGGCGGCTACCTCCTGGACCCGGCGCTGCCCCTGGCGGACTCACCGGTGCGGGACGGGGCGACTCTCTCCCTCGGGGCGCCCGGGGCCGGGCCGCCACCGCAGGCGCAGGGCACGGTGGAGGTACGGGTCGTGGGCGGGCCCGATGCGGGGCGGGTCCACCGGCTGGGGCCCGGCGTCGCCGTCGTCGGCAGCGGGGCCGAGGCGTGGGTACGGCCGCAGGACGGCGCGCTCCCCAGTTCCGCGTTCGAGATCGACGTGGCGCTCGACGGCGCCGTGACGGTCACTCCGGCCTTCGGCAGCAAGGTCACGATGGACGGCACCGCGTTGGAGCAGCCCAGGGTCTGGCGGCGCCGCGGCGTGGTCGCTGCCGGGCACTCGCTGTTCGAGCTGCGCGAGCCCGCCTTCCCCGACACCGCGCTCAAGCCCTCCCAGGACGGCACCGGGCTGGACTACAACCGGCCACCGCGGATCAGGCCGGCGGCCCGCAAGACGCAGTTCCAACTGCCGCCGCGTCCCACCCAGTCGGAGGCCCGGCCCATGCCCTGGGCCGTGGCGCTGGCGCCGCTGCTGGCGGCGATCGCCATGGTGGTGCTGCTGGGCAGCGCGATCTATCTGATCATGGCGGTGCTCACGCCCGTCACACTCGTCGCCAACCACTTCTACGACCGGCGGCAGGGCCGCAGCACGCACCGCCGCAAACGCCGCGAGTACGAGCAGCACACCGTCTCCATCGAGTACCAGGCGCGCAAGGCGATGGCCGAGGAGACGGCGGCGCGCAGGATGGCCTGTCCCGACCCGGCCGAGCTGTACGTGACTGCCACCGGTCCCGGCCAGCGGCTGTGGGAGCGGCGGGCGGAGGACGACGACGTCGGCGTGCTCCGCGTCGGCACCGGTGCGTTGCCCTCCGAGGTGGAGGTGAGCGACCCCAACCAGCAGGAGCACCGCCGCTCCGAGCCGCGCGTGCTATCGGACGTGCCCGTTCCGGTGCCGCTGCGCACGCACGGCATCCTCGGTGTGGCGGGCCGCGGCGAGCTGCCTCGTGCGATCGGGCGCTGGCTCGTCGCGCAGGCGGCGGTGCTGCACAGTCCGGCTGATCTGAGCATCTGCGTCCTGACCGACCCGTCCGGCCGCGAGGCGTGGGAGTGGGTGCGCTGGCTGCCGCACGCGCGGGGCCGCGCGGGGCACAGCGCGGTGGCACTGCTGGGCACCGACATGGAGAGCGTCGCCCGGCGGATCAGCGAACTGCTGGCCCTGCTGGCGGCCCGCCAGGAAGCCGCGGGTGAGCGTCCGCCGGCCGACAGCAGCCAGTGGCGGGGCCCCACGTCCCTCGTCGTCCTCGACGGGTCCCGCAAGCTGCGCGCGCTGCCCGGACTCACCCAGCTCCTGCGCGAGGGCCCGCGTTTCGGCATCCACCTGGTGTGCCTGGACGCGGACCGGGGGCTGCTGCCCGAGGAGTGCCGGGCGCTGGTGGAGGAGGACCACTTCGGCCTGTTGCAGGTCTCGCAGTTCGGCGAGCGCCCCGTGCAGTCCGTACGTCCCGACTGCGTGGAGCCCGCCTGGTGCGAGACGGTGGCCCGCGCGATGGCGCCGATCCGGGACGTGAGCGAGAAGGAGGCCGGCGCGCTGCCGGACACCTGCCGGCTGCTGGACCTGCTGGATCTGGAGCCGCCGTCGGCGCAGGCCGTCACGGCACACTGGGTGGCGGGCGGCCGGTCGACGGGGGCGGTGGTCGGCGTCTCGTTCGACGGCCCGTTCACCATCGACCTGGTGCGGGACGGGCCGCACGGGCTGGTCGCGGGCACCACAGGATCCGGCAAGTCGGAGCTGCTCCAGACGGTGGTGGCGTCGCTGGCGGTGGCCAACCGGCCGGACGCGATGAACTTCGTACTCGTCGACTACAAGGGCGGCGCCGCCTTCAAGGACTGCGAGAAACTGCCCCACACCGTGGGCATGGTGACCGACCTGGACTCCCACCTGGTGGAGCGGGCCCTGGTCTCGCTCAGCGCGGAGCTGCGCCGCCGCGAGCGCATCCTGGAGGCGGTCGGCGCCAAGGACCTGGAGGCCTACGAACTGGCCACCCGGCGGGACGCGTCCCTGGCGCCGCTGCCCCGCCTGCTGATCGTCGTCGACGAGTTCGCCTCCATGGCCAGGGAGCTGCCGGACTTCGTCACCGGCCTGGTCAACATCGCGCAGCGCGGCCGCTCCCTGGGCATCCACCTCATCCTGGCCACCCAGCGGCCCAGCGGCGTCGTCTCGCCGGAGATCCGCGCCAACACCAACCTGCGCATCGCACTGCGGGTGACCGACAACGCCGAGAGCCAGGACGTCATCGACGCCCCCGACTCGGCGTACATCTCCAAGAGCACCCCGGGCCGCGCCCTGGTGCGGCTGGGAGCCTCGTCGTTGCTGCCGTTCCAGTCCGGCCGGGTCGGCGGACGCAGGCCGCAGACGGTCGCCGCGCACACCGTCGAGCCGTGGGCCGCGCCGGTGGAGTGGGCGAACCTGGGCCACCCCGCGCCTGCCCGGCCCCGCTCGGCGGGGCAGGGCGACGACGACCCGCTGACGGACCTCGCGCTGCTGGTCGAAGCGGTGACCGAGAGCGCCGCCGCGATGCGCTTCGCCGCGCCCTACCGGCCCTGGCTGGCGCCGCTGGCGGACCTGGTGACGGTCGCCGACGTGCCGCGCCCGGCAACGAGCCGCCCGGGCGACGTGCCGCCCGCCGTCTTCGGGATCACCGACGTGCCGGCACGGCAGGCCCGCGAGCCGCTGACGCTCGACCTGGTGGACGGGGATCATCTGCTGCTGGTCGGCGGGCCCCGCTCGGGCCGCTCGACGGCGCTGCGGACCGTCGCCGCCTCCCTCGCCGACGTGGCCTCCCCCGCCGACGTCCACCTGTACGGCGTCGACTGCGGCTCCAACGCGCTGGCCCCGCTGTCCGCACTGCCGCACTGCGGCGCCATCGCCACCCGCGACCAGGCCGACCGGCTCACCCGGCTGCTGGGCAGGATGCAGGCCGAGATCACCCGCCGCCAGCAGATCCTCGCCCGGGCGGGTACCGCGAACGTCGCCGAACAGCGGGCCACCGCGGCCTCCCCCGAGGAGCGGCTGCCGTGGATGGTGCTGCTGCTCGACAGCTGGGAGAGCTACACAGCCACCTTCGAGTCCTACGACTACGGCAAGCTCATCGACGGCATGACACAGCTCTTCCGCGAAGGGCCCTCCGTGGGGCTGCGGGTGGTGATGACCGCGGGGCGCAGCGGTCTGGCGGGCACCGTCTCCTCGGCCTTCGGCGACCGGCTCATCCTGCGTCTGGCCGACCCCAACGACTACACCACGGCCGGCATGACCCCACGCGACGTGCCCTCGCACCTGCCGCCGGGGCGTACCCTGCGTCCCGGCGACGACGGGGTGCTGGAGAGCCAGATCGCCCTGCTGGACGCCGATCCCTCGGGCCAGGCCCAGGTGGGTGCCGTCCACCGCGTCGCCGAGCGGGCCGTCTCCTTGCACGGCCGTCCGCCGCGCGCCCTGCGCCCGATGCGGGTGGACGCTCTCCCGGGCCGCATCACCACGGCAGAGGCCCTGGCGCTCGACCCGGACTTCGCCCCGCCGGGTCCGCTGTGGGCGCTGGTGGGCGTCGGCGGTGACGAGCTCGCCCCCATCGGCCCCGACCTGTCCCAGCACGGCCCCGGTTTCGTCATCGCCGGCCCGCCCAAGTCCGGCCGCTCCACGACCGTGTGCGCGGCGGCCCGGTCCCTGCTGCGCTCCGGGGTACCGCTCGTCCTCGTCACTCCCAAGCGCTCCCCGCTGCGCGACCTGGAGGCGGAACCGGGCGTCGTCGGAGCGGTCCGCGAGACGGGCGACCCGGCCGCGCTGCAGGAGCTGGTCGACCAGGCGGCGGACGGCGGACGGTACGCGGTCGTCGTCGACGATGCCGAGCTGGCGTACGACACACCGCTGGACTCCGTCCTGGAGGCCGTCGTCCGCAGCGGTGTCGACGGCGGCCACGGGCTGGTGGCCGCCGGCACCACGGACTCCCTCACCTCGCAGTACCGCGGCTTCGTGAAGGAGGCCCGCCGGGCACGCAGCGGCCTGCTGCTGTCGCCGCAGAACAACGCCGAGGGAGAACTGTTCACCATCCGCCTCCCCCGCGCCGCCGCTCCCGGAGTGGCGGGGCGCGGGCTGCTGGTGCTCAACGGCGACATGATGCCCGTCCAGGCGGTCACCGACATCTGACGGCAACCTGCCGCTGACACACCAGCGGCGGGCCGCTCCCGGTGTGGGTGCGGCCCGCCGCTGGTGACGGAAGGTGCGTCAGCTCCGCATCCGCGTCGCCGACGCGGGCACGTCAGTTGGTGGCGTGGTCGATGTTGTCCGCGTTGGTCCGCGCGGCGCGCCCGGCGTCGCGGAGCGTCTCGACGAAGCGGTCGAAGGTCGGCTTGAGACCCTCCCACTCGGTACGGAACTGCTGCGCCTTGCCGCCGGTCCAGTAGCCACCGCTGTCGTTGCAGGCCGACTGCAGGCTGGTGATCAGGCCCTGGAGCTGGTTCGCGTCACCGTCGAACTTCCCCGCCAGCTCACGCAGCCGTGCCAGGTCGGCACCGTTCATTCCCATAGGAAACCCTCCCCGTTGTCCGGTTCGACACGTCTCGCAGCACGGTAACGCACATCACCTTCCCCCGGGCCCCGTTCGTGTCACAGCCCCTCAACAGGGGGGTGACCGCAGGCAGTCGGGGCCCTCACGGAACAGTCGCGCCCCGGCAGTCCCTCCCGCCGCGGACGGGTTCAGACGACCGGCATGGCGGTCAGGGCGCCGCCCTGCAGCAGGAAGACACGGTTGCCTGCGCCGGTGGACTGCCAGGGCCCGCTGGCGCCTTGGACCCAGGTCCAGGCCTCGGCGCCTTTGCGGGTGTCCACGGCGGTGATGCCCTCGGTGCCGGTGTCGTCCATGGGCACCCAGGCAGTGTTCCTCTGGACCGTCGGCGGCTCGGTGACGCGTTCACCGGCGACGGTCACCGTCCAGACCGCTTGCCCGTCGGCGACGGCGCGGGCCTCCAGATCACCCGCGTTCGCGGCGTACAGTCCCTTGCCGTGCAGCGCCGGGGAGCTCCAGCCGGCGCCCTCGGCTGCCGGCTGCGTCCACTTCTGCGAACCGTCCGCGGTGGAGAGGGCCGTCAGGCGGCGGCCTCCCAGGTAGACCACACCGTCGGCGCGCCCGTCCACGGCGGGCACGAGCGCGGCTCCCGCAAAACTCTGCCGCCGCGGTCCCCACACGGTTCTGCCACCGGCCACCTCGACCCCGGCGACGTTGCCGTCGGCCCCGTGGACGACCATGCGGTTCCCGGCGACGGCCGCTCGCGCCGGGTGTTCGGCCGTGGAGTCGACGGGCAGTTTCGCGGTCCACAGCGGTTTGTGCGTGCTGAGACTGACGGCACGGAGCCTGTTGTTCCTCGTCACCAGGTAGACCGCCTTGCTGTCGGCCGCAAGCAGGACGGCCGCGCCGGCGGAGGCGGTCCAGCGGCCCCTGCCGTCGGCGCCGAGGCCGAAGACCTCGCCCGTGGGTCCGGCACCGACAAGGACGGCTCCTTCGTCCCCGTCCGCCCCGGGAGCGACCAGCAGCGGCCCGTCGCCCAGGGAGATCGCGGCCTTCCACCTGCGTCCTCCGCTGCGCACGTCGTAGCCGTGCAGCCCCCCGCCCTGCGCGGCGACCACCACCACGTTCCGCAGCGTCACCGGCGCGGGGGCCTCCTCGCGGGCCACGTCGAAGGGGCCCCACAGCGGTGCGGGCGCCTTGCCCGCCTCGTAGGTGCCCAGCGGTTCGGCGTCCCACTGGTGGCTGCCGTCCTCGTCGTCACGGTTCAGCAGGTACCAGGCGCCGCCTCCGCCGCCGGCGACCAGGACGGCCCCTCCCGCGAGCGCCGTCAGTACACGCCGCCGGGAGGCGCCGGCGGCAGGGTCGGTGTCCCCCGCGGCGGGGAGCGCCGTCATGCGGGCGGCGGCCCGCTCGCGTTCGGCGATCCGGTCAGCGAGCGGACCACGCCGCCAGGCGCCGTCCGCTCCCCGGGGCGGCGCCGCCACCCGGGCCACCTCCTCCGGCCCAGGCCGCCGGGCCGCCTGCTTGTCCAGACAGGGCTCGATCAGCGCCGGCAGCCCGCTCGGCAACGCCTCCAGCCGTGGCCGTCCGTGCACCACCTCGTACTGCACGGCCGCCACGTGCTCACCCGGGAACGCCCGCTCCCCCGTCGCCGCGAAGGTGAGGACCGCTCCCAGCGCGAAGACGTCCGCGGCCGGGCCGACCCGCTCGCCGAGTACCTGCTCGGGCGGCCCGTAGCCCGGGGTGACGGGCACCTGCCCCGTGGTGGTGAGGGTCAGTCCGTGCTCGGGCCGTGCGATACCGAAGTCGATGACGCGCGGACCGCGTGACGTCAGCACGATGTTGGCGGGCTTGAGGTCCCGGTGCACGAGGCCGCAGGCGTGGATCTCGTGGAGGGTACGGCCCAGCATGGCGCCGAGTGCGCGGACGGCCGGCTCGTCGAACCGGCCGTACCGCTCCACCGCCTCGTGCAGTGTGGGGCCGGCCAGGAACTCACTGGCGATCCACGGGCGTCCCCCCTCCGTCTGCGCCTCCAGCACCCGGGCGACCCCCTTGCTGCGCACCGCACTCGCGGCCTGGGCCTCCCGCACGAAGCGCTGCGCCATCATGGGGTCGTGTGCCAGCTCGGGGCGGAGCATCTTCAGCGCGGCCGGCCTGCCCCGCCCGTCCCGCCCCAGGTACACCTTGCCCATGCCGCCGCTGCCCAGCACGCCCACCAGGCGGTAGGGCCCGAGACGAAGGGGGTCGCCGACGCCGAGGGGGTTCATGGGGCTGCTCCTGGTGGGGTGACGGGGCGGTTGCGGACGTGCTGTGCGGTCCGTCGTCGCGGACGGCGGCGCGACGGGGGTCACTTCATGGGGAGCGCGAACACCCGCTTGGAGGTGGCGACGACGAGTTGGTGCGAGCCCCGATGGGGGGCCATGTCCACCAGCTCTTCCCTCTTCCACGCGGTGGTGACCCACGCGACCTGGCGCTTCTTCCGGTCGACGGCGGTGAGCACACGGGAGTCCTCGGCGGGAAAGTACACGTACCTGTCCCCGGCGACGGGAGCGGGGAAAGAGGGACTCTGAGCGGTCGGGAACATGTCCTTCGCCTCCCAGCGAAGGTGGCCGCTCCCGGCGTCCAGCGCCACGACGGTGCCTCCGGGCTCCCAGGTGTAGAGGGAACCGTCCCGGTAGGCCGGCATGCCGTAGGTCCACACCTCGACCCCGGGAGGTCTGCGGGGGAGTTTCCTGTCCTTGCCGAAGCGCCACACCGTCCTGCCGTCCGATGTGCGCAGCGCGACGATCTCGCGCAGGCCCAGGTACAGGTGGCCCTTCCCGTCCACGCAGATCGACGACCAGCCCTGCTCCATGTTCTTCAGGAACGTTCGGGACCAGGCCACTTCGCCCGTCGTGACGTCGAGCGCCCACAGGTCCCCCAGGCGGAAGAGGATGAGCTTGCCGTCGGTCGCCGCCAGAATGCTCGTCCGCTCCGGGTCCCTCACAGCGCGACGCCACAGGATCTTCCCCGTCTTGACCTCGACGCCCAGGTAGTGGGTGCCCGTGTCGCTTTTCGCGCTCCCTTCCGGCTTCCCCTCCACCGCGACCACGCCCTGGTAGGCGGCGCGAACGGTGACGCCGAAGGTTTCCCGCAGTTTCATGTCCTTCGCGGCGGCTATGCGGTCGGCGTTCTTGCCCGTCTTCGGGTCGATGCGGTAGACGGCATCCTCTTCGGGGGCCATGAACAGGTGGTCGCCGTCCGAGACGGCACCGTCGGTGTTCAGCACCTCCCTCTTCCTGCTGCTGTTCCCCTTCGAGTCGATCGTGACGAGGTTGCCCTCCGCGGCAACGGCCACGTGGTCCCCGGCCAGCGCGATGTCGGTACCGCCGTCGTCGAACGGGGCCTGCCACACGGGTGTCGGGCCGGCTGCGGCAGCCGTCTTCGACGGCGGAGCGGGAGTGCCTGCCCTCGGGGTGCTTCCGGGGCGTGTCATCAGCCAGGCGCCGGCCCCGGTAGCGGCCACCGCGAGCCCGGCGCCTCCCAGAGCCAGGACGCGTCGGCGTGCCGGCGCGCGGCGTTCCGAGGCCGTCGTCCGCCCGCCGGGCTCGCCCGTCGGGGCGGCCAGGCGGGGCGGCGGGGCTTCCCAGACCAGCTCGGAACGCCGCAGGATCTCCTGATGCACCGTGTCGGGCAGCAGATCCGCGAACTCCTCCCCGTCTCCGCCGAGTCGGTCGGCGAGGTCCGGCGTCGTGGGGCGCTCGTCGGGATTCTTGGACAGGCACCGCGCCAGGTCGTCCACGAGTCCGTCCGGTACCTGGGAGAGGTCCGGTTCGCCGTACCGGACGCGGTAGAGCAGGTCGGCCGCCTGCCCCGTACCGAACGGCCCGCGCCCCGTGCTGGCGAAGACGAGCACTCCCGCCAGGGCGAAGACGTCACCGGCCGGGGTGTGTTCGCGACCGGTCGCCTGCTCCGGGGACATGAAAGCGGGGGTACCTGCCGCGGCGCCCGTGCGGGTGAGCCGGTCGTCACCGGCCGCCCGTGCGATACCGAAGTCGATGACCTTGGGGCCGGTGGCGGACAGCAGGATGTTCGAGGGCTTCAGGTCGCGGTGCACGACATCGGAGGCGTGGAGCTGCGCCAGGGCGGCGCAGAGCCGCGCGCCGAGGCCCCGCACCGCGTTCTCGGGCAGCGTGCCGCACAGCGTCACGACGACGTCCAGCGGAGGTCCGAGCACGTACTCGGTCGCCATCCACGGCGTCTCCGCCAGCGGGTCCGCGTCCACGACCTCGGCCCCGTGGTGTGCGCCCATCACCCGGGCGGCGTCGACCTCCAGTTGGAACCGGGTGCGGAACTCCGGCTGAGCGGCGAGGCCCGGGTACATCGTCTTGAGCGCCACCGTGCGCCCGCGCGGTGACCGGCCGAGGTAGACGGAGCCCATGCCGCCGCTGCCGAGTCTCGCGAGGAGCCGATAGCCGCCCAGGCGTTGCGGATCGTCGTGTTCGAGCGGGTAGGAGGCCACGGAATCAGTCCACCGGGAGCGCGTAGATGCTGCTGTCGTTGTCGACGACGACCAGACCGGTGGTGCCGGCCACCACCGCACCTGTCAGCTCGGGGTCCTTGCCGGTGCCCACCACTGCGAGCCTCCACCTCAGCGAGCCGTCACGGGTGTCCAAGGCGTCGATCTCGCTGAGGTCCGACCGGATCAGCGTCCGTCCCGACGCACTGAGCGCCATGCGCCTGATCCCTCCGGGCGCGCTGACGGAATTGGCCCGCTTGCGCTTCCATCGCACCTTCCCGGACTCGATGTCCACGGCATAGGTGGACGATTTCGCGTCGGTGACGTACACGGTCTGTTTCCGTATGGCATGGCGGGAGGGAACACGACCGTCGGTCGGCACCGTCCACCGTTCCTTCCCACTGGTAAGAGACATGCCGCGCAGGCCGTCGTCGGTACCGGCCAGGAGAAGGTCCTTCCCGACCGGAAGAGCGAGATCGTCCTCTCCCCCTGTGGCCTCGGGGTACTTCTTCTTCCACTGACGCTTGCCGTTTCTCCGGTCGAGTGCGAGGTACGTGACGCCCTTCTCCTGGACGTTCTTTCCCGTGTTGGCTATGAGGAGCTTGGAGCCTGCCAGCGCGGCCCCGGGGGCACCAGGTCTGGGTTCCCCCCAGGTGCTGAGGAAGCTCTTGGGCAGGCGGGTGCGCCACAGTTCCTTCCGCCGCCGGAGGTCGTAGGCGATGACGCCCTGTGCCGGATCGTCCCCGTCGGCCTCGCCGTAGTCTTCGGTGAAGCACCACACCGTCCCGTTCTCCAGGGCGAGTACGTACTCCATCGTGGGGCTGTCCACGTACGAGTCCTCGTGCCACTTGACCTTTCCCGACCGGGTGGAGAGCAGGGAGAAACCTCCCCCTCCCTCACCCGAACCCACCAGGACGTCGTCCTGTCCGACGCGCAGGAGTTGACTCGCCGTCACGTCGTCGCGTGACCACAGCTGTTTTCCGTTATGGACATCGACGGCGAACAAGCCCTTCTCGCGGGAGACGAGCAGGCGCTTCCCGACGAGCAGGGAGACTTTCAGGGACGATTTCTTCCGCGGCAGCGGGTGCCGCCACAGCGGTGCGGGTGCCAAGCGGAAGAGGCCGCCATCGTCGTGCGCCCGTTCCGTCGAGCCGAAGTGCCGCCACGAGGTGACCCCGGTGGCGCCCAGCACTGCTCCGGCCGCCGCCGTGGCGCTCGCGGTGAGCAGGGCGCGACGCGTCGGTGACGAAGCCGACGTCCCGCTCCGCCGGGGTGGCTTGGTCTTGCCGGGGGCCGTTCCGGCGTCCGCCGGGTCTGCCGTGGTGCCGGGTGGTGGAGGGGGAGGCAGGCTCGTCCGCTGCCGGTCCAGCGCGGCGACGATGCCGTCGGGAAGCCCGCCTCCCGTGCCGGGCAGCGCGGCACGCAGCGCGTCGAGCAGCTCCTCCACCCGCGGCCGTCGCGCCGGGTCCGTCGCCAGGCAGCGTTCCAGGCAAGGTGCCGTCTTCCCCTCTGCCGCCGGTGCCGGGCCACCCGATGGCGTCCCTGCCCGCTGGGCGAAGAGCAGGACGGAGGCCAACGCGTAGACGTCTCCTGCGGGTTGCGGCCTGTCGCCCGCACGCTGTTCGGGAGGCAGGCTCTCCTCGTCCACGCCGGGTACGGCGTGTCGCCCCACGCCCTCCGCGCAAGCAGCCCGCACCAGTCCGTAGCCGGTCAAAAGCGGCCCCTGGCGCGTGAGCAGCACGGAACGGGGAGAGATCCCCGCATGTACGAGGCCCTGGCGGTGGGCGCTCAGCACCGCCTCGGCCAGCACGACACCGAGCCGCGCCACCGTCTCGGCCGGCAGCGGACCTTCGTGCGTGGCCACGGCGGTGGCGAGCGGAAGGGCGGGGAAACAGTCGTAGGCGACCCAGGGGACCTCCGCACGTGCTGCCGAAATGTCCTTGACGGGCGCCGTGCCGCGGCCGCTGAGCCGTCGTGAGTTGTCGGCCTCCGCCCAGAACCGCAGGCGGTAGCCCGCGTCCTGGGCCCACTGCTCGTCGGGAGCCATCACCACGCACGGGGCGCCGTCCGTCCCTACGACGAGCCATCGGTTCACCCCGCCGCGTTCCGTGTCCAGGAGCGTGACGGTGCGGTACCCCTCCAGTGCGGGGGCCGTTCGCTCTGCTGTCTTCATCCGGCTCCCCCCGGCAGCCTGTATCGCGTCATCCGCTGTCGGCACGACGTATCAGCTCGTCTCAACGCAGGGGCAGGGCGTAGGCGCTCTGCCCGCTGACGACCAGGACGGACGCGTCACCGACCGCCACCTTGCGCCGGACCAGCACCTTCTCGGAGCTTCCCGGCAGATCGAGAAAACGCCAGAGCATGGTGCCGTCGCTCGTGTCGTAGGCGTCGACCTCCGAGTCCCCCGCGGAGACCAGCACCTGCCCGTTCGGCGTCAGTGCGAGGTCAGGAGTGGACTTCCGCCCGGTCGCACGGAGATCGGGGACGGAGTCGGAGCGCCAGGTGCGCTTGCCTGTGCGCGCCTGGATGCGGCTCGTCCCGTGGTCGCTGTCGCTGACGTACACCGTCCCGTCGCGGGTGAGCGGAGGCCCGGCGTACCTGTGCCCCACTGCGTAGTCGTTCCACACGGTGGTCTTCCACTGCGCCTTGCCGGGCTTCTCCGTCAGCGCGAAACCCCTCACCTCCGCACCGTCCACCGCGACGAGGGTGGCCGGATCGGCCACCGCGGTGAACTGGCCTGCCCTGACGGACTTGTACGTGCGCGTCCACTTCTTCTTCCCGCTCCTGGGGGCGAAGGCGGCAAAGTGCTGGGGCCCGTCCTTCTCCGCCGTGACGACGAGGAGCGCGTCGGGGAGCAGGTGACTGGTCCGGTACCCGGCGGGGAGGGGGCCGGTCCACAGCTCTCGGTCGGCCGCGATGTCGTACGCGACGAGGGTGCGGCCACCGGCAGCGGAGGAGCGCCGGTCGTCGACCGTCAGCCAGACGACGGTGCCCTGCGCGGCGAGCACGGTTGCGTACGGTCGGCGACCGCCTTTGCGGTAGCGCTCGGAGCGCCGGTGGATCTTTCCGTCGCGGGGGTCGACGGCGAGGAGGTCGGTGCCGGCAAGCAGGACGAGACCGTCTTCGAGGGGCCGGACGTGGCCGGAGGCGTGGGTGTCCTTGTGGCGCCAGACCTCCTGACCTGTGTGCATGTCGAGGCCGATCGTCGCAGCGCCGTCGGCGAGCAACGCGATGTCGTCCTTCCCCATGAAGGCCGCGAAGTCCTGGGCGGGCGCGGCCAGTCGGTGGCGCCACTTCGGGTGCGGCGGGGCACCGGCGAGGCGTCGGTCGCTCTTGCGCCGGGTGGCGAGCTCTGCGGCCGGGGACAGGTTCGGCGCGGGTTCGAGGGTGACGGCCCATGCGACGGAGCCGCCGACGGCGACACCGGCGGCTCCGGCCCCGGCGGCGGTGAGCAGGGAACGCCGCGAGGGGGCGAGGAGGCCCCGGGCCCCGGCGGGGACGGGCCGGGACGCGGAGGGCGGGCCCGGCGAGGGGACCCCGTCGACCGTGGTGGGCACCGGAGCCGGTGTCCCGGCTGCGGCCGGTGCGTCCTCGTCGGCCTCCGCGGCGAGGACGGCCGCGGCCTGCACGGCGAGGGCCGCGCTCACACGGCGGGGCAGCCAGCCGGGAGTCAGGAGAGCCGCGGCGGAGGGGGTGAGGGGAGCGCCGGGGGCGGTGGGTGGGGCAGGAGCGTGGGGTGTGGCGGCGCCGTCGAGCACTGTCGCGCCCGGACCGGCGCCCGGGGCCGCCGCTCGGGCGGGGGCCGGTGCGCACGCGGCCAGCGTGCGGAGGAAGGCGGGCGCCGAGGGGCGTGCCGCAGGGTCCTGGGACAGGCAGGCGGCCAGGAGGGAGCCGAGGGGGCCGTCGGGAAGTGCGGGGCCGTCGCTGTCGGTACGGCCTCCGAGGCGTCCGGTCGCCGCGTAGGCGAGGACGGCGGCGAGACCGTAGAGGTCACCGAGGGGACGGGGGCGGCCGCCGGTGATCTGCTCGGGGGCGAGGAAGGGGTGGGGCGGGCGGGGAGCGCCGTCGGGAGCGGTGACGCGGGCCGCTCCGTAGCCGGTCAGCCGCGGGCCGGCCCCGGTGAGGAGGACGGCGTCGGCGGTGACGCCCGCATGGGCCGTCCCAGCGGCGTGCAGCGCGGCGAGGGCTTCGCCGAGTGCCGTGCCGACGACGAGCAGGGTGCGGGCGGGGAGCGGGCCGTACCGCTCCAGCACGGCCGGCAGCGGCAGCGCCGGGCGGTAGGGCGCGGCGCACCAGACAGTGACGGCGTCCGGGCCGCTCACCTCGGTGACGGGCAGGAGCCACGGGGTGCGCGCGTCACCGCCGGGAGCGGCGTGCTGCGCCGCGAGGGCTTCGGTACGGAAGCGTCGTAGGTGAGCGGCGTCGTCCGCGTGCTCCAGCGGCAGGGTGCTGACCAGGGCGGCCCGCCCGTCGCCGGGTGCGAGGCCGAGGAAGCGGCGGTCCGCGGGCCCGACCTCACGCGTTTCGACGTCCAGCCGTCCGACCAGGGCGTACGGCCCGAGCCGTCGCGGATCGTCCTGGCGTAGCGGTTCCATGCCCTCCCCTATGGATCACAGAGAGCAGCGACACTACGCCAGGTGGTGCGCCCTCAGCCACGTGGTGCGCTCGCGCTCTCACGGTGCGGATCGGCGGGTACCGCGCGGGAACCCGAACGGGGCAATGTGACGCACATCACAGAAATTTACGCATATCGCCGTGAATGCCACCCCGTCACTGTTCACCCGGACAACTGGCGGGTGAGTTCGCTCGCCCACCAGAGGCGCTCTCTGGAAGGAGGAGGACAACCATGGCAGTGCCTACTACCGGCCGCAGCATCGAGCACCACCCCGATCTGGTGGAGATGCGCGCACGGTACGAGAAGGCCGGATCCACTCCGACCGCACAGATCGTGGAGGGCCTGAGCTTTCTCGCAGGGCTCTACATCGCGATCTCACCCTGGGTCGTCGGCTTCAACACCTCGACGAGCCTGGCGGTGAGCAATCTCGTCGTCGGTCTGGCGTTCGCGGTGCTCGCCTTCGGTTTCGGTTCCGCCTACGAGCGGACGCACCTGCTGGGGTGGACGGCACCGCTGCTGGGGATCTGGGTGATCATCTCGCAGTGGGTGATCAACGGCGCGCCGGACACGACGTCGATCGTCCTCAGCAACGTGATCGCCGGCGGTGTCGCAGCACTGTGCGGACTGGCGGTCATGGGGCTGGCGATGGGCAGGAAACGAAAGGGGTGACAGCCACCCGAGCCCGACGGTGACGGGCGGAGCGGTACCGACCCCGCTCCGCCCGTCCCGTACGCCCGGCGCGGGCCCGCACACCGGTCGCGGGCCCGTAGGGCTGTCGGGGCCGGGAGCGCCGCCGGATGGCACACAGCGCGTGCGCGACCGGGTGCGCTGGGATTGGCTGGGGTGAGCGGTGAGACCGCCGACGGCCAGGGAGGAGGCGGCTGGGCACCCATGGGCAGGGGCACGGCACAGCGGATCGACGCCTTCCAGCAGCGGCACCGCTGGGTGGGCGGGCCCCTTGCCGTCGTCTACAAGGTCTTCGACGACCAGGCTCTCTACCTGGTGGCGCTGCTGACGTACTACACCTTCCTGTCGATCTTCCCGGTGCTGCTGCTGTTCGTCTCGGGCCTCGGCGCGTTCCTGGAGGACAACCCGGACCTCCAGCGGCATCTCCTGGACTCGGTGCTCGGCGAGTTCCCGGTGCTCGGGGACCAGTTGCGGGGGCGGATCCACCCGTTCCGCAGCAACGGCGTCGCGCTGGCCATCGGGGTGATCGGCAGCCTCTACGGCAGCCTGGGGGCGGCGCAGGCCGCGCAGTACAGCCTCAACAAGATGTGGGCGGTCCCCCGCCACCAGCGGCACGACCCGTTCAGGTCCCGTGCCAAGGGCGTGCTCTTCCTGACGACGGTGGCAGCAGGGCTGTGCGTGACGCTGCTGCTGTCCGTGGCCGCCTCCGAGGTGGAGACCTTCGGTACGGAGCTGGGCACCGGCCTGCGGACGGCGATCACCGCCGTGGCCGTCGCCGTCAACACGGCACTGCTGCTGGCCACCTACACGTTCCTCACCCACCACCAGGTGCCGCTGCGGTGCCTGTGGGCCGAGGCGCTGGGTGCCGCCTGCGCGTGGCAGGGGCTGCAGTGGGGCGGCGGGTACTACGCCACCCACGTGCTGCGGGGTGCGAGTGCGACCTACGGCATGTTCGGCATCGTGCTGGGGCTGCTCGGCTGGATCTACCTGGGTGCCCTGATCTTCGTCCTGGCGGCCGAGGTGAGTGTGGTGCGCACCCACCGGCTGTGGCCCCGCAGTCTGATGACGCCGTTCACCGACCGGGTGTGGCTGAACCGGGCCGACCGGAAGGCGTACACCTCCTACGCCACCACCGAAACGTTCAAGAGCTTCGAGACGGTCACCGTCGAGTTCGACCAGCGCCCTCCCCCGGACGATCCCCCGGACCGTCCGCCGGACGACGCCTCACGCGCCCCGTCGGCCTGACGGCCCGCCGGACGGCCACGGGGTACCCGGCGTGGCCGTCCGGCGCGTGCCGTGGCCCGCGGGGGCTCAGTGCGGATAGCGGGAGCCCGAGCCGAAGCCGACCATCCGCCAGATCCGCACCTCGCGCACAAGGCCGGGGAACTCCCGTACGAGCACGGCCAGTACGAGGGTGCCGGCGAGCGCGAGCTGGCCGGCCAGAACCCGCCTGGCCAGACAGGCCGGGTGTCTCACCGCTTCCCGCTCGGCCCGCCGCACGGGCTGTCGGTTGCAACGTCGCTGCATGAAGTGCTCCTCAGCCGGGTGGGATGTTCGGCATGATCTTCAGGAGGGTGTCGTGCTTCTTCCAGTGGATGCCTGTCGAGCGCCGGGCATCGGCGGTGCCGTCCTCGTGATGGCCCGGCTGCCGGTCGTAGGGGCCCGTGTTGCCCTGGTGCTGCCCCTTGACGTGCGCGGGTGTGTCCGGCCGTGCGGCAGGCTTGCCGACGCGGATCCGTCCCATGGCGTCCTCCTTCTCCTCGCCCCCTCGGTCCTCAACCGGGCTGTTCGGCCAGCTCGGCGAAGAAGCGTTCGAGCTCAGGCCACACCCGGCTTCCGCCGGACAGGCCCCGCCACTCCCGTCGGACGACGGCCACCATGCGGAAGCAGTCGTCCACCGGGACGATCCAGTGCTGTGCGTTCCCCCGCACCGTGTTGACCAGCAGCGCCTCGACATCGGGAGCGAGCGTCCCCAGCGCGGGGCACTCCGCCGCAGCGGACCGCCACGCCTCCGGTTCGAGCTCCCACCGGGTGGCGCCGGCCGGGCTCGGGTAGTGGGCCCGGACCTCTCCGTCGCCGCGCACCACGAAGAACGCGAGCCCGACGGGCACGCCGAGTGCGGCGGTCGGCACCGGGGCCAGCCGCACCCGCCGCCGCGGGATCAGCCGGTAGCGGCCCTCGCCTGCCGCCTCGTGCACGAAGAGCACCGAGCACGGCCGACAGGCGCACAGCACCGGGGCGGCGCGCCCGTCCGCGGACTCCTCGGACGCGGTGTCCAGCAGGTGCCGGTGCTCGTCCGGCACACCGGCGCCGCACAGGTCGCAGCGTTCGATCCGCGCCGCGGAAGCACCGTGTGCCCCGCGGATGACGCGGGCGAGGGCCCCGGAGGTCACGGCGTCCCCGCGGTGGGTGCGGCAGCCGGCCGGGCGGCGGTGGACTGCGCTGCGGCCGGCCGCAGCGTATCCAGGGGGACGAAGGCGGGGGGCTTGCGGTCGGCCACCCGCTCGACGGCGTGCAGCTCGGGGGCGGCCGCCAGCACCGTCTCGCGCACCGCCTCCTCGACGGCGGAAGCGGTGGAGCCGCACCCCTTGGCCGTGACCCGCACCGAGACCACACCGTCTTCCACGCCGACCAGTTCGACGTCGGCACCGCGCTCGCGCAGCACGTCTCGCAGTCCGGTGACGGCGTCGGCGGCGCGCTGCTCCACCGGGTGGGGGTGCAGCTGATGGAGCACCAGAAGGTGGCTCAGCAGGTCGTCGTCGGTGACGGCACGGATCAGCTCGGGCCCGGCGAGGTCGCGGAACCGGGCCAGTGCCTCGCCGTACACCTCCGTCAGGGCCCGTACGGCCTCCAGCGCGGCATCGGCGGTGGGACCCGGTACGCCCTCGACGCGTTCGAGCAGCTCGTCGAGGCGGGCCAGCCGCGCCTCGACGTCCGCGTCCGCCAGCCGGTGCCCCTCCGCTGTCCGCTCCTCAGCCATGGCCCGCTCCCGCCCCCGCACCGAAGGTGGGCGAGTGGATCTGCCGCAGCTCCTTGCCCTTGCCCAGGTACATGTGGACGCCGCACGGCAGGCAGGGGTCGAAGCTGCGGACGGTGCGCATGACGTCGATTCCCTTGAACTCGTCCGGCCCGTTCTCCTCGAAGACCGGCTGGCCGGTGACGGCGTCCTCGTAGGGGCCCGGCGTCCCGTAGTGGTCCTGGGGGCTGGCGTTCCAGGGAGTGGGCGGGTACGGGTGGTAGTTGGCGATCTTCTTGTCCTTGATCACCAGGTGGTGCGAGAGCACGCCGCGGACGGCCTCGTGGAAGCCGCAGCCGATGCCCTCCTCGGGCAGCTCGTAGTCCTGGAAGATCTTGGTGTCGCCGGCCCGCACCAGGTCCAGGGCCCGGTTGACGAACTCGAACGCCATGGCCGCCGAGTAGGCCACGAAGTAGGGGCGGGCCCGGTCCCGTTCCAGGGTGTTGGACCACTTGGGGATCTTCCACTCGAACGTCATCTCGGGCAGCTTCTCGCTCTTGGGCAGCGAGATCCGCACGCTGTGTCCGGTGGCCTTGATGTAGGGGGTCTCCACCAGCCCGTTGAGCGCCGTGGACCACAGCCGCGCCAGCGGACCGCCGCCGGTGTCCAGCGCCAGATGGTCGCCGGTGCGCTTGTCGTGCCAGCGCGGGCTCATCACCCAGCTGTACTTGTCGGCGAAGTCGCGCTTCTGCGGCACCGGGACGGTCGTCTGGTTCCACGGGTGGCGCATGTCCACGGGGTTGCCCAGCGGGTCGTGCGTGACGAAGGGCTCCTCGTTCACCCAGTCCTCGTAGTACGAGCTGCCCAGCAGGATGCGCATGCCCAGGTTGATGTCGACGAGGCTGTTGGTGACCAGCTCGCCGTCGACGATGACGCCCGGCGTGACGAACATCTGGCGGCCCCAGTCGGCCATGTTCTCGTAGCGGTAGTCGCACGCCTCGTAGTTCTGCCACGCGCCCCAGCAGCCCAGCAGGATGCGCCGCTTGCCCACCTCCTCGTAGCCGGGCAGCGCGTCGTAGAAGAAGTCGAAGACGTCGTCGTTCATGCCGACGGCCTTCTTGACGAAGTCGAGGACCCGCATCAGGCGGGAAAGGTAGTCGGTGAACGTGGAGGGCGAGGGCATCGTGCCCACCCCGCCCGGGTACAGCGTGGAGGGATGCACATGGCGCCCCTCCATCAGGCAGAACATCTCCCGGGTGATGCGGCTGACCTGGAGCGCCTCCTTGTAGACCTCCCCCTCGAAGGGGTTGAAGGCGCGCATGATGTCGGCGATGGTGCGGTAGCCGTGGATGTGCCCGTTGGGGGCGGCCGTCTGCTCGGCCTTCGCCAGGACACCGGGGTTGGTGGCCTTGACCATCGCCTCGCAGAAGTCCACGAAGACGAGGTTGTCCTGGAAGATGGTGTGGTCGAACAGGTACTCGGCGGCTTCCCCGAGGTTGGTGATGTGCTCGGCCAGCGGCGGCGGCTTGACCCCGTAGGCCATCTGCTGCGCGTAGTTGGAACAGGTGGTGTGGTTGTCCCCGCAGATGCCGCAGATGCGGCTGGTGATGAAGCCGGCGTCCCGCGGGTCCTTGCCGCGCATGAAGACCGAGTAACCGCGGAAGAGCGACGAGGTGCTACGGCACTCCGTCACCTCGCGGTTGGCGAAGTCGATCTTCGTGTAGATCCCCAGATTGCCGATGATCCGGGTGATCGGGTCCCAGGACATGTCCACCACTTGGGGTGGCTTGCGCCCTGCCTGTGGCCGGGCCGCGGTTGCCGTCATCTCAGTCCTCACCTCGTCGGTCGCGGTGTGTGGTGGCTCGGTGCCCGCACGGTGGGGCGGCGCGGCCCGGCAGCTCCGGGCCGGGCCGCGCCGTCAGGAGCGCCAGTGGGGGTCGTAGCCGCTGGTCAGGGCGGGCTCGTTGTGGCGCCATTTCGGTTCCCGGTTGACGGCGATGTTGGTGATTCCGCGCATCCGCCGGATGAAGGCGCCGTAGGGGCGGACGAGGACGGCGGAGAGGCTGCCGCCGGTCGGCTCGTCCATGAACGGCATGAAGGCGTCGGGGAAGCCCGGCATGGTGCAGCCGATGCAGATGCCGCCCACGTTGGGGCAGCCGCCGATGCCCCCCATCCAGCCGCGTTTGGGCACGTTGCAGTTGACGACGGGGCCCCAGCAGCCGATCTTCACCTGGCACTTGGGCGAGTTGTAGTCCTTCGCGAAGTCGCCCTGCTCGTAGTACGCCGCCCGGTCGCAGCCCTCGTGCACCGTCTTCCCGAACAGCCACTGCGGCCGCAGCATGTGGTCCAGCGGGGGCGGCGGAGCCGCACCGGCCGCGTGGTAGAGCACCCAGGTCAGGGTCTCCATGAAGTTCTCCGGCTGGACCGGGCAGCCCGGCACGTTCACGATCGGCAGGGCGCCCTGCGACGTGAAGTCCCAGCCCAGGTAGTCCGCCAGCCCCATGGAACCGGTCGGGTTGCCCGCCATGGCGTGGATGCCGCCGTACGTGGCGCAGGTGCCCACGGCGACCACCGCCCAGGCCCGGGGCGCCAACCGGTCGAGCCACCAGTTGAGGGTGAGCGGCTCACCGGTCTCCTCGTCGTTGCCGAAGGACGTCCAGTAGCCGTCGCCCTCGATGATGTTCTGGTTGGGGATCGACCCCTCGATGACGAGGATGAAGGGGTTCTCGGCCTCGCCGCGGGCGGCCGCCCTGAACGGTGCCAGGAACTCCTCGCCGCCCAGGGTGGGCGAGAGGACCTTGTTGTGCAGGTTGACCTTGGGCAGTCCGGGGACGAGCCCGAGGACGACGTCCTCGATGGCGGGCTGGCCCGCAGCCGTCACCGAGACGGTGTCGCCGTCGCAGCTCATGCCTTCGGAGATCCACAGGATGTCGATCTCCCCGAGCCCCTTGCGCTGGTCCGCCCTGCTCGGATCCTCGCTCACAGAGGTGGTGCCGCTCTCGATGGTCATGTTCTCGGCCTCCCTTGCAGCCGGTCCCGCAGTCGGTCGTGGACGCCGGCGACCCGGGCCGCCGGGGCCGGTGGCCGGCCCGGAGTGCCGGGGCGCAGCCGGGTCGGGGTGGTCCTTGCGGCCTGCTCCGGCGCCCGGCCCGACTCGTGGAGAGCCGGCTGGTCGACCGCCTCGGGCAGTTCGAGCAGCGGCCGGACCTCGTCCTCGGCCGCGTGGTGGTCGCAGGAGAGCCGCTCGGCCGGCCGGCGGTCACGCTTCGACAGTGCGAGGGCACGCATCGGGCCTCTCCTCCTGCGAGTGGTGCCGGGCCTCGTCGGGCAGCGGTTGGACCTCGTCCGTACGGAAGTAGAAGTAGCGGCCGTACCAGGCGTTCAGGTCGGCCGCGGGATCGTCGTCGAGCGTCACGGCCAGGTGGACGCTGCCGTCCACGTCGTGGAAGACCCCCGCGACCCGGGCCGTGCGGCCGGTCAGGAACATGTCGTGCGCATCCGCGCGGGCCCGCGGGCACAGCCGTACCCGGTGACCGCGCCGCACCGGCACGCCCGCGACCAGCACACTGTCCGTCGCCGGGGACACGCCCTCCTCCGCGGCCTCCTCCCACCACGGGGCGGCGGCACGGGCGGGAACCGGGCCGGTGCCGGGGCCCGGACGGGAAGGCGGCGCCGGATCGACGGCGGGCTCCGCAAGCGGCACCGGCTCTTCGGCGGGCTCCAGTGAGCGGATCGCGCCGTGCAGTTGGGCGAAGACCTCCTCGGGCATGTTCTCGATCTGGTCCAGGATCGAGGCGGCACGCGGATCGGTGGCCCGCGCCTCCCGCTTCTCCTCGTCGGTCAGCAGGTACGTCCGCAGCGAGAGGATCTCGTCGATCTCGGCGGCGTCGTGCAGGTCGCCGGGGCTCTCCGGGGCGATGCGGGGATGGTCGCCGAGCAGGATCGGTGAGGAGAACATCATGTGCCGGCTGCCCTCCTCGCCCGCCAGGACCGGGAAGGTGTGCACGTTGTCGCAGTCCTGCGCGTGCGGGGCCGCCCAGGCGGGCGGGTCGATGAGGGAGACGAACTCCAGCCCCTCGCCGCCCAGCAGCGTGTGGGTGGCGACCAGAGCGTGCCGCAGCGCCTCGTCGCGGGGCGTCTCCGCTGGCAGGGTGTCGTCGGTGTTCTCCGTACGCACCGTCAGGCGGTGCAGGCCGGGACGGCCGTCGAGGGGCTCGGCGGACACGACGGTGCGGGCCGCGAGGGGGCGGCGGCGCCGCACGACACGGAAGGTCTCCGCGCCCTGCCCCGCGAGCGGGGTGACCTCGGTACCACCGGGCGCGCCCACCGGGAAGGAGCGCTCCCCCGCGAGCAGGTCGCCCAGCGGCACCTCGATGTCGCACTCGTGCGGTACCGCCTCGTCGAAGGACAGGTGCAGTTCGCCGTCCAGTTCCACGGACTCCACGGGCTCCCAGGCACCGACTCCGCCCTCGGCACTGCCGTCGTCCGTGTCCGCGGGGCCGGCGCGGTGCTCCACCTGCTTGCCCTGGACCTGGAGGTAGCGCACCCGGACGCGTACCACGGCGGGGTCCAGGGCGGGGTCCAGGGCGGGGTCCAGGGCGGGGTCCAGGGCGGGGTCGGCCACCAGCAGGCAGTCGGTCCGCTGCCGCCAGGACTCGGCCGACCCGGCGACGCTCGGCGGAACGGGTCCGTCCGCCTTCACCCAGGCGCGGGGCGCGAGGATGCCGAACTGCCAACGCACCCGGTTCTTGGGCGAGGAGCGGCGGTAGGGGTAGAGCAGGTAGCCCTCGTAGCAGATGGCGTCCGCCACGGCGCGGACCTGCGCGAACCGGTCACCTCCGGGCCGCGTGCCGGGCTCCGTCCGAGCCGCTTCGTCCACTGCCACGCCTCCCGGTCGCCGCCACTGGCGCGCTTCCTCGCACACCGGCGTCCATATTTGCACCCTTTTTTCGGATTTGCTCGCCCTTGTGGTGCGAGCGTGGCGCTGTCGTACCGGTGTGGCGGAGGGAGGGGCGGGCACGCCTGCTACGTCCGCGCGGCCGCGCAGTTCACAGACGCGCGAGGAGTGCGTACCGCTCATCGGTGACGGTCCCGCCCCACAGCGCGGCGTCCTCCCCCAGTGGCTCCACACGCACCTGAGTCACCAGGGGGTCGAGCACACCGGCCAGCTCCTCGGCGCCGACCCCGCCACCCCACGGCAGCGCCTCGGCCCCGGACCCGTACGGCACCCCGCACCGGTCCGCCTGCGCCCAGCGCCCCTCGACCAGCACCAGCGTGCCGCCCCGGCGCAGCCGGCGTATCCACTGGCGCAGCGCAGCGCCGGGATCGGGCAGGGTCCACAGCAGGTGCCGGCACAGCACTACGTCGAAGCGCGCGTCCCCCGTGGGGGGAGCGGCGGCGTCCCCCACCAGGAAGTGACCGTCCAGCCCCGCCGCCTTCAGCTTCGCCCTGGCCCGCTCGACCATGCGGGGCGACAGGTCGACGCCGGTGACCCGGTGGCCCGCACCGGCGAGCAGGGCGGCCTCACCCTCGGCCGCAAACCGGCGCACCCACTTATGGGCGGTGGTCCGGGAGACACCCGTCTCGGCCGCGACATGGGCCACCGGACGACCCGAGCGGATGCGATCGACCAGCAGCCGCCTGCCGAAAACGGTCAGGCGGGCATTACGGTGGGACACGAAGACCTCCGTGCGGTGCAGCGTAGACACCTCCACCACACCGGAGGTCTTCGCCATGATCAAGACCCACGACTGTCAACAACGCTCGTGATCAATACAGCCAGCCGCTTCCGCCACGCCTCACGGGTCCCCTCGTCACGCAGCCCGTGATCCGGCTCCTCGTCGAACGAGGCTGCGGCGGCAGCCCAGTAGGCCGTGACGGCGGCGGAGTCAGTCATGCGAGCGATCGTCCCAGCCGCCGCTGACAGGGCACGGGAACCCGACGGCCGAGAGACCCGCATGCGCGCGCCCGGAATCCGGGTGCGCGGCGCGGCGCCGGTTGCCACGACGCCCGTCGGAAACGGGGGACAGCCCGAGCCCGGACAGGGGGCCGTGCGGTGGAGGCGACCGGATGTCTGGTGCCGTCAGAGATGCCTGGCGCGGGCGCGAGCACGGTGGCGCCGCTCGTCGCGGCCCACCACGCCCGCGGGGCGCACGTCGATGGTGATGTGCTCTCCTTCATGGCCGTACAGGGACGAGCGGCCCGCTGAGCGGCACGGCGGAGACCCGACGGCAACTGCGGCTGCATTCCCGCGACATGGCCGCCTTCGGCCGACGAATTCGCCGAGAGCGGCGTCTTCCCCGACCCGGGGCACCCGGGCACCCGCGCGCTGCTGAAGGTACTTCGCGCGAAGCCACGACCGCGGCCGGTCCCGTTCGTCACGCCGGCCCCGCCCCTGGAGATCTGCCGGGAGCGGAACGCCGGCCACGCGGCCCAGGAGGGCGTCGCCTACGACACGGCTCCCCCGCGACGCAACAGGGGGTACGCCTGTGAGGCGTCAGTCCTTTTCCCTGCCACGTTCGGTGAGGGCGTCGCGGGCGCGGTCGACGAGACCCGCGCCGGGGGCGAGGAGCTTGTTGGCGGGCGGCTCGCTCGGGGCGTGGGGGTGCGGGCGGGTGGGCGCCGTCTTCTTCGCCTGCCGGACCTTGTCGCCCAGCTCGGTCAGCTCCTGGTCCGGCATCACGTCCCGCAGTCGCGGGAAGAGGTTGCCTTCCTCGTCGCTCATGTGGGAGCGGAGCTCGTGGATGAGGCGGGTGAGCGTGCGGTCGAAGGCCGGGTCGGCTGCGCCGAGCCCTTCGAGGTCCTTCAGCAGCCGCTCGGCCCCTTCCAGGTCCGCCAGCTCCTTGTCCGCGAGCGGACCCCCGCCGGGCACGTGGGCGCGGACGGCCGGGAAGAGGTACTCCTCCTCCGCGATGGAGTGCCGCACCAGTTCGATGGTGACTTGATCGGCGTACAGCTTGCGCTTCTCCTCGCCGGGAGGCAGTGCCTCGATCCTGGCGAAGAGTTCCTCGACCTCGCGGTGGTCCGCGGTGAGTTCCTCGACGACTGTGCCACCGTGTCCCATGGCGCCGCCCTTCCCTTCCGCATCGGCAGCGATCTCCCCGTCCGTCGGGAGCGGGTGCCCCGTATCGGGCGATACATTTCTTCCCGAACAGCGTTTATCGCGCATTTCTCCCGGTACTCGTCGGCGCGTGTGGCTTCTGAGACCGCCCGGGGTGTACGCCCCGCAGGGCGATTCCGAACTGTTGCTCGACGCACTGGTCGGCGCTGCCGTCCCCCGCGGCGCGCGGATGCTGGACGTGTGCACCGGCACCGGTGTGGTCGCGCTGACCGGAGCACGCCTGGGTGCCCGCGAGGTCCACGCCGTGGACATCTCCGCACGGGCCGCCCTGGCAGCCACCTGGAACGCCCGGCTGCGGGCCTTGCCGGTCCGCGCACACCGCGGAGACTTCCTGGAGCGCGCCACCGGCCGCTTCGACGTCGTCACGGCGAACCCGCCGTACGTGCCGTACTCCGGAACCGGCGAGCGCTGCGGGCGGCGGTCGCGGGCATGGAACGCGGGCCGGGATGGTCGCCGGTTCCTGGACCGGCTGTGCGAGGCGGCACCGCGGCTGCTCACCAGGGACGGTGTGCTGCTGATGGTGCACTCCACCCTGTGCGACCCCGACCGGACGCTGGAACTGCTGGGCAGGTCCGGACTCGAAGCCCGCGTGACCGCCCGCCGCACCCAGCCCTTCGGCCCTGTCCTGCGCGCGCGTGCGCAGTGGCTGGAGGAACAGGACCTGATCTCCCCCGGACAGCGACACGAGGAACTGGTGGTCATCCGTGCCGACCTCGTCCCCTCGACGGAACGAACCGGCCCCGCGCAGCAGTGGCCCCCCGGAGTGCGAGCCGCCCGGTGACGACTCCGCGGAGGGTACGCCCACCGCGCGGCGCGTGAGCCTCGAAAGCGGCGGGCCCGTGCTGGTCGAGGGCCCCGTGGAGGTACGCCTGGACGACGGGCGGACGGTCACCTCCGACCGTTTCGTCGTGGCGCTGTGCACCTGCCGCCGCAGCCGGACGTACCCCTGGTGCGACACCAGCCACCGCCGCCGTTCCCGGTCCGGACCACGGAAGCCGGCGGCGCAGGAGGACGACTCCGGGCGCTCCGAGCAGCACGGGCACCCCGGCGACGGCCTCGGCAAGCGGAGCTGAGCGTCTTCCGCACCCGGCCCCGGGCCGCGCCCGAGGACCGGTGTGGAGGGGTGGGCGCGGGTGGCACCGCGGGAGCCGGGCAGGTCAGCGGGGTGGACGGGCGTTCGCGTCGCGGCAGCGGGGCCTGTGAGAGACTGCCTTGGCTCAGCGGGGCCGGGACCGCCCCAGATGTGTGGCCCCTGGCGGTGTCACCTCTTGGTCGCTTTCCGTGCTCTGTTCGGCCAAGGAAGACATGACGGTATGCCGAGTGGAGATCTCATGACCAAGGTTCGCCTTTCCACGACGATGGGCGACATCGTGCTCGCCCTCCATCCTGAGAAGGCCCCCAAGACGGTCGCCAACTTCGAGAGCTACCTCGACGACGGGCACTTCCAGGGCACGATCTTCCACCGGGTGATCAGCGGGTTCATGATCCAGGGTGGCGGTGTCGGCACGGACATGCGCATCAAGCCCGCTCCGCGCACGGTGGAGAACGAGGCGAGCAACGGGTTGAAGAACGTGAAGTACAGCCTGGCCATGGCCCGCACGTCCGACCCGCACTCGGCCAGCGCCCAGTTCTTCATCAACACCGTGGACAACGACTTCCTGAACCACCCGGGGCAGGACGGCTGGGGTTACACGGTCTTCGGTGAGGTCGTCGAGGGTCACGATGTCGTCGACAGGATCGCGCAGGTCGAGACGGGCGCGCAGGACGTGCCCAAGCAGCAGATCGTGATCAACTCCGCGGAGCGGGTGGCCGACGGGGAGTGACCTCTCTCCCGGCACCCCCGGCACCCCCGGCCCGCTGATCACACGGGTCGCCCGGCACCCGCACCGGTCGGCGACGAGCGCATCGCGTTCCTCGTCGGCCGGTGCGGGTGCCGGGCGTCCGGCTTTCGGTTCAGGCGGGCTCGACGAGCAGCGGCAGGCTCTTCGGGCCGCTCATCGTCGGGTCCGGGTGCCACTCCATCGGGCGGTCCGGATCCGGCCGGAAACTCGCGAACCGGCGCAGCAGGACGCCGAAGGCGACGCGGGCCTCCAGACGTGCCAGCGGCGCCCCGAAACAGAAGTGGATGCCCTTGCTGAACGCGAGGTGCGGGTTGGGGCTCCGGTCGATGCGGAAGGTGTCGGGGTCGTCGAACTGCCGCTCGTCGTGGTTGGCCGAGAAGACCGAGCACACCACGATCTTCCCGGCTTCGATCGTGGTCCCGCCCAGCTCGACCTCCTTCCTGGCCACGCGCGGCACGATGCCCACCGGGCTGCGGTAGCGCAGTACCTCCTCCAACGCGCCGGGGATGGCGGCCGGGTCGGCGCGGAGGGCCCGTTCGGCCTCCGGGTGCTCCCGGAGGCACAGCATCGCGTTGCCCAGCCACAGGGTCACCGTCACGTGCCCGGCGAGCAGCAGGACGGTCGCGAACCCGGCGATCTCCCGGTCGGTGAGCCGTTCGCCGTCCACCTCGGCCACCGCCAGGTCGGTGAGCAGGCCGGGGCTCGGCTGCTTCCGGCGCTGGACGACCAGGTCGAGCAGGTAGTCGTGGAACGACTTCGCCGCCCCGGCGGACGCCTCGTTGTTCGGGTCGAACGCGCCGTTGGCGTAGAGCTGGTCGGCCCAGTCCTTGAACAGCCGCCGGTCCTGCGACGGCACCCCGAGCATCTCGGTGATGACCGTCAGCGGCAGGGCGTAGGCGAAGTCGTCGACGAGTTCGAGTGCGGTGCTGCTGGGCGCCTGGTCCAGCAGTTCCCCGGCGATGCGCTCGATCCGGTTCTCCAGCTGGGCGACCGCGCGGGAGGTGAACGCCTGGCTGACGAGCCTGCGCAACTGGGAGTGCCGCGGCGGGTCCAGGGTCCCGATGTGGCCCTCCATGAGCTGGGTGGCGTCGGGGAAGACGGTGCTGAAGTCCGAGGAGAAGGTGTCGTGGTCCATGAGGACGGAGACCGCGTCCTCGTACCGGAAGACCTGGTACGCGCCGCTCGCCGGGTCCTGGACGACGGGGGTGGTCTCCCTCATGGTGCGGCACAGGTCGAGCATTTCGAGCCCGGGAGCCGACTCGGGCGGTGGTGCGGACATGGTGGGTGTCTCCTTGGGTGGGAGGACGGCCGGCTCAGGAGGCGGGGTCGGCCACGATCTCGTAGTAGGCGAAGCGGAACGCCGTGTTGGGCGCGGAGAAGACCCGGTTGCAGGTGAGGCCGGCCGCCTCGATCACCTTGAGCCAGCTCTCCCGCGGCTGCGGGAAGCCCTGCTCGGTCAGCACGTGGATGAGGTAGAAGTTGGCGTCCTCGGTGTCCACGAACAGCTCCGGCTCGCACAGCAGCAGCGTGCGGTTCTCCCCCGCGCGCAGCAGGTCCGCGTACCGGCTGAGCATGTCGACCACCGCGGCCTCGCCGTTGCGGAAGTGCTCGTGCAGCGCGCCGACCGCCACCAGGAAGTCGGCGCCTTCGACGACCTCGGCGGGCCAGTCCTGCGGCCGGAAGGCGTCCGCGACCGCGAAGGAGAGCCGGTCGGCCAGGCCCGCGTCCGCGGCACGCCGGCCCGCGTACGCGATGGCGTCCTCGGCGATGTCGAGTCCGTAGCCGTGCAGTTCGGGGTTCTCCCGCACGAGGTCGAGCAGCAGGCCGCCGGTGCCGCAGCCGAGGTCGAGAACGCCGCGCGCGCCCCGTGAGCGGACCAGGTCGCGCACCAGGTTGCCGCCGAAGCTGCGGAAGAGCACCTCGCAGCGCAGTCCGAGCGCCTCGGTGTCACGGCTGACATCGGTCTCGTAGACCTTGCTGCCGTCCAGCAGCCCGCCCATGTCGTGCAGGACAGGGCCGTACGCGTCCACGTAGTAGCCGAGCAGCGATTCGGCCACCTCGTCGAAGAGCTGGGCCCCACGCCGGGTGGTGCGCCACGCGTCGCCCTGGGACTCGACGACGCCGCGCAGCTCCAGGAAGCGCAGGACCTTGCCGATCCGGTCGGCCAGTTCCGGCTTCGGGGCCAGCTGTCCGAGCGGTGTCCACTCGCCGGACAGCTTCTGTGCGACGCCGGAGTTGGACAGTCCGACGATCGCGGTGGTCAGGACGTAGGAGGAGGCGAGTTCGCCTGCGCCGGCCTCGGCCACGGACTTCCAGGTCTGCTGCACCTCGTCGTCGAGGACTTCCACGGACTTGCTCTCGGTGCTCACTTCTCTCATCCCTTCTGTCGTCATGCCTGTGTATGTGCCGGTGGGCCCGGCTGTGCCGGGTGCGGGGTCCCGCGTAGGAACCGCCGCATCCGCTCCAGCGCCTCGACGGTGCGGTCCGGGTCGCGGACGAAGGTGGCGCGCACCCAGCGCAGGCCGTCGTCGCGGTCGCTGAAGAAGCTCGTCGCGGGGGCGAGCAGGACGCCGGCCGACTCCACCAGATCGGCCACCAGTGCGTCGCTGCGCGGTGCCAGACGCGCCGTACCCGCCAGGACGAACCAGCCCCCTTCCGGTGCGAACACCTCGAACCCCATCTCGCGCAGGTGCCGCACCAGGTGGTCGCGGCGCTCCTGGAAGTGCTCCCGGTCGTCGGGGGCGTCCGCGGTCCGGGCCGCGGCCACACCTTCCTGGAGGGGCCGCGCGGCGCCCACCGTGGTGCGCTCGTGCACCCGCCGCAGGCCCGCGGTCAGCTCCGGGGACGCGACGCAGTAGCCGACACGCCAGCCGGACATGTGCAGCGACTTGGAGAGGCTGCCGACGACCACCGCGCGCCCCGCCGCGCGCGGCATGCCCAGCGGCGAGGCGTGTGCCCGGCCGTCGTAGACGTAGCCCGCGTAGACCTCGTCGGTGATCAGGGTCAGCCCGTGTTCGGCGCACAGGTCGAGCAGACCCCGCACCTCGGTCTCGTCGAAGGAGCGACCAGTCGGGTTGTGCGGGGTGTTGAGCAGGACGGCGCGGGTGCGCGGCGTGACCGCGGCCCGCATCGCCGCCAGGTCAAGCCGCCAGTCCGGGCCGGTCAGCGGCACCGGGCGGGGCACCGCACCGGCCAGTCCGATCACGCCCGGGTAGTTCTCGTAGAACGGCTCGGGCAGCAGCACCTCGTCGCCGGGGTCGGTGACGGTCAGGACCGCGTCGAGCACGCCCTCGGTCGCGCCGCAGGTGACCGTGATCTCCTCGACCGGGTCGACGGTGACGCCGCGGGTGAGCCGGATCTCCGCAGCGATCGTCCGCCGCAGCTCCAACAGCCCCTCCGGGGGCGCGTACTGGTTGCGGCCCGAGGTGAGCGCCGCGGTGGCCGCCTCGATCGCGGCCGCGGGCGGGTTGCCCGGCGGGATGCCGAGGGCGATGTCGATGGCGCCCACCTCGTGCGCCAGCCGCAGGAGCCCGGCCAGTTCCATGGACCCGACCTGTGCGGCCCGGCGGGACAGCCGGGCCGGGGACGGCGTCACGGGGTCACCTCGGCGCGGTGGTCGGGCCGCGGACGGGCCGCCGGATCAGTCGAGTGCCGCACGGACGGCCTCCCCCGCTGCCTTGGTGGTGAGCGTGCCGCCGATGTCGGGGGTGCAGCGCCGGTCCGCCACGGCACGGTCCACCGCTGCCCGGACCGCCGCCGCCTGCGCCGGGTGGCCGGTCCGCTCCAGGAGCAGCGCCGCGGAGAGGATCGCGCCGACGGGGTTGGCGGTGCCGGTGCCGGCGAGGTCCGGGGCGCTGCCGTGCACCGGCTCGTACAGGCCGAACCCGGTGTCCGGGTTGAGGTTGGCCGAGGCGGCGGTGCCCATGCCGCCGGCCAGCTGCGCGGCAAGGTCGGACAGCAGGTCGCCGTAGGAGTTGTTGGTGACGATGACGTCGAACTCCTGCGGGTCGGCGACCAGCCGCATGGCGGCGGCGTCCGCGTACAGGTGCGAGGTGGCCAGGTCGGGGCGGGTCGCGGCGGCCTGGCGCCAGCAGCGCTGCCACAGCCGCCCGCCGTTGGGCACCGCGTTGGACTTGTCGACCATGCACACCGCGCGGGTCGCCGTGGCGAGGGCGAAGTCGATCACGCGGCGCACACCCTGGTGGGTGCTCATCTCGGTGTCGACGGCCACCTCGGCCTCCGTGTCCTGGTGCAGTGCGCCGCCGACGCCCGCGTAGAGGCCCTCGGTGTTCTCGCGGACGATGGCACAGTCCACGGCCCGCCGCGCGGGGTCCCGCAGCGGGCTGAGCCGGTCGTGCAGGAGCCGCACGGGGCGGTAGTTGGCATACAGGTCCAGCTCGGACCGCAGCCGTAGCAGCACGTCCCTGGCGTAGCGCGTGCCCGCGGCGCGGGCGTCGCCGATGGCCCCGAGGAGGATGCCGGAGCTGCGGCCGGCCCGCGCCAGGTCGTCGTCGGCGAGGGCCACACCGGTGTCCAGGAAGGTGTCGGCGTTGACGTGGTCGAGCACGTCGAAGTCCAGGCCGAGGCCCAGGCTGTCGAGAACGAGGAGGGCTTGCTCGGTCACCTCGGGGCCGATGCCGTCCCCGGGGATGACGGTGATGGGCGGCATCGTGCTCAGCTCACCCCGCCCGCGGGAGAGAAGGTGGGCAGCCAGCCGGGCCGGCCGCTCTCGTAGTCGCTGATGTCGTCCTGCCTCTCCAGTGTCATGGCGATGTCGTCCAGGCCGTCGAGCAGCAGGCTGCGCGCCCGGCTGTCGATCTCGAAGCCGCGCTGCCCCTCGGGCCAGCGCACGGTGCACTCCTGGAGATCGACGGTGATCTCGTACGACACGTCCTGCTCGGCCCGCGCCATCAGGTGCGCCACGTCGTCCTCGGGCAGCGACGCGACCAGCAGGCCGTTCTTCAGGGCGTTGCGGCGGAAGATGTCGCCGAAGCTGGGGGCGATCACCGCGGCGATCCCCCAGTCCCGCAGCGCCCACACCGCGTGTTCGCGGGAGCTGCCGGTGCCGAAGTTCGCGCCGGCCACCAGGATGGTGCCCCCGGCGCGTGCCGGGTCGTTGAGGACGAAGTCCGGCTGTTCGCGCCAGCGCGCGAACAGGGCGTCCTCGTAGCCGGTCTTGGTGAGCCGACGGCAGTACTCGCTGGGGATGATCTGGTCGGTGTCCACGTCGCTGCGGCGCAGCGGCAGCACCTTGCCCAAGTGGCTGGTCAGCGGTTCCACCCTGGCACCTCCTTGCTCTGGTCGGTCACCGGCTCGCCAGGTCGGACGGCGCGGCGAGACGGCCGGTGACGGCGGTCGCCGCCGCCACGGCCGGGGACACCAGGTGGGTGCGCGCGGTGCGCCCCTGCCGTCCCTCGTAGTTGCGGTTGGACGTCGAGGCACAGCGCTGCCGGCCGGGGAGCCGGTCGGCGTTCATGCCCAGGCACATGGAGCAGCCGGAGAACCGCCACTCGGCGCCCGCGGCGGTGAACACCTCGTGCAGTCCCTCCTTCTCGGCCTGTTCGCGCACCTGCATGGAGCCGGGCACGACCAGCATCTGCACCTGGTCCGAGACGCTCCGGCCGCGGAGCACCTCGGCCGCCGCGCGCAGGTCCTCCAGTCGGCCGTTGGTGCAGGACCCCAGGAAGACGGTGTCGACCTGGATGTCGCGCATCGCGGTCCCGGGGGCGAGGCCCATGTAGTCCAGTGCGCGGCGGGCGGCGGCCTGCTCGGCGGGGTCGGTGCACGCCTCCGGGTCCGGCACGCGCGCGTGCAGGGGCACGGCCTGGCCGGGGTTGGTGCCCCAGGTGACCACGGGGGTCAGCCCGCTGACGTCGACGGTCACGGTGCGGTCGAAGACTGCGTCCGGGTCGGAGCGCATGGTTTGCCAGTACGCCACCGCGTCCTGCCAGGCCCGGCCCCTCGGACGGCGAGGGCGGTCGGCGAGGTAGGCGAGGGTGGTTTCGTCCGGTGCGACCAGACCGGCCCGCGCCCCCGCCTCGATGCTGAGGTTGCACATGGTCATCCGGCCCTCCATGGAGAGCGAGCTGACCGCGGGGCCGCGGTACTCCAGGACGTGGCCGTGCGCACCGTTCGCACCGATGCGCGCGAGCAGGGTGAGCATCAGGTCCTTGGCGGTGACGTCCGGAGCGGGCTCGCCGACGAAGTCGACGGCCATGGTGCGGGGGCGTTCCAGCGCCAGGGTCTGGGTGGCGAGCACGTGCTCGACGTCGCTGGTGCCGATGCCGAAGGCGAGGGCGCCGAACGCCCCGTGCGTCGAGGTGTGGCTGTCGCCGCACACCACGGTCATGCCCGGCTGGACGGCGCCGAGTTCGGGACCGACCACGTGCACGATGCCCTGTTGGCCGTCGCCGTGCCGGAAGAGTTCGATGCCGTGCTCGGCGCAGTTGCGGCGCACTGTGGTGACCTGCTCCACGCTGACCGGGTCGGTGATGACCAGGCTGTCGGTGGGCACGTTGTGGTCCTCGACGGCGAGCGTCAGCTCGGGTCTGCGGACCGGCCGCCGGGCGAGCCGCAGCCCGTCGAACGCCTGCGCCGAGGTGGCCTCGTGCACCAGGTGCAGGTCGACGTAGAGCAGGTCCGGCCCCGTCGCGGGGCCGCCTGACACGCGGTGGCCGTCCCAGATCTTCTCGACCAGGGTCCTGGGGCGGTCCTTCGGTGGTGCCGGTGGTGTCGCCGGTCCCGGGTTCGGGTCCGTCATCGGTGGCTGTCCTCCCCCACGGGTATGTTCGCGCCGGCGATGCCGAAGTCGGCGGCCAGCCGTTCCCGGACCGTGTCGAGTTCGTCGCACCGGCCGTCCGGTCGTGCGGTGACGTACTCCGTGTAGAGCCGGTCCACCAGTGCGTCGTCGGGCTCTCTGCCGAGCTGTTCGAGCACATAGCGGAAGACGGCCCGGCCGGAGTGGCGGCCGACCAGCAGCGAGCGCTTGCGGTCGAAGCGTTCGGGGTTGATGAACTCGTAGGTCGCCGGGTTCTTCAGGATGCCGTTCTGGTGGATGCCGGCCTCGGTGGCGAAGGCGTTGTCACCGAGGACCGCCTTGTTGCGCAGCGGCGGCATGGAGATGACGTCCGACAGCTTCCGGAAGGCCTCGTAGAGCCGCTCCAGCTTGATGCCGGTCGTCGCGCCGAACTGTTCGCTCTTGTACGCCAGTGTCGCGGCGAGCTCCTCCAGCGGGGTGTTGCCCGCGCGTTCGCCGATGCCGGCCAGCGTGGCCTGAACCTCGCTCGCGCCCGCCTGGATGCCCGCCAGCGCGTTGGCCAGGGACAGGCCGAGGTCGTCGTGGCAGTGGGTGGCCAGTTTCACGTCGTTCGGGAGCCAGGAGTGGACCATGGCGCACAGGTCCCCGTACTCCTGCGGGGTCGCGCAGCCGGTGGTGTCGGCCAGGATGACGGTGGTGACACCGGCTTCCAGTGCCCCGGTGACGAGCGCCTCGATCAGGTCCTTCTCGCCCCGGCTGGCGTCCTCGACGCCGAAGGAGATGTCCTGGGCGCCGAGGGAGTGGGCGTAGGCGATCGCGTCCTTGGCCTCTTCGACCGCTTCGCGGCGGGTGATGCCGCGCTTGTACTCCAGGTGCAGGTCGCTGCCCGTACCGCAGATCTGCACCTGGTGGTTGGGGCGTGCGCCGCCCGCCTCCATCGACAGCCGCACGTCCTCGCGGAACGCACGGTTGAAGGTGGCGAAGCGCGTGGTGGGGCGCACGGTCTCGGCGACGAGCCGGGTGGCCTCGTAGTCCTCGGGGGAGGAGCCGGGGAAGCCCGCCTCGATGGTGTCCGCCCCGTAGGCCTCCGCCTCCAGTGCCAGCGCGGTCTTCTGGCGGGGGGTCATCGCGTTGCCCGGCGCCTGTTCACCGTCCCGGAGAGTCGCGTCGAAGACGGAGATCCTGCGCAGCCGAGGAATCTCTTGTTGTGCCATACATGCACTCCGTTCCCGTCCAGCCGGAAATCTGTGTCGGTGCGCCGGGGTCCGTGACGGGGCTCCCGGCGTCGCTGTTCCTGTCCCACCGCGCCGAACCGGGCCCCTTTCCTCCTCGGAGGCGCGTTCCGACACTCCTCCGGTGCACGTCCGCCGGTGCTCGGGCGTGCCCGGAAGAGTGTGTTCAGGCCGCGCGGTGCGCCACGAGAAGGACGCAGCCGAGCTCGCCGGTCATCTGGCCGACCATGCTCTCCGCCTCCGCCGACTGCTCCGGCGTGAAGCCGAACAGCTTCGCCAGTTCGTCCTTGTTGGCGACGGTGATGTCGTTCATCATCGTGAAGGAAGGGCTCACGTTGCGGGAGATGTCGGTGATCTCGTCGGCCACCAGCCCGCACTCGCTCAGCAGGGCGGTGTAGTCGGCCAGCCGGGGCAGCGCGCCGGGCCGCCCGGCCCGCTCAGCGGCCTCCTCGTCGCTGACGTCCTCCCGGTCGAACAGGTCGGTCAGGACCACGCGCCCGCCCGGGGCGACGACGCGGGCCATCTCGGCGAGCGCCCGGCGCCGGTCCATGTGCACGATCGACTCGAAGGCGAGTACGGCGTCGAACGAGCCGTCGTCGAAGGGCATGTCCGTCCCGTCGGCCTGCTGGAACTCGACCTGCCCGGTGAGACCTTCGGCCTTGGCACGCTCGGTGGCCAGGCCGATCTGGTAGGGGCTGATGGTGATGCCGAGCACGGCGGCACCGGTGGCCCTGGCGACGCGGACGGCCGGCTTGCCGAGGCCGCAGCCGACGTCGAGCACCCGCTTGCCGGTGCCCGCCTCCAGCTTCGGGATCAGCAGGTCCGTGAACCGGTCGGTCGCCTCCTCGACGGTGGCCTCGTCGTCGGGCCCGAGCCAGTAGGCGAAGTGGAAGTTGTCGTCCCACTCGCGGCGCAGCATCGGGCCCACCAGCTCGTAGTAGTCCAACTGCGGCAGGGTGGTGCCGGGCACCGTCTCGTTGGCGCTCATGTGTTCCTCCTCGTTGCGCATGTCTGAATCGGCACTCACCGGGCGTCGGGTGCCGCGGGCGTTCCGGGGTCGTGTCCGTCTCGTTCCGCCCGCAGGGACGCGGCGATCTCCCCGGCACGCAGGGCGGTCATGGACAGCAGGCTCGACGAGATGCCGTGGGTGTGCTCGGTCGCGCCTTGCAGGTAGATGCCGCAGGCGAGCTTGTCGGAGGCGGTGACCCGGTAGTCGCGGTCGACGCGCACCAGTCCGTCGTCGTCCAGCTCGACGAAGTCGCTCAACTCGCCCAGCAGCGGCAGCGGGTCGGCTGGATGATAGCCGGTGGCGAAGATGACGACATCCGACTTGAGGGCCTCGGTCTCGCCGGTGGGCAGGAACTCGACCTCCGTCTCCACCCCGTCCGCCGAGGCGGTGACCCCGCGGACACGGGAGACGTTCGCGACACGCAGCCGGTCGACGCCGGCGATCTTCTCCTGGTACTGGCGGCGGTAGAGCTCCTTGATGAGATCGAGGTCGACCACCGAGTAGTTGGCGTTGCCGTGGTACCGCATCAGGGACTGCCGGATCTCGGGAGAGGCGAGGTAGTAGTCGTCCACCGCCTCGGAGTCGAAGATGCGGTTCGCGAACGGGCTGTCGTCGGCGACGCTGTAGCCGTAGCGGGAGTAGACCGCGTGGATACGGGCGTCGGGGAACCTGCCCATCAGGTCGTTGGTGATCTCGGCGGCGCTCTGGCCCGCCCCCACCACGGTGAAGCTGCGCTCCGGTGCCGGGGGCAGCTCCGCGAGCCGGTGCAGATACGCGGAGCTGTGCCAGACGCGGTCGGACTGTTCGATGCCGTCGGGCAGCGCGGGCCGCAGACCGGTGGCCAGGACGACGTTACGGGCCAGACAGGTCCGCGTCAGCGCCGGGTCCGCCGTGTCGCGGATCAGCAGTTCGAGGCAGTCGACGACGCCGTCGCCGGACACCGGCCGGATGCCGACCACTTCGCTGCCGTAGCTGACCATCTCGGGCACGCGCCCCGCGGCCCAGGCCAGGTAGTCGTGGAACTCGGCCCGGGAGGGCACGAGGATCTGGTGGTTGACGAAGTCGGCGAGACGGCCGCGGTCGTGGAGGTAACACAGAAAGCTGAACGGGCTCGTGGGGTTGCGCAGGGTGACGAGATCCTTGAGGAAGGAGATCTGCATCGTCGCGTCGTCGATCAGCATGCCGCGGTGCCAGCCGAAGGCCGGCCCGCGTTCGAAGAAGGCCGCGCTCGGTGCCGCGTCGTCACCGTCGCCCAGTTCCCGCAGCGCGATGGCCAGCGCCAGGTTGGACGGCCCGAAGCCGACCCCGGCGACATCCACGACCTGCGGCGTCTCGTGTACGGACACGTTCTCTTCCCCCATGTCAGTCGGTCCCCCACTTGGACGTCAGCGTGCGCAGCAGCGTGTTGATCCGCACGCGCGGCGCGCTGTCGGCAGGCAACGCCGTAACGGTGTCTTGCAGTTTGTTCAGCTCCTCCAGAACCAGAAGGGCAGCGCTCACGTCCTCGGGGACGTCCTCGCCGACGGGCGGCGCGACCAGGGAGCGCAGATGGGCCGCGAGGGCCACCGGAGTGGGGTGGTCGAAGATCATGCTTGCGGGCAGGTGCACCCCGCAGACCGCGGCGAGCTGGTTGCGCAGCCGTACGGAGCCGAGCGAGTCCATGCCCAGCTCGACGAACGTCCGGTCCGGCTCCACCTTCTCCGGGCCGGGGTGGCCGAGCAGCGTCGCCGTCGCGGTCCGCACCATGTCGAGGGCCACCCGGTCCCGCTCCTCCTCCGGCGCCCCCGCCAGGCGTTCGGCCATCGTCTCCCCCTGCTCCACGGTGCGGGCCGGTCCGGAGGCGTGCCGTACCGGCCCGCGGACGAGCCCGGTGAACAGCGGGTGCGGCGGCTCGGAGGCGGACCGGGCCCGGAGCGCCGCCGTGTCCAGCAGCATCGGCACCATGGTGGCGCCGCCGCTCTCCATGGCCAGGTCGAACAGGTGCAGGCCGTCCTCCGAGGCGAGCGGCAGGACGCCGGTCCGTGCGACCTGTTCGAGTTCGGCGGCGTCGAGGTGCCCCGTCATTCCGGTCGCCTCGGCCCACAGGCCCCACGCGAGGGACTGTGCGGGCAGCCCGTGCGCCCTGCGGTGCTGCGCCAGGGCGTCCAAGTAGGCGTTGGCCGCCGCGTAGTTGCCCTGACCCGGGTTGCCCAGGGTGCCGGCCGCCGCGGAGAACAGGACGAACGCGGTCAGGTCGAGGTCGCGGGTCAGCTCGTGCAGGTGGTGTGCGCCGTCGGCCTTCGGCTTCAGCACCCGGGTGAGTGCCTCCGGGGTGAGGGAGCCGGTCAGGGCGTCGTCGAGTACACCCGCCGCATGCACGACCGCCCGCACCGGATGCTCCGCAGACACCGACGCCAACGCCTCGGCCACCTCACCCCGCACCCCCACATCACACGCCCGCACCACCACATCCACACCCGCACCCACCTCGGGCGCCACACCCCCACGACGACTCAACAACAACAAATGCCGCACACCATGCACCTCGACCAGATGCCGCACCACCAACCCACCCAGCACACCCGTCCCACCAGTCACCACCACCGTGCCCTCGGGATCGAACCGCACCCCCTCCCCCGCCGCGGGGGCGGTCGCACGTGCCAGACGGGGCACCCGCAGTCCCCCGTCGCGGACGGCGAGCTGGGGCTCGCCCGAGGCGAGAGCAGCGGCGAGGACTTCACGCGTCGGCGGTTGCGCCGTGTCCAGGAGCACGATCCGCTCCGGCTCCTCCGACTGTGCGGAGCGCACCAGGCCCCAGACTGCGGCCGCCGCGAGGTCCCTCACGTCCTCACCGGAGGCGGTGGAGACCGCGCCCCGGGTGAGCACGACGAGCTTGGCTCCGGCCGCCCGTTCCCAGGCCGACCACGAGGACACCACCTCAAGGGCCCGCCGGACGGTGGCGTGGACGTCGTCCCCGCAGCCGGTGACGGGCGCCAGGACGACCTCGGGCACGGCGGGCGCCGCGCGGAGCGCCGCCATGTCCGGGTAGGCGTCGAGGTCCGCGTGGTCAGGGCCGAGGAGTGCGGCGCCGTCTCCCAGCACGGCCCAACCTCCCGAGGGGGAGGCGGCGGGCTCGGCCACCGGGAGCCAGTCGAGTCGGAACAGGCCGTTGCGCCGCAGCGCCTCCCCGGTGTCCGGCCGGGCGGCGGGCAGCGGGCGCAGCGTCACCGCCTCGGCTGTCAGCACGGCGCGGCCGGACTCGTCGGCGACCACCATCGCGTACGCGTCGGATCCCGTGGGGGTCAACCGCACGCGTCCGGCGGTGGCGCCGACCGCATGACGTGTCACCCCGCGCCACGACACCGGAGCCAGGACGCTGCCGGCGTCGTCGGTGAGCCGCACGGCGTGCAGGGCGGCGTCCAGCAGTACCGGGTGGGTGCCGTATCCGGTGGTCTCGGTGTCGGGCAGCAGGGCGACCTCCGCGAAGACCTCGCCGCCCGACCGGCGTACCCCGCGCAGGGCCTGGTAGGCGGGTCCGTAGCCCACGCCGCCTGCGGCGAACCTGTCGTAGAGGCCGTCCAGGTCGATGTCGGTGCTGTCTGCTGGAGGTGCGGGGTGCCTCTGCGACGTGTCACCGCGCGGGGCGCGCGCCAACAGGCCGCGCGCATGCGTCGTCCACGCGGCGTCGTCCGTGTCGGGCCGGGCGTGCACCGTGACGGCGCGGGCACCGGCCGCATCCGGACCGCCGACCTCGACCTGTAGCCGCACACCCGCCTCCTCGGGGAGGGTCAGCGGTGCCTCGACGGTGAGCTCGGCCAGGTGGTCCGCGCCCACCTCGCCGCCCGCGTGCAGGGCCAGCTCCACGAACGTGCTGTGCGGCAGCGTGGTCTCGCCGCGGAGTTCGTGGTCGGCGAACCACGCCGAGCCGTGCCGGGTGATCCGGCCCACGCACACGTACCCGTCACTGGCGGGGAGTTCGACGGCGGCCCCGAGGAACGGGTGGCCGGCCCCCGCCATGCCGAGCCCGGCGGGGTCGGTCGCGGGCCGCGCGGCGGGCCGCAGCCAGTAGCGGGTGTGCTGGAACGCGTAGGTCGGCAGATCGGTGTGCCGGGCGCCGGTTGTGCTGAACACCTCCTGCCACCGGACGGGGACACCGTGTGCGAACGCCTCGGCTGCGGCGGTGAGGAAACGTCGCATGCCGCCCTCGTCGCGGCGCAGGGTGCCCACGGCGACGGCGGGGCGTTCCGCGTCGTCGATGGTCTCCTGCACGCCGCCGGACAGCACGGGGTGCGGGCTGACCTCGATGAAGCAGGTGGCTCCCGCCCCCAGCGCGGCCCGCACGGCTGCCTCGAAGCGCACCGTGCCGCGCAGGTTCCGGTACCAGTACTCGGGTCCCCACGTCGTCGTGTCGGCCGGCTGTCCGGTGACGGTGGAGTACACCGGGACACCGGCCGCGCGCGGCTGGATGTCCCGCAGCGCGGTGAGCAGTTCATACCGTACGGCCTCGACCTGGTCCGAGTGGGAGGCGTAGTCGACATCGACCTCACGGACGCGGATGCCCTGCCGGTGCGCCTCCGTCAGCAGCTCGTCCACGGCCTGCCGGTCGCCCGAGACCACGACGGAGGCCGGCCCGTTGACCGCTGCCAGAGAGAGGCGCCCTTCCCAGCGTGCCAGCAGCGCCTCGGCCCGCTCGGCGGACAGCGCGACCGACACCATGCCACCGCTGCCGGCGAGCCGGACCAGCGCGCGACTGCGCAGCGCCACCACGCGGGCGGCGTCCTGGAGGCTGAGGGCCCCGGCGACGCAGGCCGCGGCGATCTCGCCCTGCGAGTGGCCGACGACGGCGGCGGGTTCGACGCCCAGCGCGCGCCACGCCTCGGCCAGCGACACCAGCACCGCGAACAGCACGCACTGCACCACGTCGACCCTCGCCAGCGCCTCGGCGTCAGCGAGCACGTCGCACAGCGACCAGTCGACGTACGGGCTCAGGGCCGCCGCGCACTCCCGCATGCGGGCGGCGAAGACCGGTGACGTCCTCATCAGGTCGTCTGCCATGCCGATCCACTGGGCGCCCTGGCCGGGGAAGACGAAGACGACCCGCGCCTGAGCGGTGGCCCGTCCGGTGACGCCGCCTCCCTCGGCCAAGGTGCGCATCAACTCGGCACGGTCGGCGCCGAGCAGCACCCTGCGGTGTTCCAGCGTCGCCCTGGCCGCCGCCAGACTGTGGCCGACGTCGAGGGCGCTCGGGGTGCCGTCGTCCGCGGCCCCGACCGCCGTGCCGTGCGTGACGGCGGACAGCAGCCTGGCGGCCTGGTCGTGCAGTGCGGCCTCGGAGCGTGCCGAGAGCACCCAGGGGACCACCGTCGGCGCCCGGGAACCGTCGTCACCGGCCACGCCGCCGATCCCGGCGTCTTCACCCGCCCCGCCCTGCGGTGCTTCTTCCCCGCGTCCGCGTTCCCCGGTCGTGGGCTGTTCGAGGATCACGTGCGCGTTGGTGCCGGTCACGCCGAACGCGGAGACGCCCGCGCGACGTGCCCGGTCCTTCCGGGGCCACGCGACGGTGCCGGTCAGTACCCGGACCGCCCCGGCCGACCAGTCGACGTGTGCGGACGGCTCGTCCACGTGGAGCGTCGCGGGCAGGACGCCGTTCCGCATCGCCTCCACCATCTTGATGACCCCGGCGACGCCCGCGGCGGCCTGCGTGTGCCCGATGTTGGACTTGACCGAACCGAGCCACAGCGGCTCCTCACGGTGCTGCCCGTAGGTGGCCAGCACCGCCTGGGCCTCGATGGGGTCGCCCAGCGAGGTGCCGGTACCGTGCGCCTCCACGGCGTCCACGTCCCCGCCGCGGAGTCCGGCTTCGGCGAGCGCGCTGCGGATCACCCGCTGCTGGGCGGGCCCGTTGGGTGCCGAGAAGCCGCTGCTGGCCCCGTCCTGGTTGACGGAGCTGCCGCGCACCACGGCCAGCACCCGGTGACCGTTGCGGCGCGCGTCGGACAGCCGTTCCAGGACGAGCATGCCCACGCCCTCGCCCCAGCCGGTGCCGTCCGCACCGTCCGCGAACGGCTTGCAGCGGCCGTCGGGTGCCAGGGCCCGCTGGCGGCTGAACTCGACGAAGGCCGCCGGCGTCGCCATCACGGCAGCACCTCCGGCCAGGGCGAGCGAACACTCCGAGCGCTGAAGTGCCTTGCAGGCCAGGTGCAGCGACACCAGTGACGAGGAGCAGGCCGTGTCGACGGTGATCGCGGGGCCTTCCAGCCCGAAGGTGTAGGCGATGCGTCCGGAGACCGCGGCGGCGCCGTTGCCGGTCCCCACGTGACCGCCCAGGTCCTCGTCCGAGGCGTGCAGCAGCAGCGTGTAGTCCTGCCCGTTCGTGCCGACGAACACCCCGGTGCGGCTGCCCCGCAGTGTGTCGGGGGCGACTCCGGCGCGCTCGACGGCCTCCCAGGAGGTCTCCAGCAGCAGCCGCTGCTGCGGGTCCATCGCCAGCGCCTCGCGGGGACTGATCCGGAAGAAGTCGGCGTCGAAGTCCCCGGCCCCGGTGAGGAATCCGCCCTCCTTCGTGTACGAGGTGCCCGGCCGCTCGGGGTCCGGGTCGTGCAGCGAGGACAGGTCCCAGCCACGGTCCTCGGGGAACGGGGTGATCGCGTCCACGCCGTCGTGGACCATGCGCCACAGCTCTTCCGGCGACCGTACGCCGCCGGGGAAGCGGCAGGCCATGCCCACGATGGCGATCGGTTCGTCCGCGACGCCGTGGGGCGCCCCGCCCTCGGTCGGCCGGTCCCCGGCGGAGTCGTCCGCACCCGCTGCACGACCGCCGTCGCCCGCCAGCAGGTCGGCCAGGTGGTCGGCGAGCGCGGTGGGCGTCGGGTAGTCGAAGACCAGCGTCGCCGGCAGCCGCAGCCCCGTGGCCGTCGCGAGACCGTCCCGCAGCTCCATGGCGGTCAGCGAGTCGAACCCGAGCTCCTGGAAGGCGCGGCCGGCGTCCACGGAGTCGGCGTCCGGGTGTCCGAGGACCCGGCCCGCCACGGCCCGTACGAGGTCGAGCAGGGCGCGGCGCCGCTGGGCTGCCGGGAGCCCCGCGAACTCCGCGGCCGTCCCGACGGATGCCTCGGCCCCGGCTCCGGGTTCCTCCGTGTCCGAAGCGGCACGGACCTCGGGCAGGTCCGCCAGCAGCGGCGCGGGCCGCACCGCGGTGAACAGCGGGGCGAACCGGTGCCAGTCGACGTCGGCGACGGTGACCGTGGTCTCGGCGTGCTCCACCGCCCGCGTCATGGCCTCCAGCGCCAGGGTGGGCGGCATCGGGAGGATGCCGCGCCGGGTCAGGCCGTCGGCGTCGACGATGCCCTCGCCGTCCCAGGCGCCCCAGGCGAGGGAGGTGGCGACGAGGCCGCGGGACGCCCGGCGCCGGGCGAGTCCGTCGAGGAACGCGTTGCCGGCCGCGTAGGCGCTCTGCCCGCCCGCGCCCCAGGTGGCGGCGATCGAGGAGAACAGCACGAAGGCGTCCAGCGGCCGGTCGCCGAGCAGTTCGTCGAGGTGGGCGGCGCCCGCGGTCTTCGCCGAGGTGACGGCGGCGAAGTCGGACGGCTCCGTCTCGGCTGCCGCTCGCACCTCGCTGACACCGGCGGTGTGCACGACGGCCGTGAGGGGGTGCTCCGCCGGTACCGATGCCAGGACGTCACCGAGGGCGTCCCGGTCGCGGATGTCGCAGGCGACCGTGGTCACCACGGCGCCCAGGCCGGTGAGTTCGGCTGTGAGCGCTTCGGCGCCGGGTGCGTCCGGGCCGCGGCGGCTGACCAGCAGGAGGTGGTGCGCGCCGCGTTCCGCGAGGTACCGGGCGACGTGCGCGGCGAGGGCGCCGCTGCCACCGGTGATCAGTACGGTGCCGTGCGGGTTCCACGGCCGCCGCTCGCCGTCGCCGGGCGCGGGCAGGGCACGGGTCAGCCTGCGGGCGAAGGCCCCGGCGGGGCGGAGCGCGACCTGGTCCTCGTCGCGCCGGGCGAGCACGCTCGCCAGGCGCGTGCGGCAGCGCTCGTCCGCGTCGTCCGGGAGGTCGACGAGGCCGCCCCAGCGGTCGGGGTGCTCCAGCGCCAGTACGCGGCCCAGGCCCCAGATCCCGGCCTGCGCGGGGTCGACGGAGCCGCCCGCCGCCTGGAGGGTCACGCCGCCGGAGGTCAGGCACCACAGTGGTGCCCTGACCTCCGCCTCGACGAGCCCGGCCAGCAACCGCAGGATTGCCGCGGCGCCCACCGTCAGATGTGCTTCCGGCCCCGACGGCTCCTGCTGGGAATGCTGCCGGTCGGCCGGCTGCGAGCGGGACGGCTGCCGGTCCGGCAGCTCACGTCCGGGTGCCGTCGTCGGGCAGAGCACTCCGGCGATCCCGTCGCCGTCCGCCGCCGCGCGCAGGTGCGCCACCAGGTCGTCGTCGAGCGCGACGGTACGCACCCGCGCTCCGTGGGTGGTCAGCGCCTCGGTGAGCGCGGTGTCCGCCTGGCCGGCCACGAGCCACGTTCCGCCGAGGGTGACGGACGCCGCATCCGGCAGGGGGCGCCAGGTCTCCTGGTAGCGCAGCGCGTCGAGCGCGGACTGCTCGTCGCGGCGGCGCCGCCACGCCTCCAGTGCGGGCACGATCCCGGTGAGCGCCTCGGCGTCGAGGCGCAGCGTCGTGGCCAGCGAGGTGACGTCCTCGCGCTCGACCGCCGCCCAGAACTCGGCGTCCTCGACGCCGCCTTCTGCCACGGGCGCCCGGGACGCCTGTGCCGGCTCCAGCCAGTACCGCCGCCGCTGGAACGGGTAGGTGGGCAGTTCCACGCGGCGCGCCCCGGTACCGGCGAACAGCGCGGCGTGGTCCACCTCGGCGCCCCGGACGTGCAGCGCCGCGACGGCGGTGCGGACAGCGGTGACCTCGTCCCGGCCGGACCGCAGGGTGGGGACGACGGCGGCGGCATCCGCCTGCTCGGCGAGGCACTCCCGCGCCATCGGGGTCAGGACGCCGCCGGGCCCGATCTCCAGATACGTCGTCACCCCCTGCTCGTGCAGAGTGCGGATTCCGTCGAGGAACCGCACGGGCGAGCGCACGTGGTCGACCCAGTGCTCCACGGAGCACGCCTGGTCGTCGGTCAGCAGCTCTCCGGTCACCGCGGAGACGAGCGGTGTCGTCGGAGCCGCGGGGCGCAGCCCCCGGACGACCTGCTCGAACTCTGCCAGCATCGGCTCCATCAGCGGTGAGTGGAACGCGTGGCTGACGGCCAGCCGCTTGGTCCGCCTGCCCCGCTCCGCCCACAGCGCCGCCAGCCGGTCGACCGCCTCGGCGTCGCCGGAGACGACTGTCGCCGACGGCCCGTTGACGGCGGCGATCCCCACCAGGTGTTCGACGCCGGAGAGCGAGGCCAGCACCTCCTCGGGCCCGGCCTGGAGCGAGACCATCGCCCCGCCCGCCGGGAGCTCCTGCATGAGGCGGCCCCGAGCGGCGACCAGCGCGCAGGCGTCAGCCAGGGTGAAGACACCGGCGACGTGCGCTGCGGCCAACTCACCGACGGAGTGCCCGATCAACCGGGACGGCGTGAGGCCCCAGTGCTCGAAGAGCCGGGCGAGCGCGACCTCGACGGCGAACAGGGCGGGCTGGGTCCACAGCGTGTCGTCCAGTGCGGCTGCACCGTCGAAGACGACGCTGTGCAGGGGCACGTCCAGGTGCGCGTCGAGCTGGGCGCACGCCGCGTCGAAGGCGTCGGCGAACGCGGGGCAGGCCTCGTGGAGGGCGCGCCCCATGCCGACGTGCTGGGCGCCCTGCCCGGAGAAGAGGAAGGCCAGCCGGTGGTGGGGCAGCGCTGTGCCGGTGAGCACGCCGGGGGCGTCCTCGCCGGCGGCGAGCGCGGCGAGCCCGGCGGCCAGCACCTCGGGGTCCGGTGCGACGACGGCCGCCCGCTGCTCCAGGGCGGGCCGCGTGGTCGCCAGGGAGTAGGCGAGGTCCAGCGGGTTCCGGTCGAGGAGGCCGTGGAGTTGGGTGGCCCGGTCCCGTAGTGCGGCACTGCTGCGGGCGGAGAGGAACCAGGGCATGGCCGGGGCGCCGCTGCCGGAGTGGGCCTGCACAGTGGCGGCGTTCTCGTCGGGGGCGGTCGCTTCGAGGATGACGTGGGCGTTGGTACCGCTGACCCCGAAGGAGGACACGCCCGCGCGGCGGGGACGCCCCACATCCGGCCACTCCACCGACTCCGTCAGCACCCGCACGCCACCCGCCGACCAGTCCACCTGCGGCGACGGCTCATCCACATGCAACGACGCCGGAAGCACACCATGCCGCATCGCCATCACCATCTTGATGACACCCGCCACACCCGCAGCCGCCTGCGTATGCCCCAGATTCGACTTCACCGAACCCAGCCACAACGGGCGCTCCGCCGCCCGCTCCGCACCATAGGTCGCCAACAACGCCTGCGCCTCGATCGGATCACCCAACCGCGTCCCCGTACCATGCCCCTCCACCACATCCACCCCGGACGCCGCCACCCGCGCATTCGCCAACGCCTGCCGGATCACCCGCTGCTGCGACGGACCGTTGGGTGCGGTCAGACCGTTGGAGGCACCATCCTGGTTGACCGCCGAACCCCGCACCACCGCCAGCACCCGATGCCCGTTGCGCTCCGCATCCGACAACCGCTCCACCAACAACACACCCACACCCTCGGACCACCCCGTACCATCCGCACCCGCCGCATACGACTTGCAGCGGCCGTCATGCGCCAGCCCACCCTGACGACTGAACTCGACAAACGCAGCAGGCGTCGACATCACCGTCACACCACCCACCAACGCCAGCGAACACTCCCCCTGACGCAACGACTGCGCCGCCAGATGCAACGCCACCAACGACGACGAACACGCCGTATCCACCGTCACCGCAGGACCCTCAAGACCGAACGTGTACGACAGGCGCCCGGAGGCCACGCTGCCTGCGCTGCCGTTGCCGAGGTACCCCACGAGGTCGCCGGGCACGTCGTCCTGGAGCCGTGCCGCGTAGTCGTGTGTCATCACGCCCGTGAAGACACCGGTGCGGCTGCCGCGCAGCGTTTCCGGCACGATGCCGGCGCGCTCGAAGGCCTCCCAGGAGGTCTCCAGCAGCAGCCGCTGCTGCGGATCCATCGCCAGCGCCTCACGCGGCGAGATCCCGAAGAACTCCGCGTCGAAGTCCGCGACGTCGTAGAGGAAGCCGCCCTCCCGTGCAGCGGACCGGACACTGCGGTCGGGGTCGAAGAGGCGGTTCAGGTCCCAGCCGCGGTCGGCGGGGAAGGCGGAGATGACGTCCTGACCGTTGGCCGCCACCCGCCACAGGTCCTCCGGGGAGCGGACGCCGCCCGGGTAGCGGCAGCTCATCGCCACGATGGCGATCGGTTCGTCCGCCGTGGTGCGGCCCGCGGCGGACGCCGGCACGGCCGTCGGTGCCGAACGGGACGACAGGGTACGGTCGTCGGCGAGTTCCGTCAGCAGGAAGTCGGTGAGCGCTGCGACGCTGGGGTGGTCGAAGACCAGCGTGGCGGGCAGGGTGAGGCCGGTCGCCGAGCTGATCCGGTTGCGCAGCTCCACCGCGGACAGCGAGCTGAAGCCCAGGTCGGTGAAGGACCGTTCGGCGGACACCGCTTCCGGGGTGGCGTGGCCCAGGACGACGCCCACGTGGGCCCGCACCAGGTCCAGGACGGTTTCGCGGCGGTCCCTGTCCCCGAGCCCCGCCAGCCTGTCGCGCAGCGGGTCCCCGCCGGTGGCCGCGGTGTCGACGGTGCGGCGTTCCGGCGTACGGATCAGTCCGCGCAGCAGCGGTGGGACGGGGCCGCGGCCCCGGTCACGGAGCCCGGCGCCCGTGAAGGCCACCGGCACGATCAGCGCCTCGTCGCGGGCCAGGGCGTCGTCGAACATGGCGAGGCCCTCGTCCGCGGACAGCGGGCGGATGCCGCTGCGGGACACCCGCTGCCGCTCGTGGTCGTCGAGCTGACCGGTGAGCGCGGACCGGTCCGCCCACAGCCCCCAGGCGAGCGAGTGTGCGGGCAGCCCGTGCGCCCTGCGGTGCTGCGCCAGGGCGTCCAGGAACACGTTGGCCGCCGCGTAGTTGCCCTGACCGGCGCTGCCCAGGGTGCCGGCCGCCGAGGAGAACAGGACGAACGCGGTCAGGTCGAGGTCACGGGTCAGCTCGTGCAGGTGCCATGCCGCGTCGGCCTTCGCGCGGAGGACGTCGTCGACGCGGTCCGGGGTGAGGGAGGTGATCAGGGCGTCGTCGAGTACACCCGCCGCATGCACGACCGCCCGCACCGGATGCTCCGCAGACACCGACGCCAACGCCTCGGCCACCTCACCCCGC
>NZ_KE384246.1:23747-46633 GCF_000424785.1 Streptomyces sp. CNT360 | reverse complement strand
CCGCACCACCACATCCACACCCGCACCCACCTCGGGCGCCACACCCCCACGACGACTCAACAACAACAAATGCCGCACACCATGCACCTCGACCAGATGCCGCACCACCAACCCACCCAGCACACCCGTCCCGCCGGTCACCACCACCGTGCCCTCGGGATCGAACCGCACCCCCGCATCGACGGTCCGGTCCCCCTCACCCGCGGGCTGCTCCGTGAGCCGTGTCAGGCGCGGCGCGCGCAGGCCGCCCTCGCGCCAGACGAGCTGCGGCTCGTCGCCGACGGCGGCGCACTCCAGCACCTCGCGGGGGACGGTGTGCCCGTCCGTGGCCAGGAGCCCGAAGACCCCCGGGTGCTCCGACTGGGCCGCGCGCACGAGCCCCCAGACCGCGGCATCCGCCGGAGCGGCAGGTGCCGTGCCGGTGGCGCTTTGTGTCACCAGTACGAGGCGGCTGTGAGCGAGCCGGTCGTCGGCGAGCCACGCGTGCAGCAGTCCGAGCCGGGTATGCACACGGTCGTGCGCGGCGGCGACGACGTCCTCGTCGGGTGACGGCGCGGGAAGAGTCGCGAACACGGCGTCGGGGACGTCCGCCCCCGCGTCGAGGACGGCCGACAGCGCGACGAGGTCCGGGTAGCGCTCCCCGTCCAGCCCCAGTACGGGGTCACCGACTTCGGCGACACGGGCGCTGCCCGTGGTGCCCGCCGGTCCCACCGGGGTGGTCGTGCCCGCGGTCGGCACCTCCACCCAGTCGAGTCCGTGGAGCGGGCCGCGGGACAGGGGCCCGGGTGTGGTCAGCGGGCGGACCGAAAGCGTGCCCACCGAGGCGACCGGCTGCCCGGCCCCGTCCGTGGCCAGCACCGTCACCGCCTCCGGCCCGGCCGGGGACAGCCGCACCCGCAGGGCGGTGGCGCCGGTGGCGTACAGCGTCACCTCCGACCAGGAGAATGGCAGCCGCGGCGCGCCGTCCGGGGTCCGCGCGGGGTCGACCGCGAGTGCGTGCAGGGCCGCGTCGAGGAGGGCAGGGTGAAGGCCGAACCGCGGGGCGGCGTTCCGCTGTTCCTCGGGGAGCCGGACCTCGGCGACCACGTCGTCGCCGTCCCGCCACGCGGCGCGCAGCCCCTGGAACGCCGGGCCGTAGCCGAGGGAGGACGCGGCGAAGCGCGCATAGAAGCCGTCGAGCGGAACGGGGACCGCCTGCGGCGGCGGCCACGCCGCGAGCCCGTCCGGGAGGGGCGGCTGTGCCGGGTGCAGCACGCCGGTGGCGTGCCGGGCCCACTCCTCGCCGTCCCGCCGCGCGTGCACCGCGACTTCCCGGCGGCCTTCCGCGTCCGCCTCCGCGACGGCCACCTGGAGGTGGACGTCACCGTGCGCCGGGACCACGAGGGGGGCTTCGAGGGTGAGCTCCTCGACCTGCGGACATCCCACCTCGTCCCCCGCGCGTATCGCCATCTCGACGAAGGCGGTTCCGGGCAGGACCACGGTGTTTCGCACCCGGTGGTCGTTCAGCCACGGGTGGGTCCGCAGAGACAACCGGCCCGTCAGCAGGCGGGAGTCGGCACCGGCAGGGGTGACGATCGCGCCCAGCATCGGGTGCTCGGCGTCGGCGAGTCCGAGACCGGCCGCGTCCGCGGACCGCGCCAGGTAGTCGTCGGGCCAGAACCGGCGCCGCTGGAACGCATAGGTGGGCAGCCCGGTCCGGCGGGCGGCCGGATACAGCGGCAGCCAGTCCACGCGGACGCCCCGGACGTGGGCCTCGCCCAGCGCCGTCCAGAAGCGCTGCACACCGCCCTCATCGCGGTGCAGGGTGCCGAGCACGGCGACGTTCCGCTGCAGGGCGTCAGCGGTCTCCTGCACCGCGGGGGTGAGCACAGGGTGCGGGCTGATCTCGACGAACACGGTGTGGCCGCCTTCGACGGCGCGACGGGTCGCCTGCTCGAAGCTGACGGTGCGCCGCAGGTTGGTGTACCAGTAGGCGGCGTCCAACCCGGCCGTGTCCATCGGCTCGCCGGTCACGGCGGAGTAGAAGGGAACCGTGCCCGAGCGTGGCCGTACGGGGGCGAGGGCTGCGGCGAGCTGTTCGCGGATCGTCTCCACCTGCGGGGAGTGCGAGGCGTAGTCGACATCGATCCGCTTCGCCCGCACGTCGTCCGCGAGGCAGGCCGCCAGGAACTCCTCCAGCGCCTCGGTCTCTCCGGCGACCACCACGGAGCCGGGGCCGTTGACGGCGGCGACCGCCAGCCGCCCCGCCCACGCCTCGATCCGCTCGGTGACCCGGCCGGGGGCCTGCGGTACCCACACCAGGCCGCCCTGCCCGGACAGGACGGTCAGGGCCCGGCTGCGCAGGGTCACCACACGCGCGGCGTCGGTCAGCGACAGCCCGCCAGCGACATGTGCGGCGGCGATCTCACCCTGGCTGTGTCCCAGGACGGCGTCCGGTTCGACGCCGTGCGCGCGCCACAGCGCGGCGAGCGAGACCATGACCGCGAACAGCACGGGTTGCACCACGTCGACCCGGTCCAGCGCGGGGGCCGTCGGCTCGCCCCGTACGACGTCCAGCACCGACCAGTCGACGAAGGTTTCGATCTCGGCGGCACAGGACTCCATGGTCCGGGCGAACGTGGGGGCCGTGTCGAGGAGTTCCCTCGCCATGCCGACCCACTGGGAGCCCTGGCCGGGGAAGACGAACACGGTACGCGCTTCGCTGAGCACCCTGCCCCGCACGACTCCGGGCGCCGGGCGGTCCTCGGCCAGTGACCGCAGGAGCTGCGGCAGGTCCGCGGGGGCGTGCGGCAGGAGCACGGCCCGGTGGTCGAGTGCCGCGCGGGTGGTGGCGAGGGAGTACGCCACGTCGTGCGGGTCGGCGTCGGGCGCGGTGTCGAGCCAGGCCAGCAGCCGGGCCGCCTGCGCGGTGAGAGCCGGCTCGCCCTCGGCCGACAGGATCCACGGTGCGGCCGGGGCGCCGGCGGAGGGCACCGTGTCGGGCCCGGCCTCGCGGCCGACCGTCCGGTCGGGGGTGGCCTGCGGGGCGGGGGCCGTCTCGTCGGAGGGAGCGGCTTCGAGGATGACGTGGGCGTTGGTGCCGCTGACGCCGAAGGAGGAGACACCGGCCCGCCGCGGGCGGTCCAGCTCCGGCCATCCCGTCGGCTCGGTCAGCAGACGGACCCCGCTCTCGTCCCACTCCACGTGCGGTGAGGGCTCGTCCACATGGAGCGTCGCCGGAAGTACCCCGTGCCGCATCGCCATCACCATCTTGATGACACCCGCCACACCCGCAGCCGCCTGCGTATGCCCCAGATTCGACTTCACCGAACCCAGCAACAAAGGCCGCTCCACCTCACGTTCGGCACCGTAAGTCGTCAACAGCGCCTGCGCCTCGATCGGATCGCCCAGCCGCGTCCCCGTACCGTGCCCCTCCACCGCATCCACCCCGGATGCCGGCACACGTGCGTTCGCCAACGCCTGCCGGATCACCCGCTGCTGCGACGGACCGTTGGGTGCCGTCAGACCATTCGACGCACCATCCTGGTTGACCGCCGAGCCCCGCATCACCGCCAGCACCGGATGCCCGTTCCGCTGCGCATCCGAGAGACGCTCGACCAGCAGCAGACCTACACCCTCGGACCAGCCGGTGCCGTCCGCGCCCGCCGCAAAGGCCTTGCAGCGGCCGTCCGCGGCGAGACCGCCCTGACGGCTGAACTCCACGAACTGCATGGGTGTCGACATCACTGTCGCGCCGCCCGCCAGCGCCAGCGAGCACTCGCCCTGGCGCAGCGACTGCGCGGCCAGGTGCAGGGCCACCAGGGAGGAGGAGCACGCCGTGTCCACCGTCACCGCGGGGCCTTCGAGGCCGAAGGTGTAGGAGAGGCGGCCGGAGAAGACGGCGCCGCCGTTGCCGGTTCCGACGAAGCCTTCGAGTTCCTCGGGGAGGTCCTGCAACAGCAGCGCGTAGTCCTGCCCGTTGGTACCGGCGAAGACCCCGGTGTCGCTGCCGCGCAGCGTGCTCGGGTCGATCCCGGCGCGCTCGAACACCTCCCAGGACGTCTCCAGCAGCAGCCGCTGCTGCGGATCCATCGCCAGCGCCTCGCGCGGCGAGATCCCGAAGAAGTCGGCGTCGAAGTCTGCGGCCCCGCCCAGGAATCCACCGCTGTCCACGCTCGACCGGCCGTCCCCGAGGAGGCCGTCCAGGTCCCAGCCCCGGTCCGCAGGGAAGGGCCCGACGCCTTCCGCTCCCTCGCTGACGAGGCGCCACAGATCCTCCGGAGACCGCACGTCGCCGGGGAAGCGGCAGGCCATCGCGACGATCGCGACGGGCTCGTCACCGGCCCCCGTGCCGGGCGCGACGGGGGAAGGCGTGTCGCTGCTCGCCGTCGTACCGGCCAGTCCGTCGTCGAGGAAGGCGGCGAGCTCGGCGGGGGTGGGGTAGTCGAAGACCAGCGTGGTGGGCAGGCGCAGCCCGGTCGCCGCGGTGAGCCGGTTGCGCAGTTCGACAGCGGTCAGCGAGTCGAAGCCCAGTTCGCTGAAGAGGCGGTCGGCGCCTGCCGCTTCGGGCGAGGCGTGGCCGAGCACGGCGGCGGCGTGCGAGCGCACCAGGTCCAGCAGGGCCCGCGTCCGCGCCGGTCCGGACATCCCGGCGACGTCGAGCTGTCCCCTCGGCCCCTGTGCGCCGTCCGCCGCACGGCCTCGCGGGGTCGCCGGAAGGAGACCGCGCAGCAGCGGCGGCACAGCTCCTGATGCTGTTGCCGACTCCCGCCAGAGGGCCAGGTCCACGGGAGCGGCGACCACGACGGGGCGGTCGAGGTGGAGCGCCGCGTCGAACAGGGCCAGGCCCTGTTCGGTGGGCATGGGGATGATGCCGGCCCTGCGAGCGCGCTCCTGGTGGGCGTCGCCGAGTTGCCCCGTCATGCCGCTGGGCTGGGCCCACAGCCCCCACTGCACGGAGACCGTGGGCAGGCCCTGCGCCCGGCGGTGGGTGGCGAACGCGTCGAGGAAGCTGTTCGCCGCCGCGTAGTTGCCCTGCCCCCCGGCGCCGATGGTGGCGGCGGCCGAGGAGAAGACGACGAAGGCGTCGAGGCCGCTGTCGCGGGTGAGCTCGTGCAGGTGGAGGACCGCGTCGACCTTGGGACGCAGCACCCGGTCGACGTGCTCGTCGGTCAGCGAGCTGAGCAGTGCGTCGTGCACCACCCCGGCGCTGTGCACGACGGCGGTGAGGGGGTGCCCGGCCGGTACCAGGTCCAGGCAGGCCGCCAGTGCGGCGCGGTCGGAGACGTCGCAGGCGGCGAGCGTCACCTCGGCACCCGACGCGGTCAGTTCAGCGCGCAGCTCCTCCGCCCCGTCGGCGTCCGGGCCACGTCGGCTGGCGAGCAACAGGTGGCGCACACCGTGCCGTTCCACCAGGTGCCGGGCGACGAGCCGGCCCACCCCGCTGGTGGCCCCGGTGACCAGTACGGTCCCCTCGGGGTCGAGGCGCGGCACGTCGGGTTCGTCGGGGCCCTGCTGCCGGGCCAGTCGCGGTGCGTGGACGGTGCCGGAGCGCAGGGCCGTCTGCGGCTCGTCGGTGCGTACGGCCGCGGCCAGCGAGCGGTACGAGGCTGCCGTGCCGTCCATGTCGAGCAGCCCGAAGCGGTCGGGGTGCTCGGACTGTGCGGAGCGGATCAGGCCCCAGACCGCGGACGCCGCCAGGTCGCCCGGTGCGGAGTCCCACGAGGTCGCGACCGCGCCCTCGGTCACCACGACGAGGCGGGAGGCGGCGAAGGCATCGTCGGCGAGCCACTGCCGGCTCAGCGCGAGCACGGTGCGGAGGGTGGCGCGCACCTCGGCGCCGAGCGCCCCGGTTCCGCTCGGCGGCACGGGGGCGAGGACGACGGGCGGTACCGGCTCGCCGCCACGTACCGCCTCGGAGAGTGCCGCCAGGTCGGCGTACGGCACCGCGTCGCCGAAGCGGGCGGTGGTGCCCGTCTCCCCCAGTACCGCCCATCCGGTCCCGCCCGCGGCAGTGGCGTCGGGGGCGGGGGACGCTGTGTCGACCTCGGCCCAGTCGATGCGGAACAGGGCGTCGCCGTACTGCCGGTGCGCACCGGCGCCGTGGAACGCGTGGAAGGTGACCGCCTCGGCCGTGGCGACGACGCGTCCGGTGTCGTCACCGAGGACGAGGGAGACGGTGTCCTGGCCGGTGCGCGTGATCCGCGCCCGCGTCACGACGGCCCCCGGGGCGTGGAGTTCCACGCCGTGCCAGCGGGCGGGGAGCTGGAGCCGGCCGGCGGCGGGCCGCGGCAGCAGCGGTTCGGCGGCCCGGGTCACCGCTTCCAGCACCGCGGGGTGCAGCCCGAAGCCGCCGGTCCCCTCCAGCAATTCCCCGGCCTCGCCGAACTCGGCGTACACGGTCTCACCGGCGCGCCACGCCGCAAGGAGCGCCGGGCCGTCGCCGCCGTCCTGACCGGCCGGCGGCGCGACGACATCGAGGGCGAGCGCTTCCTGGCCGGGGCTGAGCTGCTCCGTCGCGGCCGGGGGTGCGGGGCTGGGTGCGAGGACGCCGTCTGCATGGCGGATCCAGGGGGCGTCGTCGTGGTCGGCGCGGGTGTGGACGGCGACCGTCCGTCGGCCGGTCTCGTCCGGGGAACCCACCCGTACCTGTACGACGAGGCCGCCGTGTGCGGGCAGGCTGAGCGGCTCCTCCGCGGTCAGCTCGGCCACCCGCCCGTGACCGGCCTGGCCGCCCGCGTGCAGCGCCAGTTCCAGGAGGCAGGCGGCGGCGTGCCGGGGCCCGCCGCCTGCCGGGTCGGCGAGCCGGGGGTGGCTGCGCCGGGACAGTGTGCCGGTGAGCAGGAGCCCGTCGTCGTCCGCCAGAGCCACGGCGGCGCCGAGCAGGGGGTGGTGGGCGGCTCCGAGGCCGACGCGGCCGAGGTCACCGGTCACGGAGAAGGGGTTGCGCAGCCAGTGGCGCTCGCGCTGGAAGGCGTAGGTCGGCAGGTCGGCCCGGTCGGCGCCGCTGCCCGCGAACACGGCCGGCCAGTCGACGTGGGCGCCGTGGGTGTGGACGGCTGCCAGCGCGGTCAGGAGGGTGTCGATCTCGCTCTTGCCGTGCCGGAGGGCGGGGGTCAGCATCAGGTCGGTACGGTCGTCCGGCAGGGTGTCGCGGCCCAGCGCGGTGAGCACGCCGCCGGGGCCGAGTTCCACGAACGTGGTCACCCCGCGCGCCAGCAGGCTCTCCATCCCGCCGTGGAAGCGCACGGTCTCCCGCACGTGCCGCACCCAGTAGTCGGCCGTGGCGATCTCCTCGCCGGCGACCTGGCCGGTCACGTTGGACACCACCGGGATGCGCGGGGGCAGGAACGTCAGCCCGGCCACCTCGGCGCGGAACTGCTCCAGCATCGGCTCCATCGACGGCGAGTGGAACGCGTGGCTGGTCGACAGCCGCTTCGACCTGCGGTCCGGCAGCGCCGAGAGCACCGCCGCCACCGCCTCCACGTCGCCCGAGACGACGACCGTCGCGGGGCCGTTGACGGCGGCGATCGAGACGCCGTCGGTGAGCAGCGGTGCCACCTCCGCCTCGGACGCGGCCACGGACACCATGACGCCGGGCGCCATGGCCTGCATGAGCCGGCCGCGCGCCGCGACCAGGGTGCACGCGTCCTCCAGCGACAGCACTCCGGCCACGTGCGCCGCCGCCACCTCGCCCACGGAGTGGCCCAGCAGGTAGTCCGGGCGCACGCCCCAGCTCTCCCAGAGCCGGCACAGTGCTACTTCGAGGGCGAACAGAGCGGGTTGCGCGTACCGGGTGTGCTCCAGTGCCGCCTCGTCGCCGAACATGATCTCGCGGACCGGCCGGCCCACGGCGGGGTCGAGCACCGCGCAGACGTCCTGGAGGCAGGCGGCGAAGGCGGGCAGTTTCTCGTGCAGTTCGCGGCCCGCGCCCACCCGTTGTGCGCCTTGGCCGCCGAGGAGGAACGCGGTCCGTTTGGCCTTGACCCGCGCGGTGCCGCCCAGCAGGTGCGGCGAGTCCGCCGCACGGGACAGCGCGTCCAGCCCCCGCAGCGCGTCGGCGCGGTCGCCGCAGACGACGGCTGCCCGGTACGGCAGCGCCGCGCGGCCGGCGGCCAGGGTGCGGGCGACGGGCAGGAGGCCGGTGTCCGGCTGGGCGTCGAGGTGCTCCAGCAGGCGGGTGGCCTGGGCGCGCAGCGCCTGCGGGGTGTGGCCGGACAGCAGCAGCGGCACGGTGCCGTGGGTGACGGGCCCCGAAAGCGTACAGGCCGGTGCGGTCTCGGCTGTCGGCGCCTGCTCGACGATCACGTGGGCGTTGGTGCCGCTGACGCCGAACGAGGACACACCGACGCGCCGCGGCCGGTCGCTGACCGGCCAGGGGGACGGCTCGGTCGGGAGCTGCACGGTGCCGGCCGACCAGTCCACGTGGGTGGTGGGCCGGTCGACGTGGAGGGTGGGAGGCACCACTCCGTACCGGACCTCCAGCACCGCCTTGATGACCCCGGCCACGCCCGCGGCGGCCTGCGTGTGGCCGATGTTGGACTTGATGGAGCCCAGGTACAGGGGCCGCTCGCCGGCGTGGCGGCGGCCGTAGGTGGTGAGGACGGCGTTGGCCTCGATGGGGTCGCCGAGGGTCGTGCCGGTGCCGTGCGCCTCCACCACGTCGACCTCGTCGGGTGTGAGGCCGGCATTGTCCAGGGCGTCGTGGATCACCCGTTCCTGCGACGGTCCGTTCGGCGCCGTCAGACCGTTGCTTGCGCCGTCCTGGTTGACCGCACTGCCGCGTACCACGGCCAGCACCTGGTGGCCGGCCGCGAGGGCGTCGGAGAGTCGCTCCAGGAGGACCATGCCGACGCCCTCGCCCCAGCCGGTGCCGTCCGCCGCCTCCGCGAACGGCTTGCACCGCCCGTCCGGGGCCATGCCCCGCTGCCTGCTGAACTCGATGAAGGCGCCCGGCGTCGACATCACCGTCGCCCCGCCGGCCAGAGCCAGGGAGCACTCCCGCTGGCGCAGCGACTGGGCAGCCATGTGCAGGGCCACCAGGGACGACGAGCAGGCGGTGTCCACCGTGACGGCGGGGCCCTCCAGGCCGAGCGCGTAGGAGACCCGTCCGGACAGCACGCTGGCCGTGTTGCCGGTCAGCCGGTGGCCCTCCAGCGCCTCGGACTCCAGCGAGGTCATCAGCAGGCGCACGTAGTCCTGGCCGTTCGTGCCCGCGAAGACGCCGGTCCTGCTGCCGCGCAGCGTCCCCGGATCGATGCCGGCCCGCTCCAGGGTCTCCCACGCGACCTCCAGCAGCAGCCGCTGCTGCGGGTCCATCGCGAGGGCCTCACGCGGTGAGATGCCGAAGAACTCCGCGTCGAAGTCGGCGGCGTCGGAGAGGAACGCGCCCTCGTGGGTGTAGCTGGTGCCCGGCCGGTCCGGGTCCGGGTCGTAGAGGGCTTCCAGGTCCCAGCCGCGGTCGTCGGGGAAGGCGGCCACGGTGTCGCGCCCGGACACCAGCATGCGCCACAGCTCGTCGGGCGACGAGACGTTGCCGGGGAACCGGCAGCCGATGCCCACGACCGCTATCGGCTCACGCCGCTCGTCCTGGACCTCGCGCAGTTGCCTGCGGGCGTCCTGGAGGTCCATGGTGACGCGCTTGAGGTAGTAGCTGAGCCGTTCTTTGTCCGCCATGTGGTGCGTTTCCCTCGCAGAACCGGAAGTCGTGGTCGGCCGGATGGTCAGGAGATGCCGTACTCCTTGCCGAGGAAGTCGATCAGCTCCTCATCCGTGGCCTCCGCCAGTTCGGCGGGCGGCCCGTCCGGCTGTGCGGCGGTCAACTGCTCCAGCATCGACCTCAACCGGGTGGTGACGGCCTTGCGTGCGAGGTCGTCGGAGACGATTGCGGGCAACCGTGTGTCGAGCTCCGCCAGCAGTGCCAGGGCGGGGTCCTCTTCGCCCTGCCTGATGCTCTCCACCAGGTGACCGGCGACAGCGCGGGCCGTCGGATGGTCGAACACGAGCGTGACCGGCAGCTTGAGGCCGCTGACCCGGCTGAGCCGGTTACGCAGCTCCACCGCCAGCACCGAGTCGAGTCCCAGCCCCGTCAACGCGCCGTCCGCGTCGACGGCTTCGGGGTCCGTGTACCGCAGGACCGCCGCCAACTCGCGGCGTACGAGCCCGAGCACATGGTCGTCGCCCTCCGGTGCGGAGAGCGTGCGGAGCCGTTCCCGCAGGGCGGAGAGGGTGTCGGCGTCACCGGCGTTGCCGCTGTGACCGTCGCCGTCGGCTGCCATCTCCCGCAGGGCCGCGCGGGCTTCGGGCACCGTGCTCAGCAGCGGGCTGGGCCGCAGCGCCGCGAGGCCCTTGGCGAAGCGGTCCCACTCGATGTCGCCCACCACGACGCAGGGCTCGTCCTGCCGGACAGCGGCTTCGAGCGCGTCCATCGCGAGCCCGGGGTCCATCGTGCGGACGCCCCGGCTGCGGAGCCTGGCCTCGGCGTCCTCGCGCGAGTCGAGGCTGCCGCCGCCCCACGCGCCCCACGCCACGGACGTGGCGGCCTGCCCCCGCGCCCGCCGGTAGCGGGCGAAGGCGTCGAGGTAGGCGTTGGCCGCCGCGTAGTTGGCCTGCCCCGCGCTGCCGAACGTGCCGCCGAAGGCGGAGAACAGCACGAACGCCTCCAGCGGGAGGTGTCCAGTCAGCTCGTGGAGGTTGTCCACCGCCCCGACCTTGGAGGCGAAGACCCGCTCCAGGCGTTGCGGGGTCATCGCGTCGAGGGGCCCGTCGTCGACGACACCGGCGACGTGGAACACCCCCGTCAACGGGGCGTCGTCGGGCACCGAGGCCAGCAGGGACCGAAGCGCCGTGCGGTCGGCGACGTCGCAGTCCGCGAGCGTGACCCGGGCACCCAGGTCCCCCAGTTCGGCCGTGAGCGCGTCGGCACCCGGCGCCGTGGTGGCCGTCCTGCTCGCGAGGATCAGATGCGCCGCGCCCGCACCGGCCAGCCGGCGGGCGACGTGGGCGCCCAGCGCGCCTGTGCCGCCGGTGACCAGCACCGTGCCCGAGGGCCGCCAGCCGCCGGCCTCGGCCCGGGACTCGGCGCGCACCAGGCGGCACCCGAAGACACCGTCGGGCCGCACGGCGAGTTGGTCCTCCTCGGCTCCCGCCCCGGCGAGCGCCTCGACGAACCGGGCCCGTGTGCGTGCCTCCACCTGTGCGGGCAGGTCGATCAGGCCGCCCCAGCGCTCAGGGGCTTCGAGGGCGACCGTTCGGCCAAGGCCCCACACCTGTGCGGCCACCGGGTCCCGCAGCGGGTCTCCCTCGTCCACGGACACCGCTCCGCTGGTGACGCACCACAGCGGTGCCGCGGTCCCGCTGTCGCCGAGCGCCTGCACCAGGGCCAGCGTGCCCACGGTGCTCGCGGCGACGGCGGGATGCGCCGGATCCGCGGAGGCGTCGAGAGCGAGGAGGGAGAGCACGCCCGTCACCAGTGCCCCGTCGGCGGCGTCCCGGAGCCGCTCGGTCAGGGTGGCCCGCGTCAGGTCCACCGCGTCCACCGCGACGGGGACGACGGCGGCACCGGACTGTTCCAGCTCCTTCAGCAGTCCGGCCACGGTCGTGTCGTCCGCCCGGGTACGGGGCACCACGGCCAGCCAGGTGCCGCCGCGCGGCGCCGACGGCGGGCCGGTCAGGGGCTGCCAGGTCAGCCGGTAGGTCCAGGAGTCCACGGCGGAGCGCCGGTTGAGACGCCGACGCCAGGAGGCGAGGGCGGGCAGTGCTGCCCGCACCGCCGGCTCGGTGGCGGGCCCGGCGTCCAGGGCCGTGGTCAGCGCGGCGGGGTCCTCCCGCTCGACCGCGGACCAGAAGGCGCTCTCCGCCGGGGTCGGGTCACCGGCTGCCGCACCACCGGCGACGGGGGTCTCCAGCCAGTAGGTCTCGTGCTGGAAGGGGTAGGTGGGCAGCTCGACGAGGCGGGCGCCGGTTCCCGCGAAGGCGGTCCGCCAGTCGACGGTCACACCGTGCACGTGGGCCTCGGCGGCGGACGTCAAGAAGTGCCGCATGCCGCCCTCGCCGCGTCGCAGGGTGGGCAGGACGAGGGGCTCGGCTCCGTGCTGTTCGGCGGTCTCCTGGATCGAGAGCGCCAGCAGCGGGTGGGGCGAGATCTCGACGAAGGCCCGCAGCCCGTCGCGGGTCAGGGCGCCGACCGCGGCTTCGAACGCGACGGTCTCGCGCAGGTTGCGGTACCAGTAGCCGGCGTCCAGGGCCGTGGTGTCCGAGGCGTCCAGCGCCTCCCCGGTCACCGTGGAGTACAGCGGGACACGAGCGGGCCCCGGGCTGACGGGTGCCAGCTCGCGCAGCAGGCCCTCCCGCAGGGCGTCCACCTGAGCGGAGTGCCCCGCCACGGTCACGCCGGGCACCCGCCGGGCGCGGTGCCCGTCAGCGGTGCAGGCTGCGACGAACTCGTCGCAGGCGGCCGGGTCGCCGGAGACGGTGCAGGAGCCGGGGCCGTTGACGGCGGCCACCGCGAGCCGGTCACCCCAGGGAGCGAGCCGGCGCCGCACCTCCTCGGCCGGCAGCAGCACGGCCGTCATGCCGCCCTTGCCGGACAACTGCCGCCAGGCTGCGCTGCGTCGGACGATGATGTGCGCGGCGTCCTTCAGCGAAAGGATGCCCGCGACGTACGCGGCGGCGACCTCCCCCTGCGAGTGCCCCACCACGGCAGCCGGCTCCACGCCGTAGGAGCGCCACATCGCCGCCAGCGAGACCATCATGGCGAACAGCACCGGCTGATGGACGTCGACACGGTCCTCCGCCACCTCCCTCTCGCCGCGCAGCACGTCGAGGACGGACCAGCCGGTGAGTGCCCGGATCTCCTCGTCGCAGGCCTCGGCCGCCTGCCGGAAGGCGGGCGAGTCCGCCAGCAGCGCGCGGCCCATGCCCGGCCATGCGCCGCCCTGCCCGGGGAAGACGAAGACCGGCCGCGGCTCGCCGGCCGCCGTGCCCCGCACGACCCCGGGCCCGCCGGGATCCGCTGCGTGGCGGTCGAGTTCGGCACGGTCGGCGCCGAGCAGTACGGCACGGTGACGGAAGACGGACCGGCCGTGCGCCAGCGAGTGTCCGACGTCGACGGGGTCCAGACCGGGCTGTTCGGCCAGGTGTGCCCGCAACCGTGCGCACTGCTCGGTCAGCGCCCGCTCGGTGGTGGCCGACAGCACCCAGGGCACGACCGGCGGCGCCGAGTGCTCCTCCGCATCCGTGCGGACGGCCGTGTCCGGGCTCTCCGCCGCGTCCGGATGCCGCGCCGCGTCGGGGCGGTCGGCGGCGGTGGGCTCCTCCAGCACGAGGTGGGCGTTCGTCCCGCTGATACCGAACGAGGAGACCGCGGCGCGGCGGGGCCCCTCCCCTTCGCGGCGCTCCCAGGGCCGGGACTCCGTCAGCAGCCGGATGTCGCCCGACTCCCACTCCACATGCGGCGTCGGCGCGTCCACGTGCAGCGTCCTGGGCAGCGTGCCGTGCCGCATCGCCAGCACGAGCTTGATCACCCCGGCCACGGCGGCAGCGGCGGCCGTGTGGCCGATGTTGGACTTCACCGAGCCGAGCCACAGCGGCCGGTCCCGCTCCCGGCCGTAGGTCGCGAGCAGCGCGTCGGCCTCGATGGGATCGCCCAGTGCGGTGCCGGTGCCGTGCGCCTCCACCGCGTCGATGTCGTCTGCGGCGAGCCCCGCCGCGGCCAGCGTCCGGCGGATCACCCGCTCCTGGGAGGGCCCGTTCGGGGCGGTCAGCCCGTTGGAGGCGCCGTCGTGGTTGACGGCGCTGCCGCGGATGACGGCCAGCACGGGGTGGCCGTTGCGCCGGGCGTCGGACAGCCGCTCGACCAGCAGCACACCGGCGCCCTCGGCCATGCTCATGCCGTCGGCCGCGGCCGCGAACGGCTTGCAGCGGCCGTCCGGCGCCAGCACCTGCTGACGGCTCATCCCGGCGAAGCCCCCGGTCGAGGGCATCACCGCGACGCCGCCCGTCAGCGCGAGGGAGCACTCGCCCCGGCGCAGCGCCTGGCAGGCGAGGTGGAGCGCCGTCAACGAGGAGGAGCAGGCGGTGTCGACGGTGAGGGAGGGGCCCTCCAGGCCGAGTGTGTAGGACACCCGCCCGGACAGGACGCTGGTGAACACCCCCGTCATCAGGTGGGCTTCCAGGCCCTCCTCGGGCGGCGTGGCCGCACCGTAGAAGGAGTGCATGCCGCCCATGTAGACGCCGGTTGCGGTGCCGCGCAGCGCCGCCGCGTCGATGCCCGCCCGTTCGACGGCCTCCCAGGAGGTCTCCAGCAGCAGGCGCTGCTGCGGATCCATGGCCAGCGCCTCGCGCGGCGAGATGCCGAAGAAGGCCGCGTCGAACTCACCCGCGTCGTGCAGGAATCCGCCCTGCCGGGCGTAGGAGGTTCCGGCGCGGTGGGGGTCCGGGTCGTACAGCTTGGCCAGGTCCCAGCCGCGGTCGGTGGGGAACGGGGAGATCGCGTCCCGGCCGGCGGCCAGCAGGTCCCAGAACTCCTCCGGCGTGGTGACGCCGCCGGGGAACCGGCAGCCCATCCCGACGATCGCGACGGGTTCGTCGTCGGTGGCGGTCCCGGCCGCCTCGGTGGGCGGCGGGACCGCCGCCTGCTGCCCCGTCATCCGCGCGAGGAGGAAGTCGGCGAGCGCCCGCGCCGAGGGGTGGTCGAAGGCGATGCCGGCGGGCAGCCCGACGCCGGTGGCCGCGGAGAGCCGGTTGCGCAGCTCCACGGCGGACAGGGAGTCGAAGCCCAGCTCCCGGAAGGCGCGGGACGGCTCCACGGCGTCGGCTCCGGCGTGCCCGAGCACGACGGCCGCCTCGGTGCGCACCAGGTCGAGGAGGATGCGTGGGCGGGCGTCGGCCGGCACGCTCGACAGCTTGGCGGCCAGCGCCGACGCGTCGGTGCCCGGGCCGCTGCGCGCCGTCCCCGCGCCGTCCAGCGCCTGCCGGGCCTCGGGCACCTCGCGGATCAGCGGGCTGGGGCGGGCCATCGTGAAGACCGGTGCGGCCCGCTCCCATTCGACGTGGGTGACCACGAGCTGCGTCTCACCGTGGGTGACTGCCTGCAGCAGGGCGGACACCGCGAACTGCGGGTCCAGGGCCGGGAATCCGCGCCGCCGCAGCCGGTCGGCCACGTCCTCGGCCAGCCCCGCGCCCCAGGAACCCCAGGCGACGGAGGTGGCGGGCAGTCCGCTGCGGCGGCGCTGCTGCGCGAGGGCGTCCAGGTGCGCGTTCGCCGCCGCGTAGTTTCCCTGACCGGCGGCGCCGAAGCTGCCGGCGACGGAGGAGAAGAGGACGAAGGCGTCCAGGTCGAGGTGGGCCGTCAGTTCGTGCAGATGCCGGGCGCCGCCCACCTTCGGTGCCATGACCCGCTCGAACCGCTCCGGTGTCAGGGCGTCGACCAGCCCGTCGTCCAGCACCCCGGCGGCGTGCATCACCGCGGTGAGAGGGGTCTGGGACGGCAGCGCGTCCAGCAGTTCGGCCACCTGGGAGCGTACGGACACGTCGCAGGCCACGACGTCGACCCGGGCGCCGAGCGCGGTCAGCTCCCGGGCCAGCTCGGCCGCTCCCGGGGCGTCCGGTCCGCGGAGCCCGGCCAGCACGAGGTGCTCGGCCCCGTCGGCGGCGAGCCGCCGGGCGACGTGGGCGCCGAGGAGTCCGGTACCGCCGGTGATCAGTACGGTGCCGTGCGGACGCCACGGGCGGGCGACCGCCGTCTGCGGCAGCGGCGCACGGACGATGCGCCGCACGAACACGGACGCCTCGCGGATCGCGATCTCGTCCTCGTCGTCGATGCCGCCGAGGACGGCGGCCAGGCGGTCCAGGGCCGTCTCGTCGAGCGTGGCGGGCAGATCCACCAGCCCGCCCCAGCGGCGGGGCTGCTCCAGCGCGACGACGCGTCCGAGGCCCCACACCTGGGCCTGCACCGCGCTGGTCAGCTCGTCGTCGTCGCCGGTGGCGACGGCTCCGCCGGTCACACACCACAGCGGCGCCTCGATGCCCGCTGCCGCCAACTCCCGCACCAGTTCCGCCGTGCCGTGTGTGGCGGTGTCCTCGGCGAGGGCCAGCAGCGACAGCACTCCCGTCACCGCCGCCGCACCCGTCACGGGCCCGGTCCGGTCCGTGGTGGGGGTGGCGGCGTCGGTGGCGGCCGCGGGGACGGCCGTGGACAGGTCCGCCGGCTCGGAGACGACCACGTCGAGGCCCCTGGCACGCAGGGCGTCGGCGAGGCGGACGGCGCGCGGATGGCCGGTGCAGCCCGCAGGCACGACGAACAGCCAGGTGCCCGAAGCGCCGGGCGCGGAACCGGTCGCCAACGGCCGCCACACGATGCGGTAGCGCCACTCGTCGGTCGCGGCACGCTCCGCGCTGCCGCGGCGCCGTTCGGCCAGGGTGGAGACGACCGTGGGCAGTGCCGCGTCCTCCGGGAGCGCGAGCAGTTCGGCCAGCGCCCGGCTGTCGCCCTCGTCGACGGCCTGCCAGAACGGGGACTCCCACGGGGCGCGCCCCGCCACCTGGGCACCGGGCGCGGGGGCGTCGAGCCAGTACCGCTGGTGCTGGAAGGCGTAGGTGGGCAGGTCGGTCCGGGTGGGGGCGGCGGCCTCGACGGCCGACTCCCACCGGACGGGAACCCCGCGCACGTGCGCCTCCGCGGCCGAGGTCAGTACCCGGTCCAGGCCGCCGGCCTCGCGGCGCAGCGTGCCGACGACGACGGCGTCGTGCCCGCCCGCGTCGATGCTCTCCTGCACCCCGACCGCCAGGACGGGGTGCGCGCTCACCTCGACGAAGCAGGTCACTCCCTCGTCGAGGAGCCGTCCGACGACCGGCTCGAACGCCACCGGCTCGCGCAGGTTGCGGTACCAGTAGTCGGCGTCCAGTTGCGTCCCGTCCAGCAGCCCGCCGGTGACGGTGGAGTGGAAGGGGATCTGCGCCGCACGCGGTGCGACGGCTTCGACCGCGGCGAGCGTCTCGGCGCGGACGGCGTCGATGTGGTGCGAGTGGGAGGCGTAGTCCACCTCGATGCGGCGGGCCCGTACGCCGTCGGCGGTGAGCGCGGCCAGCAGGTCGTCGAGGGCCGCGCCGTCCCCGGAGACCACCACGGAGGAGGGCCCGTTCACCGCGGCGACCGACAGTGCCCCGTCCCAGGCCCGCAGCAGGGTGCGGACCTCTTCGCCGGGCAGCGCCACCGACATCATGCCGCCGCCGCGCCCGGCGAGCGGAAGCAGCGCGCGGCTGCGCAGCGCCACGATGCGGGCCCCGTCGGACAGCGACAGCGCCCCCGCCACGCACGCGGCGGCGATCTCCCCCTGGGAGTGCCCCACCACGGCCGCGGGCTGGACGCCCAACGAGCGCCAGACGGCGGCGAGCGAGACCATCACCGCCCACAGCACCGGCTGCACCACGTCGACCTGGTCGAGGGCGTCGCCCTCACGCAGGATGGTGCGCGGGTCCCGGTCCAGGTAGGGGGCGAGGGCTTCCGCGCACTCCGCCATGCGGGCGGCGAAGACCGGTGAGGAGTCGAGCAGTTCCACCGCCATGCCGGCCCACTGTGCGCCCTGCCCGGGGAAGACGAACGCCACCCGCGGCACGCCGACGGCACGGCCGCTGACCACTGCCGGCAGGCTCCGCCCCTCGGCGAGCCCGGCCAGGCCCTCGCGCAGCCCGGCGCGCTCACCGGCGAGCACCACCGCACGGTGATCGAACCGGGTACGCGCGGTCGCCAACGTGTGGGCGAGGTCCGCCGGATCGGGGGCCGCAGCCTCGGGGGCCGCCGGTCCGCGGTCGGCGCGGACCGCGCGGTCGGGCCGGTCGGCCAGCAGGGCGCTCAGCCGCTGCGCCTGGCCGCGCAGCGCCGCACGAGTGCGCCCGGAGATCACCAGCGGCACCGTCGGTACGGTGCCGTCGGAGGCGAGGGCCTGCACACCGGGGGCCGACGGTCCCTCCGCGGCGGGGGCTTGCGGGCGCTCGGGGGCGGGGGCCTGCTCCAGGATCACGTGCGCGTTGGTGCCGCTCACACCGAACGCGGACACCGCGGCGCGCCGGGGCCGGTCCTGTGCGGGCCACGGCCTGGGGGCGGTCAGCAGCTCGACCGCGCCCGACGACCAGTCGACCTGCGGGGTCGGCTGCTCGACGTGCAGGGTGCGCGGCAGCGAGCCGTGCCGCATCGCCATCACCATCTTGATCACACCACCGACACCCGCGGCGGCCTGCGTGTGACCGATGTTCGACTTGAGCGAACCGAGCGCCAGGGGTACCTCCCGCTCCCGGCCGTACGTCTCCACCAGCGACCGCGCCTCGATCGGATCGCCCAACGGCGTCCCCGTGCCGTGCGCCTCCACGGCGTCCACCTCGGACGAGAGCAGGCGCGCGTCGGCCAGCGCGGCCCGGATGACGCGCTGCTGGGCGGGGCCGCTGGGCGCGGTCAGACCGCTGGAGGCGCCGTCCTGGTTCACCGCCGAGCCACGCAGCACGGCGAGCACCCGGTGCCCGTCGCGTACGGCGTCCGAGAGCCGCGCCAGCAGCAGCATGCCCACGCCCTCGCCCCAGCCGGTGCCGTCGGCCCGGTCGGAGAAGGACTTGCACCGGCCGTCCGGGGCGAGCCCGCGCTGCCGGCTGAACTCGACGAACGCCGTCGGGGACGCCATCACCGTGACACCACCGGCCAGCGCCAGGGCACACTCCCCCTGCCGCAGCGCCCGCGCCGCCAGGTGCAGACTCACCAGCGAGGAGGAGCAGGCGGTGTCGACCGTGACCGTGGGGCCCTCGAATCCGAAGGTGTACGCGATGCGTCCCGAGGCGACACTGCCCGAACTGCCGTTGCCCAGATAGCCCTCGAAGCCCTCGGGGGCGCGGTGCAGGCGCGTGGCGTAGTCGTTGTACATCACACCGACGTACGAGCCGACCTGGGCGCCCCGCAGCGTCGTCGGGTCGATGCCGGCCCGCTCGACGGCCTCCCACGAGGTCTCCAGGAGCAGCCGCTGCTGGGGGTCGATCGCCAGTGCGTCGCGCGGGCTGATGCCGAAGAACTCCGCGTCGAACTCGGCCGCGCCGTAGAGGAAGCCGCCTTCCTTGGCGTAGCTGGTACCGGTGTGGTCCGGGTCCGGGTGGTGGAGGGACTCCAGGTCCCAGCCGCGGTCGGCCGGAAAGCCGGCGACCGCGTCCCGTCCCTCGTCGACCAGGCGCCACAGATCCTCGGGACTGCGCACGTCACCCGGATACCGGCATGCCATACCGATGACGGCGATCGGCTCGTGGGCCTCGTCGACCAACTGCCGGTTGCGCCGGCGGAGGCGCTCGGTCTCCTTCAGGGACCCCCGGAGTGCCTCAACGATCTGTTCTTTGCTCTGGTTCATCGAAACCGCGCCCCCCTAATCCCGGTCTCGCTGATCATCCTGCCCGAGTCTGATCAGTTCGTCGAGATCCATTTCGTCGAACCGGTCGAGATCAGGTGCATCGGGCTCGTCCTCGGGGTAGTTGCCGTCCGAGGACTGCCCGTCTCCGCCGTTGGCGAGGCGCAGCAGCATGTCGAGGACGCCGGCGTCGCGCAGCCTGTCGAGCGGGATCGCCGCGATCGTCCGGCGCAGCTCGGCATCACCGTCACCGTCGTCCACCCCTTCACCCTTGGACGCCTGGAGCCCAGCAGTCAGTTCCTCCGTCATGTGCCGCACCAGCGCGGTCACGTTGGGGTGATCGAACAGGGCCGCTGTCGGCAGCCGCAGTCCGGTGGCCGCGCCCAGGCGGTTGCGCAGGTCGATCGCCGTCAGCGAGTCCAGCCCCGACTCGAAGAACCCGCGGTCCGCGTCGACGGCCCCCGCGCTGTCGTGCCCGAGGACCTCCGCCAGTTCCCGCACCACCAGGCGGCGCACCAGGCTTTCACGGTCCCCCGGTACGGCCCTGGCGAGCTCTTCGCGCAGCGCCGCGGCCGGGTCCGTACCCCGCTCCGGAGCCGCCGGGCCGGTGGACGGCCGCTCCTGCGCGTTCTGCGACTGCGGTTGCGGCGGTACGAGTTCGCGCAGCAGCGGCAGCAGCGTGCCCGCCCGCGCCTGGTCGCGCAGCGCCGCACGGTCCAGGACCACCGCGGCCACCTCGGGCTCGTGCGCGCCGACCCCGGCGTCGAAGAGGGTCAACGCCTCCGTCGGGCTCAGCGCTCCGATACCCGCCCGGGCCATCCGGCGCACATCGGCTTCTTCGAGCCCGCCGATGATGCCGGTGTCGTCGTCCCAGCGCCCCCACGCCAGCGTGGACGCCACCAGCCCCTGGGCGCGCCGGTGGTGGGCCAGCCCGTTCAACAGGGCGTTGGCAGCCGCATAGTTCGCCTGCCCCGGGCCGCCGAACACACTGGTGGTGGAGGAGAAGAGGACGAACGCGTCCAGCGGCAGGTGACGCGTCAGCCGGTGCAGGTGCAGCGCGGCGTCGGCCTTCGGCGCCATCACCGCGGCGAGCTGCTCGGTGGTCAGCGACGTCAGGACGCCGTCGTCGACGACACCCGCCGCGTGCACCACCGCGCTCAGCGGCTGCTCCTCCGGAACCGACGCCACCACCCGGGCGATGTCCGCCTCGTCCGACACGTCGCAGGTGGCGATCCGCACGGTGGCACCGTGCGCACGAAGGTCCTCCACCGCCCTGCTCGCGCTCTCCCCGCCACCGCTGCGACTCACCAACAGCAGGTGCCGCACGCCGCGTTCGGTCACCAGGTGACGGGCGATCCCGGTGCCGAGCGCGCCGGTGCCACCGGTGATCAGAACGGTGCCCTCCGGGTTCCACTCCAGCGGCTGGGCGCGCCCACCGGTGGGCACCAGCCGGGGAACGCGTACAGCACCGGCGCGCACGGCGAGCTGCGGCTCCTGTGCCTGCGCTGCCGCACTCAGTGCTGCCGTCAAGACACCTTCCGGCATGTCCGGTTCGTCGATGTCGACCAGGACGAACCGGCCGGGGTGCTCCGACTGCGCGGCCCGCACCAGCCCCCAGACGGCAGCGCCGGTAAGGTCGCGCACGTCGTCGCCGTCGGCCACCGCGACGGCGCCGCAGGTCACGACCACGAGCCGCGACCTTTCTGCCCGCGGATCGGCCAGCCACTCCCGCAGGACCGTCATGGCCCTGCCCACTTCCGGAGTCGGGTGCGGGTCGGTGAGCTCCCCGAGGCAAGGCAGCACCACCAGCTCGGGCAACTCCGCGGGGAGTGCGGAGAGGTCGACGACACGGCGCCGGCCCCCTCCCTCCTCCGAGGTCACCTCCTCGTTCGCAGGCACGGCGTCCTTGCCCGGCACGGCGTCCTTGCCCGGCACGGCGCTCCCGCCCAGCACGGCGTAGGAGGGCGCCGTCCCGTGCCCGGACGGGTCCACGGGGTGCCACGCGATGCCGAACAGCGACTGTTGCGCACCGCGCGCCTCGCGCAACTGCCGTACGGGCACGTCGCGGAGGGTCAGTTCCGCCACGGACAGGACGGGGGCGCCCGAGACGTCGTCCCACGCGGTCAGAGCCAGCGCACCACCCGGCGCGGGCGCCACCCGCACCCGCAGGGCACCCGCCCCGGCCCGCGCCACCCGCACCCCGCTCCAGGTGAACGGCAGCCCACCGTCCGGGCGTACCAGCGCGGCGCCGTGCAGGACGGCGTCCAGCAGCGCGGGGTGCACGGCGAATTCTGCGGCCTGCGCGGCCGTCTCCGCCGGCAGGCCGACCTCCGCCCACAGCACGTCGTCCTGCCGCCACGCGGCCCGCAACCCCCGGAACCCGGGCCCGTATCCGAACCCGGCCTCCGCCATGCGCGGATAGAAGTCCGAGACATCGACCGGCTCCGCATCTTCGGGCGGCCACACGCCGGGGGCGCCGGACGGCTCAGGTTCCGCGGACGATTCCGGGGGCGCGGCTGCGGGGGCGGCGGCCGCTTCGGGGGAGATTCCGGCGGAGGGCGTCGGTGCGGACGAGGCGGCCTCCTCGCCGGGTGCCGCTCGGGTCAGCGTGCCGGTGGCGTGCCGCACCCACTGCTCCTCACCTTGGCGGGCGTACACACTGAACGGTCGGCCACCCTGCCCGGCCTGCCGTGAGACGGCCACCTGGATCGCCACGTCACCCCGGTCCGGCAGAACCAGCGGCAGTTCGAGGACCAGTTCCTCGACGTGGGTGCACCCCACCTCGCGGCCCGCGCGGAGTGCGCATTCGAGGAAGGCCGCGCCCGGCACCAGGGTGGTGCCCGAGATCACGTGGTCGGCCAGCCATTCCTGCGCGCCCGTCGAGAGCCTGCCGGTGAACAGGTAGCCGCCCGAGTCCGGCAGCTCGACCTTGGCGCCCAGCAACGGATGGTCCGCACTGCCGAGTCCGGATGCGGCAGCATCGCCCGCAGTCGGCGGGGCTTCGCGAAGCCAGTAACGCCGCCGCTGGAACGCATACGTGGGAAGGGTCGCGGCAGCGGAGGCGGCAGCAGCGGTGTGCCGCGGCGCACCGTGGACCTGGTCCCACGCCACCTCGGCGCCCCGCACGTGCGCGTACGCCAGCGCGGCCGTCACGGTACGGCACTCGTCACCGTCCCGCCTCGACGCGGGTACGAACACCGCCCCGTCGTCTCCCAGAAGCTCCCGTCCCATGGCGCTCAGCACACCGTCGGGACCGATCTCGACGAAGGTGTCCACACCGTCGGCACGGAGACGCTGCACCGCGTCGGCGAACCGCACCGTCGCCCGCACATGCTCCACCCAGTAGCCGGGTGACGCGATCTCCTCCACCACCCGCTCACCCGTCACCGTCGAGACGAACGGAACCCGTGGCGGGTGGAAGGAGAGCTCCTCCACCACCTCGCGGAACCGGTCGACCATCGGCTCCATCAACGGCGAATGGAACGCATGACTCACCCGAAGCCGCCGCGACCGCCGCCCCTCGAACGACGA
>NZ_KE384246.1:20803-23737 GCF_000424785.1 Streptomyces sp. CNT360 | reverse complement strand
ATTCACCGCCGAACCCCGCACCACAGCCAACACCCGATGCCCGTTGCGCCGCGCATCCGACAACCGCTCGACCAGCAGCACACCCACACCCTCGGACCAGCCGGTACCGTCCGCACCCGCCGCGAAAGCCTTGCAGCGGCCGTCCGCGGCAAGGCCGCCCTGACGGCTGAACTCTACGAAGGCAGCCGGTGTGGACATCACCGTCACACCGCTGACCAAGGCCAGCGAGCACTCGCCCTGACGCAGCGACTGCGAAGCCATGTGCAGCGCCACCAGCGACGACGAACACGCCGTGTCCACCGTCACCGCAGGACCCTCGAAGCCGAACGTGTACGACACGCGTCCGGAGACCACGGACGCGGCGCCACCGGTGGCGGCGTGGCCCTCCAGGTCCCCTGCGGAGTCGCGCAGCAGGGCGGTGTAGTCCTGACCGTTGGTACCGGCGAAGACCCCGGTGTCGCTGCCGCGCAGCGTGGGAGGGGCGATTCCGGCGCGCTCGATGGCCTCCCACGTGGTCTCCAGCAGCAGCCGCTGCTGCGGATCCATCGCCAGCGCCTCACGCGGCGAGATCCCGAAGAACTCCGCGTCGAATCCGGCCACGTCCTCGACGAAGCCGCCCTCATGAACGTACGACGCACCGGCACCGGTCTGCCCGGAGCCGTCTCCCGGGCCGGAGCTCATGAGTGTGTCGATGTCCCAGCCCCGGTCGGCGGGGAACGGTGTGATGGCGTCGGATCCGGAGCTCAGCAGCGTCCACAGGTCTTCCGGGGAACGCACCCCGCCGGGGAAGCGGCAGGCCATCCCCACGATGGCGACGGGCTCGGCGAGGTCGGTGAGTTCGGCGAGACCGGTGGGCTGGGCGGGGTCGGTTCCGGCGGCCCCGGGCGCACTGTCCATCCGTGCCATCAGATGGTCCGCGAGCGCCGCGAGGTTCGGATAGTCGAAGACGAGGGTGGCGGCAAGCTGAATGCCGGTGGCAGCGCTGAGGGCGTTGCGGAGTTGCAGAGCGGTGAGGGAGTCGAAGCCGAGCTCTCGGAAGGCGCGGTCCGCGTCCAGCTTGTCCGGCGTGGTGTGTCCGAGTACAGCAGCGGCCTCGGCCCGTACGGCTTCCAGGACCAGACGGCGTGCTTCCGCGGTGGGCAGGCCGACGATTCCACGGGCCAGCTCCGACGTCGAATCGGCCCTGTCCGTGGGTACGGCGACATCTGCCAGTTCCGTGAGCAGCCGGGTCGGCCGGGAAGCCGCCAGCGCCCCGGCGAACCGGTCCCAGTCGGTCCTGGTGACGGTGGCGGTGGTCAGGCCGAGGTCCAGTACCCGCCACAACGCTTCGCCTGCCTGGCGGGAGGTCAGCGGGGTGACGCCGCTCCGGGCCAGCCGGTCCCGTACGGCCAGGTCGGCCATCCCCCCTTCCGCCCACGGCCCCCAGGCCAGACTGGTGGCGGGCAGTCCCAGGCCACGGCGGTACTCGGCGAAGCCGTCCAGGAGTGCGTTGGCCGCCGCGTAGTTGCTCTGGCCCGCCGAACCGACCGTGCCGGCCAGGGAGGAGAAGACGACGAAGGCGGAGAGGTCGCTCTCCCGGGTCGACTCGTGCAGGTTCCAGACCGCGTCCACCTTGGGGTGGAACACCGTCTCGAAGCGCTCGGCCGTCATCGCGTCGATCACGCCGTCGTCCAGCACACCGGCCGCGTGCACGACCGCCGTCAGCGGAGCCTCCTCCGGGACGGTGGCCAGAAGTCCCGCGAGTTCCTCGGGCTCCGCGACATCGCAGGCCGCCACGGTCACTCGGGCGCCGAGTGCGACGAGCTCCGCCTCCAGCTCGGCAGCGCCCGGGGCCGCCTCGCCACTGCGGCTCGTCAGCAGTAGGTGGTCCGCACCCCGCTCGGCCAGTTGACGCGCGACGTACGAACCGAGCACTCCCGTGCCGCCGGTGATCAGCACGGTTCCGCTCGGCCGCCAGCCGTCGCGGACGGGGCCCCGGTCGCCACGGACGGGCACCAGGCGACGGCCGAGGAGCCCTCCGGAACGGATGGCGACCTCGTCCTCGCTGTCCTCGCTGTCCTCGCTGTCCTCGCCGTCCTTGCCGACGCTGCCGGACAGTACGGCCGCAAGCCGAGCTGCGGTGTGTGCGTCGGGGGCGGACGGCACGTCCACCACGCCACCCCACCGCGCGGGATGCTCCACCGCCGCGGCCCTCGCCAGGCCCCACACGGCCGCCTGGTCAGGGCGCGTCACCGATTCGTCTCCCCCGGTGGACACGGCCCCGGACGTGAGACTCCACAGCGGAGCCCCGATGCCCTGTGCGCCGAGTGCGTGGAACAGCTCCAGCGTACGGACCGGGCCGGACGGAAGGCCGGACTCCAGGTCGGGGGACAGCGGGACGAGTGACAGCACGCCCCGTACCTGGCGTACCTGGTCTCCGTCGATGCGGGCGAGCGCCTCTCCCAGCTCCGCCGCGGTGGTGAACGGTACGCGGACTGTCGTCGCCCCGTGGTCGGCCAACGTTCGGGCGACCCACTCCCACCGCTCCTCCTCGTCGGGAAGCGTGACGAGAAGCCAGGTGCCGGACAGCACGCCGGAGTGCCGGTCGCTCACGGGCCGCCAGGCAACCTGGTGGAGCAGTTCGTCCGTGGCCGCCGACTCATGCCGACGCCGGCGCCAGGCGGAGAGCGCAGGCAGCACCGAGCCCAACGGAGCGTCCGCCTCCAGTTGCAGCGCGGCTGCGAAGTCGTTGACGTCCGCGCGTTCGACCGTCGCCCAGAACTCGCTGTCGACCGCGTCCTTCGACGACGACACCGAGCCCGAACCGTCCAACCAGTACCGCCGGTGCTGGAACGCGTACGTGGGCAGATCCAGCTCCCCGGACGCCGCTGCGCTCACGCGGCCGAACACCCGCAGCCAGTCCACCTCGGCCCCACGCACGTGCGCGTGTGCCAG
>NZ_KE384246.1:18175-20793 GCF_000424785.1 Streptomyces sp. CNT360 | reverse complement strand
CGCAACTCCACCGCCGTCAACGAATCAAAACCCACCTCCCGAAACGCCCGACCCGCACCCACCGCATCCACCGAGTCATGCCCCAGCACCCCCGCAGCACGTCGGCGTACGAGGTCGAGGACCAGGTCGTGCTGCTCCGCCGACGACAAGGAAGCCAGCTTCTGCCGCAGTTCGGCACCGCCGGTGGAACCCGCTGTCCCGCGGTCGCGCTGTGCGGGCGGGCGTACCAACGACCGGAGCAGCGCGGGGACGGACGTCTCCGCTGAGCGGTCGGCGTTGTGCTCCAGAGCAGCCGTGTCCAGCTTGACGGCGACAGGTGTCGGGTCGCCGGAGGCCAGCGCGGCGTCGAAGAGGGCCAGGCCCTCGTCGAGACCGAGGGGGCTGATGCCCGCCCGACGCATGCGGGCCAGATCGGTCTCTTCGAGGCGTTCCGCCATACCACCGTCAGGCGCCCAGAGCCCCCATGAGAGGGACGTGGCCGGCAGGCCGAGTGCGCGCCGGTGGTGGGCCAGGCCGTCGAGGAAGGCGTTGGCAGCCGCGTAGTTGGCCTGCCCGGAGGCGCCCAACGTGCCCGCGACGGAGGAGTAGAGCACAAAGGCGTCGAGGTCGAGATCGCGGGTGAGTTCGTGCAGCAGCCATGCCGCGTCCGCCTTCGGCCGCAGCACCGCGTCGACCCGGTCCGGGGTCATCGCGTCCAGCACGGCATCGTCCAGGGCACCGGCCGCATGCACCACGGCCGTCAACGGATGCTCGGCAGGGATCTCGGAGAGCAACCGGGTGACGGCGTCGCGGTCGGCGACGTCACACGCCGCGACGGTCGCTTCCGCCCCGTGCGCGCCGAGCTCCGCCACAAGGTCGTCTGCGGCGCCTGTGCGGCTGACCAACAGAAGGTGGCGTACGCCGTGCCCGACGACCAGGTGTCGCGCTGTCGCGGCACCCAGCAGACCGGTACCGCCGGTGATGAGTACGGTGCCCGACGGGTCCCAACCCGTCGCGCCGGTGTCGCGGGCTCCGGCTCCGCTGCTGCCGTCCTCTGCGACACTGCCGGCCCGGACGCTGTGCGCTCGCACCAGGCGGGGCACATGCAGCGTCCCGCCGCGCACTGCGATCTGCGGCTCGCCGGTCGCCACCGCGTGGGCAAGGACCTCGTCGTCCGCCGTCGTGTCCGTGTCGACCAGTACGATCCGGTCCGGGTGCTCGACCTGGGCAGCACGCACCAGGCCCCACACCGCAGCTCCGGCCAAGTCGGTGACACCGCTCCCGTCGGCCTCCTCGCCCGATGCCACCGCGCCGTGCGTCACGACGACGAGACGTTCGGAGTCGGAGTTCTCCCGCACCAGCCACTCGCGTACCGACGTCAGCGCCTCGTCCAGCACCGCACGGACGTCCGACACGTCGCCCGCGCAACGCACCACGTCGTAGTGGGCACCGCTCGGCTGGGCGGGTGAGGTGATCTGCTGCCAGTCGACGCGGAACAGCGCGTCCGATTCGCCCTGCCGCGCATGGCGCAGCTGCTCGTCCGACACCGCGCGGAACGTGAGGGACTCCACCGCCAGTACCGGCACGCCTTCCGCGTCCGTCGCCACGAGCGAGACCGCGTTCCCACCCGCCGGTGACAGCCGGACCCGCAGTGTGGACGTGCCCTTCGTGGCGAACCGGACGCCGCGCCAGTTGAACGGCAGCCCTGCGGTTTCCTCGGCGACGACGGAGCCGCCGTCGGCACGCAACACGTGGAAGGCCGCGTCGAGCAGCGCGGGGTGCACTCCGAATCGTTCGGCACCCAGTCCTCGGGGAAGCTCCACCTCGGCGAAGAAGTCCCGCCCACGGCGCCATGCGGCGCGCAGCCCTCGGAAGGCCGGGCCGTAGTCGAACCCCTCCTGCGCCAAGTGCCCGTAATGCCCCTCGATGTCGAGCGCCCGAGCGTCGGCAGGCGGCCATTCGGTGTCGACGTCCAGCACGGTGCCGACCGGGGATTCCCCTGTCAACACACCGCTGGCATGCCGGACCCAGCCCTGGCCGGGGCGCTTCGCATGGACGGTGAACGTACGATCGGCCTCACCCGTCGCGTCGGAGACGGCCATCTGCACCGCCACCCGCTCCTGCTCGGGCAACGCCAGAGGCGACTCCACCGTCAGTTCGACGATGTGTCCGCACCCGGCGGCGTCGGCCGCCCGCTGGGCAAGCTCCACGAACACGGTCGCCGGTACGAGTCGCGTGCCCCGTATCCCGTGATCCGCCAGCCAGCCCTCGACGGCCGCCGACAACTGTCCGGTCAGCAGCAGCCCGCCCGACTGGGGCAGCTCCACCGACGCCCCCAGCAGCGGATGGTCGGTGGTTTCGAGCCCTGCGGAGCGGATGTCACCGGTACGCGTGCCGTCGCTCGCAAGCCAGTAGCGCTGGTGCTGGAACGCGTATGTGGGCAGGTCCACGTGGCCCGTGTCCGTACCCGCGCCCGCGCCCGCGTCGGCAAACACCGTCCGCCAGTCCACCTCGGCCCCACGCACGTGCGCGTGTGCCAGCGCGGTCACCACAGCCCGTATCTCGTCCCGCTCCCTGCGCACCGTCGGCACGAACACCGCATCCGGCACCACACCCGGACCCAACGCACTCAACGCCGC
>NZ_KE384246.1:9569-15780 GCF_000424785.1 Streptomyces sp. CNT360 | reverse complement strand
GACGAAGCCGAAGACCCCGACCCCGAAGACGAAGACACCAACGACGACACCAAGAACTCAGCCAACGCCAACGGCGTCGGAAAATCGAACACCAACGTCGCCGGCAACCGCAGACCCGTCACAGCAGACAACGCATTACGCAACTCCACCGCCGTCAACGAATCAAAACCCACCTCCCGAAACGCCCGACCCGCACCCACCGCATCCACCGAGTCATGCCCCAGCACCCCCGCCGCCCGGGACCTGACGATGTCCACAAGGACACCGACGTGCTGCGAAGCGGGCAGCCGCGCCAGGCGGGTGCGCAGGTCCACGTCACCGGCGGCGCGGCGTGCCGGGCCACGGACGAGGTCGCGCAGGGCGGGTGCGACAACGGTGCCCGACCCTCGGAGTGCCGGGAGGTCGAGCCGGGCCGGCAGGAGTACGGCTTCGCGGGAGGACAGTGCGCGGTCGAGGAGTTCCAGCCCTTCTTCGGCCGTGAGGGGGGCGATGCCGGAGCGGTTCAACCGGAGGAGGTCGCTGTCGGCGACGTGTCCGGTCATGCCGCCGCGTGGTTCCCAGAATCCCCAGGCCAGCGCGGTGGCGGGGAGGCCTCGGGCGTGGCGGTGGGCGGCCAGGGCGTCGAGGAAGGCGTTGGCAGCCGCGTAGTTGCCCTGGCCCGCGGCGCCGAGGGTGCCGGCGGCCGAGGAGAACAGGACGAAGGCGTCCAGATCGAGTTCGGCGGTCAGCTCGTCGAGCAGCAGCGCGGCGTCGGCCTTGGGCCGGAGTACGGCGTCGACCTGCTCCGGGCCGAGGGTCGAGGTCAGCCCGTCGTCGAGCACGCCCGCGGCGTGTACGACGCCGGTGAGGGGGTGTTCCGCGGGGACGGCATCGAGCAGCCGGGTGAGAGCTTCGCGATCGGCCACGTCGCAGGCGGCAACGTGCACGGTGGCGCCTGCGGCGGACAGTTCGTTCAGCATTTCGGGGTCCGCGGCGCCGGTGCGGCTGACCAACAGCAGGTGCCGTACCGCGTGTGCGTCCACCAGGTGCCGGGCGACGAGGCTGCCGAGTGCGCCCGTGCCTCCGGTGATCAGGACGGTCCCGCCGGGGGTGAAGGACGGCGCGTCCGACGCTCGGGTGCGGAACGGGAGGCGGGCGAGCCGGGGCACATGGAGTGCTCCGTCGCGGACGGCGACCTCGGGTTCGCCGGAGTCGAGAGCCGCGCGCAGCCCGGCACTGTCGAGGGGCGGCCGGGCGGGCTGGTCCGGCGAAGCCGGTTCCGCGGCGTCGAGGGAGGGTTCGTCGAGGTCGACGAGGGCGAAGCAGCCGGGGTTCTCGGCTTCCGCTGCGCGGACGAGGCCCCACACCGCCGCGCCCGCCAGGTGTTTCGGAGCCTCACCAGGCTGGACGGCGACGGCGCCGTGTGTGACGACGACCAAGCGGGCAGCGGCCGACCGCTCGTCGGTGAGCCAGGACTGGAGCCGTTCCAGCACGGTGTGGACCGCGTCGCGCACCGGCTCCTGGTGGACGTCGACGAGCACGTCACCGGTGGCGCCCTCGGTGGCCGTACCGGCAGAGCCCGTCGCCGTTCCGGCGGAGTGCACCGACGCACCGGCGGAGTTCGGGTGGTCGGCCGGGGCCACGGGGCGCCAGTCGAGGCGGAACAGCGTGGCGTCGTGCGCGGTGCCGAGCTGTCCCGCGGTCACCGGGCGTACCGCCAGGGACGCGGCCGAGAGTACCGGGGTGCCGTCCGGGTCGACGGCCAGCAGGGTGAACGCGTCGCCCCCCGTGGGAGCGAGCCGTACGCGCACGGTGGTCGCACCGGCCGCGTGCAGGGTCACGCCCGTCCACGAGAACGGCAACCGGGGTGCGGCAGCGTCCGCGGACCCGGCGAGGCCCGCCAGGTGGAGCCCGGCGTCGAGCAGGGCAGGGTGAACGCCGAATCGGCCCGTTCCGCTGTCCTCGGGCAGCACGACCTCGGCGAACACCTCGTCCCCGGCGCGCCATGCGGCCCGTACGCCCTGGAAGGCGGGTCCGTAGTCGAGGCCCTGGTCGTGCAGGTGCGTGTAATGAGCGTCGAGGTCGACCGCTTCGACTCCCGCGGGTGGCCAGTCGACGGGTCCGGCCGGGGCAGGCGCGGGCCCCTCTGCCAGGGCGCCGCTCGCACACTTCACCCACTCCTGCTCACCGGCGTCGGCGCCGTCGGGCTCGGCAGGGCGCGTGTACATGTCGATCGTGCGGCGTCCCGTGCCGTCGGGGGCCGTGACGATCATCTGAACCTGGAGGGCGCCGTTCTCGGGGAGGACGACCGGTGCCTCGAACGTGAGCTCGTCGACCTGTCGGCATCCGGCCTGCTGCCCGGCCCTGACGGCCAGGTCGAGCAGCGCGGTTCCCGGCAGCAGTGACCGCCCCAGCACCTTGTGGTCGGCGAGCCACGGCTGCGTGTCGGGCGCTATACGTCCCGTGAGCACGAAGCCCTCACCGTCGGCCAGGCCGAGCGCCATGTGCAGGAACGCGTGGTCGGACACGGCGAAGTCGCCTGTCGTGCTCGCCCACTCCCGCAGCCCGGCCGGCCAGTACCTGGTGCGCTGGAAGGCGTAGGTCGGCAGCTCGACCCTGCGCGGAGTGCTGCCGAGCACCGCGTCCCAGTCGACGGTGACGCCGTGGGTGTGCAGCTCGGCCAGGGACGTGAGGAACCTGTGCCAGTGCCCTTCGCCCCGCCGCAGTGTTCCGGCGGCCAGTCCTGTCCTGCCCGTGTCGTCGAGGATCTCCCGGACGCCGAAGGTGAGCACCGGGTGCGGGCTGACCTCGACGAAGCCGGTGTAGTCCTCCTCGACGAGCGCCCGCACGGCCTGTTCGAAGCGTACGGTCGCCCGCAGGTTGAGATACCAGTACTCGGCGTCCATGCGCGCGGTGTTCAGCGGGGCGCCGGTGACCGTGGAGTAGAGGGGGATGCGGGACGCACGGGGACGGATGCCATGGAGCACGGCCGACAGCTCGTCCCGGATGGCTTCCACGCTCGGCGAGTGGGAGGCGTAGTCCACCGGGACACGGCGGGCCTGCTCATCCGCTGCGAGCAGTGCCTCCAGCGCGGCCGGCTCACCCGAGACGACGGTGGTGCGGGGGCCGTTCACCGCGGCGACGGACAGCCCCTCGCCCAGGTCGAGGTCGTCGGCCGCCCGTGGTACGGACACCATGCCGCCCTGCCCGGCCAGCCGGACCAGGGCCTTGCTGCGCAGCGCCACCACCCGGGCGGCGTCCTCCAGCGACAGTGCACCGGCCACGCACGCGGCGGCGATCTCCCCCTGGGAGTGCCCCACCACGGCGGCGGGCTGCACGCCCGCCGCCTGCCACATCGCGGCCAGCGACACCATCACGGCGAACAGCGCGGGCTGCACGATGTCGACGCGTTCCAGCGCTTCGTCGTCGTCCAGCACGTCCAGCAGACGCCAGTCCACGTGCGGGCGCAGCGCCTCAGCGCACTCGGTCATCCTCGCGGCGAACACCGGCGAGGTGCCGATCAGCTCCACCGCCATGCCGACCCACTGCGCGCCCTGGCCGGGGAAGACGAAGACCGGCTGGTCCTGGCCCTGTTCGGCGACGCCTGTGACGACGGACGGCGCACCGGTACCCTCCGCGAGGGTCCCCAGGTGGGTGCGCATCTCGTCGAGGTCGGTCCCCAACAGCACCGCACGATGCCGGAAACCCGTACGGTCGTGGGCGAGGGACCAGGCCACCTCGTCGAGGCGGGGCTGTGCGTCACCGTTCAGGTGTGCGCTCAGCGAGCGCGCTTGGGCGCGCAGCGCGGTCTCCGTCTTCGCCGACAGCAGCCACGGCAACGGGAACCCGCCCGGTGCCGGGGCGGCAGGCATCGCCTCGTCGGCGGAATCCTCCGGGGCAACGAGGCCCGCAGCGGCGGTGAGCTCGGGAGACGCGGCCGGTTCGCCGAGGGCGGCAGAGGCGGAGTGCCGGACGAGCGGGGCGCTCCCGGCCGATGCGGCCGGGGCCGGGTCGTCGTGTGCTGCAGTGTCGAGGGGCTGTTCGAGGATGACGTGGGCGTTGGTGCCGCTGACACCGAACGCGGACACCGCCGCACGCCGGGCCCGGTCGGTGCCGGGCCAGGAGGTGGCAGTGCTGAGGAGCCGCACGGCTCCCGACCCCCAGTCGACACGGGAGGAGGGCTCCGCCACGTGGAGCGTGGCAGGAAGCGTCCCGTGCCGCATCGCCATCACCATCTTGATGACGCCCGCCACGCCCGCAGCCGCCTGCGTGTGCCCGAGGTTGGACTTGATGGAACCGAGCAGCAACGGATGCCCACCCGCGCGTCCGCTGCCGTAGGTGGCCAGCAGCGCACGTGCCTCGATGGGGTCGCCGAGCGGTGTGCCGGTGCCGTGCGCCTCGACCGCGTCCACGTCCCCGGCGGAGAGCCCCGCATCGGTGAGCGCCTGACGGATCACACTCTGCTGCGCGGCGCCGTTCGGCGCGGAGAACCCGCTGCTTGCACCGTCCTGGTTGACCGCGGAGCCACGCACGACGGCGAGTACCGGGTGCCCGTTGCGCCGGGCGTCGGACAGCCGCTCGACGAGGAGCACCCCGGCGCCCTCGGACCATCCCGTACCGTCCGCGCCGTCCGAGAACGACTTGCACCGCCCGTCCGGCGCCAGCCCACGCTGCCGACTGAAGTCGATGAACGGACGTGGCGTCGCCATGACCGTCACACCGCCGGCGAGCGCCAGCGAACACTCGCCCTTGCGCAGCGCCTGGCACGCCAGATGCAGCGCGACAAGCGACGACGAGCAGGCCGTGTCGATGGTGACCGCGGGACCCTCCAGGCCCAGCTCGTAGGCGATCCGCCCGGACACCACGCTGCCAGAGGTGCTGTTCCCGAAGAACCCTTCGTACTCCTCCGAAGCGCGCTCCAGCAGACCGCTGTAGTCGTGGTACATCGTCCCGGCGAACACCCCGGTCCGGCTGCCACGTGCGGATTCGGGATCGATACCCGCCCGTTCCAGCGCCTCCCAGGCGACCTCCAGCATCAGCCGCTGCTGCGGGTCCATCGTGACCGCCTCGCGCGGCGACACGCCGAAGAACTCCGCGTCGAACTCGGCCGCGTCGTGCAGGAATCCGCCCCGGCGCACGTACGACGTGCCCAGGTGCTCCGGGTCGGCGTCGTACAGGCGCTCCAGATCCCAACCGCGATCGGTGGGGAAGTCCGTGATCGCATCCTTGCCGCGCTCGGCCAACTGCCACAGCTCGTCCGGGGTGCGCACCCCGCCGGGGTAACGGCACCCCATGCCCACGATGGCGACGGGCTCGGGTGTCGCGGCTTCCTTCTCCCGCAGTTCCCGGCGCGCCTGGTGCAGCTCGGCGGTGACCCATTTGAGGTTGTCGAGCAACGTGTTGTCGTTCATGATCAGCGCCCGAACTCCCGTCGGATGAAATCAAGTACTTCGTCGGCCGAGGCCGATTCGAGTGTTTCTGCGACAGTGCCGGCCCCCTCCTCGGGGGCCTCGTCCTGCGAAGGCGCCGGCACCTGCCCGGAGGCGGACATCTCGGCGTCCATGTGCCGCGACAGTTCGTCGGGAGACGGATGCTCGAACAGCAGCGTCGCAGGCAGATCCAGCCCGGTGGCCCGGCTGAGCCGGTCACGGAGCTCCACGGCGGCCAGCGAGTCGAAGCCCATCGCCATGAAGCCGCTGCTCATGTCGATGCGACCGGGATCCTCATGGCCGAGTACCTGAGCGACGTGCGTGCGGACCAGCCTGCCGATGGTACGGGCCCGCATCTGCGGGGTTCCCTGCGCCAGTTGGCGCCGCAACGCGGCTGCCGGGTCCTCGTCCTCCCCGTCCCCCTGCTCGGACGAAGAAGGCACGCGCACGACATCGCGGAGCACCGGGGGCACCTGGTGGGTACCGCGAGCGCTGAGTCGGGCGGCCACGACGTTGGGGTGGTTCGTGGTGAGGGCCGCATCCAGCAACCGCAGCCCCTCCCCCGTCTCCAACGGCAACACACCCTGCCCCGCCATCCGCGCACGATCACCCTCCGACAACCCCGCCGACACACCCGACCGCACCCCCCACAAACCCCACGCCACCGACACCCCCGGCAACCCCGACCCCCACCGGAACCACGCCAACGCATCCCCATACGCATTCCCCGCCCCATACCCCACCTGACCCACCGACCCCACCACACCCGCCAACGACGAAAACACCACAAACGCCTCCACATC
>NZ_KE384246.1:5596-8889 GCF_000424785.1 Streptomyces sp. CNT360 | reverse complement strand
TGCCGCATCGCCATCACCATCTTGATGACACCCGCCACACCCGCAGCCGCCTGCGTATGCCCCAGATTCGACTTCACCGAACCCAGCAACAAAGGCCGCTCCGCCGCACGCTCCGCACCGTAGGTCGCCAACAGCGCCTGCGCCTCGATCGGATCACCGAGTGGCGTCCCCGTACCGTGGCCCTCGACCACGTCCACCTCCGAGGCCGAGAGCCGCGCGTTCGCCAGAGCACGGCGGATCACGCGCTGCTGGGACGGGCCGTTCGGCGCGGTCAGACCGTTCGACGCACCGTCCTGGTTGACCGCCGAGCCCCGCACCACCGCGAGCACCTGATGGCCGTTGCGCCGCGCGTCCGACAGGCGCTCCACCAGCAGCATGCCCACGCCCTCGGACCACCCGGTACCGTCCGCGTGGTCGGAGTACGACTTGCACCGGCCGTCCGCCGCCAGGCCCCGTTGACGGCTGAACTCCACGAACGCACCCGGCGTCGACATCACCGTCACCCCGCCGGCCAGCGCCAGCGAGCACTCGCCCTGACGCAACGACTGCGCGGCCATGTGCAGCGCCACCAACGACGACGAACACGCCGTGTCCACCGTCACCGCAGGGCCTTCCAGACCGAACGTGTACGCCACCCGGCCCGACGCGATACTGCCCGCGCTGCCGTTGCCCAGGTACCCCTCCAACTCCTCCGGCACCGTGGACAGTCGCGAGGCGTAGTCGTGATACATCATGCCCGCGAAGACGCCGGTGTCGCTGCCCCGCAGAGAGGTCGGCGGGATCCCGGCCCGCTCCATGACCTCCCAGGTGGTCTCCAGAAGCAGCCGCTGCTGCGGATCCATGGCCAGTGCCTCGCGCGGCGAGATACCGAAGAAGTCCGCGTCGAACTCGCCGGCGTCGTGCAGGAACCCGCCTTCCTTCGTGTAGAAGGTCCCCAGCTGGTCGGCGTCGGGGCTGTAGAGCGCGTCGAGGTCCCAGTCACGGTTCTCGGGGAACGCGGAGATTCCTTCGCCGCCGGACACGACCATGTCCCACAGCTCTTCGGGCGAGGACACACCTCCCGGATAACGGCAGGCCATGCCGACGATCGCAATCGGTTCCTCCGCCGTCGCGGGGGCCTCACGACGAGAGACCTCCGCCACCGCACCGGGTGACTCCTCGGTCGACTCGTCCTGCTCCGCCAGCTCGTCCACGAGTTGCGGCAACAGGTACTCGGTCAGCGCTGCCGGGGTGGGGTAGTCGAAGACCAGGGTGGCAGGCAGAGCCAGACCGGTCTGCTTACTGAGGCGATTCCGCAGATCGACGGAGGACATCGAGTCGAAGCCCAGCTCCGTGAAGGCCCGTTCCGCCGGCACACCCGCCGCCGACTCGTGCCCGAGTACCGCTGCGACCTCCGCTCTGACCAGCGACAACAGTGCGGAGACGCGCTCGGTACCGGGGAGCGCGCCCAGCCTCTGTCGCAGGCCGGAACGGCCCCCGCTCGGCTCGGGGCGGCCACGGTCACCGTCACGGCCGGTGGTCGGTTCCCTGTGCGGCCGAGCCGGTACGAGTTCCGCCATCACGGGGGCGAGGGTGCCGCTCTCCGCCTCGGTACGGAGCGCGTCCTGGTCCAAGCGCATCGCCACGACGTTGGGGTGGTTCGTGGTGAGGGCCGCATCCAGCAACCGCAGCCCCTCCCCCGTCTCCAACGGCAACACACCCTGCCCCGCCATCCGCGCACGATCACCCTCCGACAACCCCGCCGACACACCCGACCGCACCCCCCACAAACCCCACGCCACCGACACCCCCGGCAACCCCGACCCCCACCGGAACCACGCCAACGCATCCCCATACGCATTCCCCGCCCCATACCCCACCTGACCCACCGACCCCACCACACCCGCCAACGACGAAAACACCACAAACGCCTCCACATCCCACCCCAACACCCCACACACCTCATGCACATTCCACGCCCCATCCACCTTCGCCCCCAACACACCCACCACCCGCTCCACCGACAACGACCCCAACAACCCGTCATCCACCACACCCGCCGCATGCACCACCACACGCACCCCCACCACACCCTCCAACCCCGCCAACAACCCCTCCCAATCCCCCACATCACACAACACCACCCGCACCCGCGCACCCAACCCCTCCAACTCCCCCACCAACCCAGAACCCCCACCACCACGCCCACGCCCCACCAACACCACATCCCGAAAACCCCACCCCACCACCGCATGACGCGCCACCACACCACCCAACACACCCAAACCACCCGTCACCACCACCACACCCTCCCGCACACCACCCCCACCCGACACCAACCCCGAACCCACAACGGAACCCGACCCCACCAACCCCGAACCCGAACCCGACCCCAACGACACAGACCCCGACTCCAACCCCAACGGCACAGACCCCGAACCCGCCGACGCAGACCCCGGACCCGCCTCCGACCCCACCGGTGCAGACCCCGGCTTCGAACCCGGACCCGACTCCAACGGCACAGACCCCGCACCCGCCTCCAGCTCCGCCAGACGCGGCACCCACACACGCCCCTCCTCAACCACCACCTCCGACTCACCCGACGCCACCACCCGCGCCACATCACCCCACCCACCACCCTCCACCAACACCACACGCCCCGGAAACTCCCGCTGCACCGACCGCACCAACCCCCACACCGCCACACCCGCACCACACACATCCCCCCCACCACCCCAACCCACCACACCACCCCGCGTCCACACCACCACCGACCCACCAGCCCCCAACCACTCCTGCAACACACCCACCACCTCCACCACCACACCCCGCACCACACCCACACCCAAACCCCCCACCACACCACGCACATCCAACACCCGAAAACCACCCACCACACCACCATCCACCAACCCACAACCACCCACACTCACACCCACAGCAGAACCCTCACCCTCAACCCCGGCACCACCCACCACCTCCGGCACCACAACCTCACACCACCCCACCCGATACAACCCACCACCAGAACCAGAACCAGAACCGGAACCAGCAGAAACCCCACCCACCTGCCCCGACACCAAACCCTCCACCGGACGCAACGACAACGACTCCACCGACCACACCACCTCACCACTCACCCCATCCACCACACACACCGACACCACACCCTCACCCACCGGCCTCAACCACACCCGCACCACCCGCACACCCCCACCACCACCAAACCGCACACCCGACCACGCAAACGGCAACACCCCACGACCCCCCACACCCGCCACCGCCCACGCATGCAAACACGCATCCGCCAACGC
>NZ_KE384246.1:0-3269 GCF_000424785.1 Streptomyces sp. CNT360 | reverse complement strand
TGATTCACCGCCGAACCCCGCACCACAGCCAACACCCGATGCCCGTTGCGCTCCGCATCCGACAACCGCTCCACCAACAACACACCCACACCCTCGGACCACCCCGTACCATCCGCACCCGCCGCATACGACTTGCAACGACCGTCATGCGCCAGCCCACCCTGACGACTGAACTCGACAAACGCAGCAGGCGTCGACATCACCGTCACACCACCCACCAACGCCAGCGAACACTCCCCCTGACGCAACGACTGCGCCGCCAGATGCAACGCCACCAACGACGACGAACACGCCGTATCCACCGTCACCGCAGGACCCTCAAGACCGAACGTGTACGACAGGCGGCCCGAGAAGACAGCGGCGGCGGAGCCGGTGCCCGCGTATCCCTCCAGTTCCTCCGGGGGGCGGCGCAGGAGGGTCGCGTAGTCCTGACCGTTGGTGCCCATGAACACGCCGGTCTGCCCGGACCGCAACGAACGGGGATCGATGCCCGCCCGCTCGATGGCCTCCCAGGACGTCTCCAGCAGCAGCCGCTGCTGCGGATCCATCGCAGTTGCCTCACGCGGGGAGATACCGAAGAACTCCGCGTCGAAGCAGGCGGCGTCGTGCAGGAAGCCGCCGCGGCGTGAGTACGTCGTGCCCGGCGTGCTCCGTTCCGGGTCGTAGAGCGCGTCGATGTCCCATCCGCGATCCGTCGGGAAGTCCGACACGGCGTCCGCGCCGTTCCGCACGAGTTCCCACAGGTCTTCCGGCGAGTTCACGCCGCCCGGAAAGCGGCATGCCATTCCGACGATCACGACCGGGTCGTCGCCGGTGGCCGCACCGCCCGGGCGGGTTCCGGTGTCCGCCTCGCTCTCCGCGGGTCGGAGCTCTCCCGCGTGCTCGGCGAAGCGGGCCAGCAGGTGGCGGGCCAGTTCGATGGGGGTCGGGTAGTCGAAGACCAGGGACGTCGGCAGGGCGAGGTCCGTGGCTGTGGCGAGACGGTTGCGGAACTCCACGGCGGTCAGGGAGTCGAAGCCCAGCTCGTCGAAGGCCCGGTCACGGCGGACGGTGTCGGGGCGGGCATGTCCCAGCACGGCGGCGGCCTGCTCCTGGACCAGGGTCAGCAGCGTACGCGTCCGGTCCGTCTCCGAGGCGCCGGACAGCCGAGCCGCGATGCCGGACAGCGCTGCGCTGTCGCTCCTCGTCCAGGCCGACCGGAGGGTCGGCAGCTCGCTCAACAGCGGTGTCGTGCGCGCCATGGGGGACGCCTCCGCGAACCGCTCCCAGTTCACGTCGAGAATCGTCAGCGCGGTCTCGTCCCTTTCCCACGCCTGGCGCAACGCCGCCAGCGCCGTCTCCGGACGCAGCGGAGTGATGCCGTTGCGGCGTAGCTGGCGGCCGACGACCGCGCTGTCCGCCATACCGCCGTCCGCCCACGGCCCCCAGGCGATGGAGGTGACCGCAAGACCCTCGGCCCGGCGTTCGTGGGCGAGCGCTTCGAGGTAGGCGTTGGCCGCGGCATAGTTGGCCTGCCCGGCAGCGCCGAGGGTGGCCGCCGCCGAAGCGAACAGGACGAATGCGTCGAGCTCCAGGTCGCGCGTGAGGTCGTGGAGGTGACGGGCGCCGAGCGCCTTGGCTCGCATGACACCGGCGAGCCGCTCCGGAGTCATCGCGTCGACGACTCCGTCGTCGAGCGTCCCGGCAACGTGCAGAACGGCCCTCAGCGCGTGGGTCCCCTGGCCGGTCGCCTGGATCCGATCGAGTACGCGCGCAAGTTCGTCGCGGTCGGCGACGTCGCAAGCGACGACCGTCACCTCGGCCCCCGACGCGCTCAGCTCCGCCCGGAGGTCCTCCACCCCGGGAGCGTCCGGGCCGCGCCTGCCGGCCAGGACGACGTGGTCGGCTCCTTCAGCGACGGCCCATCGCGCCGCGTGAGCACCGAGCGCGCCGGTGCCGCCCGTGACAAGCACGGTGCCACGAAGCTGTCGCCTGTCGTGGCGACGGTCCAGCGGTGCCGGCACCAACCGACGGCCGAACACACCGGACCGGCGCACGGCCACCTGATTCTCGTTCGATGCGTCGGCAAGTATGCCGCCCAGCATGTCGACGAGATGCGCGAGACCCACCTCGTCGTCGTACGCAGGAAGGTCGATCAGACCGCCCCACCGGTCCGGGTGCTCCACGGCGACCACCTGGCCGAGCCCCCAGATCGCGGCCTGGGCAGGGTGCACCCGCTCGTCCTGCCGGTTCACGACGACGGCTCCACGCGTCACACACCACATCGGGGCGGCGACGCCCGCTTCGCCCAGCGCCTGAGCGAGATGCAGGGCACCTACCAGGCCGACGCTCAGCGCGTCGGGGAACGCCGGGTCGGGACGGTCGTCCAGGGCGCCGAGATACAAGACGCCCCTGATGTCGGCCTGCCCATCGGTGGCGGCCTCGGCATCGGTCCGGGTTCCGGTCCCGGCCGGGACAGCGCGGAGCTGCTCCACGAGTTGTCCACGGTCCGCCGGAGCGAGGCGGTGGGCCTGTGCGCCTCGCTCCTCCAAAGCGTGGACGACCGTGTCGTGCGACGGGTCCGTGTCACCGGTCACCACGACCCACGTGCCCGAGAGACGCGTCGGCCCCTCGTTCCGCGCGAGCGCCGTCCATGCCTCCTTGTAGCGCCAGGAGGCTGTCACGGACTGCTCCCGGTGCTCGCGCTGCCTGGCCGCAAGAGCCGGCATGAGCTGGGCCAGCGCAGTCTGCTGCGTCGGCTCGATGTTCAGCGCCTCGGCCAGCCCGCTCACGTCCGCGCGTTCGACCGTCGCCCAGAACTCGCTGTCGACCGCGTCCTTCGACGACGACACCGAGCCCGAACCCTCCAACCAGTACCGCTGGTGCTGGAACGCGTACGTGGGCAGATCCAGCTCCCCGGACGCCGCTGCGCTCACGCGGCCGAACACCCGCAGCCAGTCCACCTCGGCCCCACGCACGTGCGCGTGTGCCAGTGCGGTCACCACAGCCCGTACCTCGTCCCGCTCCCTGCGCACCGTCGGCACGAACACCGCATCCGGCACCACACCCGGACCCAACGCACTCAACGCCGCATCCGGCCCGACCTCCACGAACGTCTCCACACCATCGGCACGCAGGCGCTCCACCGCGTCGGCAAACCGCACCGTCGCCCGCACATGCTCCACCCAATAGCCCGGCGACGCGATCTCCTCCACCACCCGCTCACCCGTCACCGTCGAGACGAACGGAACCCGTGGCGGATGGAACGACAGCCCCTCCACCACCTCACG